>JAYTVV010000216.1:0-39101 GCA_043743795.1 Geobacteraceae bacterium
ATCGATTTGTGGCGCAGGTACCTGCACCGTCACCCCGGCGGTTACATTTCCAGCAGCAACAACCGTTGGCTGGATTGTTTCGGCAAGCAATGGTGCCGGCACCAGTTGGAGTGCACCAGCTTACTTCGACTACACGCCTTGATAAAGGCTCGGAGTTGGTTCTTTCGGCAGAGCATTATTTAGCAATAAATATTTATTATTACTCTGTTAATTAGCAGAGGAGATACTTGGAGGTTAAAGCACCGTGAAAGTTGTTATTCTCGCAGGTGGTTTTGGAACGAGAATCAGTGAGGAATCTCATCTGAAACCCAAGCCTATGATAGAAATCGGCGAACGGCCTATTCTTTGGCATATCATGAAAATATACTCCAGCTACGGATTTAATGATTTCATTGTCTGTCTGGGCTATAAGGGCTATTGCATCAAGGAATATTTTGCACATTATTTTCTTCACGAATCTGATGTCACCTTCGATTTCAAGAACCAGAGTGAACGCATGATTCACCATCATTCTGCTGAACCATGGACAGTCACATTGGTCAATACCGGAGGTGAAACCATGACCGGAGGACGGGTCAAGCGTGTCAGGGAGTATATCGGTAATGAACCTTTCATGCTGACCTATGGAGATGGAGTCGCAGATGTTAACATCAAGGACCTTGTTTCATATCACAAGGCTCACGGTAAACTTGCAACGGTGACATCAATTCAGCCCGCCGGCAGATTTGGTTCTCTGGATCTTGACGATGATAATCTGGTGCATGGTTTCAAGGAGAAACCAAAAGGAGATGGTGCCTGGATCAATGGGGGTTTTTTCGTTATGGAACCTCAGGTTCTAGACTATATAGCCGACGACCTGACCATTCTGGAAAAAGAACCGCTCGAGAGTTTGGCCAAAGAACAGCAACTCGTGTCATATAAACACTCCGGGTTCTGGCAGCCGATGGACACGTTGCGGGACAAGAATTATTTGGAAGAACACTGGAAATCCGGCGAAGCCCCTTGGAAGACATGGAAGTAAATGGATATTTGCCTGAAATAATGTAACAAGTGTTGCGCAGTGCAACAAATGAACTAACCTCAGCCATTAGCGGGCTACGTGCCGCACAGATGAAGAAAGCGGATGCATGAATTCAACTTTTCAACCACTTAACTGTTCAACTGACACGTTTTTCAAAGGGAAGAAAGTGTTCATCACCGGCCATACCGGATTCAAGGGGAGCTGGCTCTGCCTCTGGTTGCACCGGCTTGGTGCCCAAGTTTGTGGGTATGCCCTTGAGCCGCCAACAAATCCGAGCCTTTTTGAGTTGGCAAAGATACCTGATCTGCTCTCTTCACATTGCATTGGCGACGTCCGGGATGCTGCCTCACTGGCAGAAGCCATGCTTCAGGCCAAGCCAGAGATCGTCATCCACATGGCTGCACAACCGCTTGTGCGTGATTCCTACAGAATTCCGGTAGAGACCTATGCCACGAATGTCATGGGCACGGTGCACCTGCTTGAGGCTGTCCGGCTCTGTCAATCAGTTCGTGCTGTTGTCAATGTTACCACTGATAAATGCTATGAAAATCGGGAATGGGTCTGGGGCTATCGTGAAAACGAACCTATGGGCGGCTTTGATCCCTACTCCAACAGCAAGGGCTGCTCGGAACTGGTAACCGCCGCATACCGCTCTTCATTCTTTAGCCAAGAACGATATTCTGAACACCGTGTTGCCGTTGCCACTGCCCGTGCAGGCAATGTAATTGGTGGTGGGGATTGGGCAGGAGATCGCCTGATACCCGACATTATCCGTGCCATCATGGCCAGTGAAGCGGTCAAAATCAGGAATCCTCATTCCATACGTCCGTGGCAGCATGTGCTCGAACCTCTATCCGGATACTTGGCTCTTGCCCAGAAACTCTATGAGAGCGGAACAGAATATGCTGATGGATGGAATTTCGGACCAGCTGACGAAGATGCAAAGCCGGTGGAATGGATTGTACAGCGGCTTTGTGAACAATGGGGTGCTGATGCTCGTTACGAAATAGACTCAGGAGATCATCCTCATGAAGCCCATTATCTCAAGCTGGATTGCTCCAAAGCCCATATGCGGCTCGGCTGGAATCCACGGTGGAGTTTGAATACGGCACTTGAGGCTATAGTTGAGTGGACAAAAGCATATTGTGCAGACGGCAATATACGTGAGATATGTTTGGACCAGATCGACAAGTATGAGGCTTCAGCATAATTTTGAATAGGAGTGAACCATTGAGCACGGACCAAGAAAGCATTTTGCGTCAACAGGCTATACAAGCATCCATTGAGTATTACCGGCACGTTCATGCGCCGAAAAAAGAATACGTCCCCGGTGATCGCATACCGTATGCCGGTCGGGTTTTTGATGAAGCAGAGATCAGCAATCTGATCGATTCATCTCTCGACTTCTGGTTGACTACCGGTCGTTATGCGGAAAAGTTCGAGCAGGATTTTGCCCAGTTTCTAGGAGTTCAGCACTGCTCGTTGACCAACTCCGGTTCCTCTGCCAATCTTTTGGCATTTATGGCTCTTACCTCACCCAAGCTGGGAGAGCGCAGGATCAAGCCGGGAGATGAAGTGATAAGTGTAGCAGCTGCATTTCCGACCACTGTTGCTCCCATTATCCAATACGGGGCAATTCCGGTTTTTGTTGATGTCAGCCTGCCGACGTACAATATTGATGTCACCCAGCTGGATGCCGCCCTTTCTGATAAAACTAAAGCGGTCATGGTAGCACATTCGCTCGGCAACCCCTTTGATCTCACCGCCGTCAAAACGTTCTGCGACAAAAATAACCTCTGGCTTGTTGAAGACAATTGTGATGCCCTTGGCTCTCGCTACCTCTACAAGGGAGAATGGCGCTATACCGGTACGATAGGCCACATCGGTACCTCCAGCTTTTACCCCCCCCATCACATGACCATGGGTGAAGGTGGCGCGGTCTATACAAATGATATGCAGCTTAAGCGGTTGGTTGAGTCGTTCAGGGACTGGGGTCGCGACTGCTGGTGCCCCTCCGGTAAAGACAATACCTGTAGTAACCGCTTCGGCCAGCAGTTCGGTGAGTTGCCATACGGTTACGATCACAAATATGTCTATTCGCACTTCGGTTATAATCTGAAAGTAACTGACATGCAGGCAGCCATCGGTTGTGCCCAGTTACAGAAGCTGCCTGGCTTTATAGAAGCGCGAAAGAAAAACTGGAAATTGCTGCGTGATGGTTTAACTGGTTTGGAAGAGAAACTTGTTCTGCCTGAAGCAACTGAAAATTCGGATCCATCCTGGTTTGGATTCCTTCTGACGGTGCGTGAGGGGAGTGGGCTTACCCGTGACCGAATCGTTAATCAGCTTGAAAGCAAAGGAATTCAGACCCGCATGCTTTTTGCCGGCAATCTGATCAAACACCCTTGTTTCGATGAGATGAGAAAGAGTGGTATCGGTTATCGGGTGATTGGTGATCTGGCAGCAACAGACAGGATCATGAACGATACCTTCTGGATTGGGGTGTATCCGGGTATGACGGAAGAGATGGTGGGGTATATGGTAAATGAAATCGGGAATTTTTGTTCATGATGTTTGACAAGTTAGACACTAACATACCAGGGTGTTTTGAGCTCATTCCTCGCAAAATGGCAGATGAGCGAGGGTGTTTTGTTAAGACCTTCCACCGCAATGCTTTTGAAGAGATTTGTCTGGGCATTGACTGGCGCGAGGAATACTACTCAGTTTCGAACAAAGGCGTGCTCAGGGGGCTGCACTTTCAGCTACCACCCCATGACCATGAAAAGCTTGTATATTGCACTTCTGGAGAAGTATTGGACGCGGTTGTCGATCTGAGAGTTGGATCACCAATGTATGGGCAACATGTAATGTTTAAGCTCAATGCTGCAAAAGCCAATATGATTTATATACCAAAAGGGTGTGCGCACGGTTTTTACACAGTAAGCGATTCAGCTACAATGATGTATAAAGTCAGTAGCGTCTATGCCCCCGAAGCGGATGCTGGTGTGTTGTGGAGTTCTGCAGGAATCCTATGGCCAAATATAGAACCGATTATTTCAGATAGAGATAAATCATTTATGCCACTAAACGTATTTAAGTCTCCGTTTGAATTTAAGTCATGACCAAAACTGTCTTAATAACTGGATCGTCCGGCTACTTCGGTGGAATAGCGTGCAGGTACTTTGCTGATAGGGGCTGGAAGGTCATAAAGGCTTCTCGCAGCGAACATGCCGATATCGCGATTAACCTTGACCATCCGGAAGTATTTGCCAATACCAAAGTTGATACACAAATTGACTTGTGTATTCACGCTGCAGCGGCTCATGAAGTAACTTGTGCAAAAGAGCCATATCGCAGTATTTATCATAATGTTGCGGGCACCCGGGCAGTTCTGGATTTTTGTGTGAATAACGAAATCTCCCGGTTCGTGTACCTATCAACCTTTCATGTTTTTGGTAATCCTTCGGGAGAGATAAATGAACTCACACTACCAAATCCGTTAAACGACTATGGCCTCACTCATTTGCAAGCGGAACAGTATGTAAAATTGTATAGTAGTAAATTTGGACTCAATGGCATGGTAATAAGGCCCAGCAATTTTTTTGGTATACCTGCCGATTTATCGCGGTTTGAGCGATGGTCACTTATTCCGTTTGCTTTTTGTAAAGAAGCGATTGAAACAGGCAGTATTGTACTCAAGACGCCGGGCTACCAGAAAAGAAATTTTGTTGCTGTAAACGATATATGCGCTGCAATACTCGGTGCAACAAAGTTGGAAAATATGCCGGATGTTTTGCATGTACATGGCAGAGATACGGTCAGTGTGCGTGAGTTAGCAACAATTGTAAAAACTGTTGTTGAAAAGAAAGGTATTCGCACGGTGACTATTTTGGCACCTGATGGTCCGCTGACCACTGATAACTTTATCTTTAATAGTTTGTACTTAAGTACAATTAGCAATCCATCCGAAACACTAATGGACTATGTTGAGGGATTTATTGAGGTAGTGCGATGAATCTGGGTACGTTCACCAACAAGTTAAGACATAAAATAAGAAGATTAATTACAGAGTTGTGGTATCGACAAATTTTTAAAAGTATTGGAAGGGGATGTACCATTAGTTCGCCAGTACATTACTCATCTCCAGAAAATATTGAAATAGGAAATAATGTATTTATTGGACCATATTGTAGAGTTGAAACATTTCCAAGATATGCTGATGCGAAGACATCGCCACATTTAAGTATTGGAAATGGCACCTGTATTCAGCATGCAGTACATCTATATTGTGCTAATTCTTTGATACTTGAGGAAGATGTGTTGATAGCGAGTGGTTGCATGATTACAGACAATAATCACGGTATGAATCCTGAGGCGGGAGCTTATCTCAGTCAGCCACTAATTTCTAAGCCGACTATATTGAAGAGGGGGGTCTGGCTTGGGGAAAATGTGTGCGTTGTTGCAGGGGCTTGTATAGGTGAATGGTCAATTATTGGAAGTAATAGCGTAGTTAACGGGCAAATACCTTCTTATAGTATTGCAGTCGGTTCTCCAGCTAAAGTAATTAAAAAATATTGTTTCGATTCCCATACATGGGTTAAATCCACATAATGTCCAAAAAAAAGATTTCCTTTGGTGTCATTGTAGGTGCTATCAGTCTGGCAGTTGATAGTCTTTCTGGTTTGGTTGTGTTACCGATCCTTTTGAAGTTTCTTTCCAAAGAACTTGCTGGGTTATGGGTATTCTTCTTGTCGTTTACGGCACTAATAAACCTCGCTCAGGCGGGTTTAGGGCCAGTGGTAATTCGGAAATCAGCAGAACTTAAAGAGTCAGCCCAGCAAAAAGATATTGCAGCGTTTTACAAACTTATAAACGCCAGTTATTCAATTGTTGCCGCATTGGTGTTTGTGATTTGTGTAATTATTTACTTTGCCTATATTCTATGGGTACTGCAGCCCATTAATTTTGTCCTGGTTGGTTCATTATCATGGGCTATCATCGCCTTGGGTTATGCAGTGCGAATATATTCAGTAAAAAATTACCATATTGTTAATGGCTTCGGAGAGGTTGGCTGGGATAAAGTAGCGCAGATTGTAGTTTCTATCGTAAATCTTATTTTATTTTACCTAGTACTAAACTTGGGATATGGAATTGTTGGAGTAAGCACAGTATTCCTGATTAGCAACTTCATACATTTGTTTGCTTCGGTCTATGTTTTAAATAAGTTTACCGATTTGGCAGCATTGAGTGCTTCAAATAAAATTAAACGCACGGATATAATAGACTTATTTTCTCAAAGCGGCAAGATGCTGCTGTTAAACTTGGTCGGTTTTATTGTAATGAATACGGATATTTTTATTGTTGAAAGAATGTTTGGACTTAAAACGCTTCCATATTTCAGTGCACTGGCTAAGATAGTTTGGTTAATTATCGCTGTCGCATCACTTTTTCTACAGATGGTATATCCGTATATTGCAATCAACTGGGCGCAGAAAAACTTTATGAAATGTCGACGCTTATACATAAGTAGCGTTCAACTCGCGTTGGGAATTGGAATTGTTCTGTCAATCATATCTTTTTACTTAGCACCATACATAGTACCTAAATGGGTTGGTATATATTTAGGCCCATCTCTATTTTCATTGCAACTTTTATTCGGGCTTATCTACATTCATCATGTCGCCCATGCAAACGCTGTCATTGCTACTAATTCCAATGCGTTCATTTTGCCGGCCATTGCTAACGCGTTGTTGTCATTACCTCTATCAATAGCTGGTGGTTATTATTGGGGTCTGAACGGTATTATTATTGGAAATATAGCAGCAACGGTCATTCCTTCATTTTACGTTGTCTTGTGGTCATACCGCTTCTTTAGGGAAATTCCTCATAAAGAAATAAAAATATGAATATAAAACCTCTAGTAACAATCGCAATCCCAACCTTTAACAGAGCAAGCTATCTTTTTAAATCAATCCATAGCGCACTCAATCAAACATACTCTAATATAGAAGTTTTTATTTCAGACAATGCTTCCACAGATGAAACGTCTTCTATCGTTGAATTATTTACGGATCATCGACTAAAATATCATCGTCACGACATCAATCTTGGCCAAATTTTAAATTGGAACCACTGTTTAAATAATGCTCAGGGTGAGTATTTCATTATGTTATCAGATGATGATATATTGGAAGAAAATGCAATTGAAGTTTTTATAAATGAATTTAATGATAGAAACATTTCTCTTGTGTATAGTAAAGTCAAATACATAGATGAGTATGATAACTTCACTGGTGTAAGCAGGCCTTCACCTGTTTATGAATCAGGACTAAATTTCATCGTTAAATCTTTTGAGATGTCCCGTGAGATATTCCCTTCTGCAACTATGCATAGAACTGATATAGCCCGCCAGCTCGGAGGCTATCCCAATATTGGTACAACGACTGATTTAGCACTAAGATTATCATTGGCTGTATCCGGAGCGGTCAGACATATATCTCTTCCACTTGTAAGATATCGAGTTCACCAGCAATCATTAAGCTTTTCACTGGAGTCTATAATAAGCTCATTTGATCAACTTTATAACTGGTTTGAGTTGCCAAAAAACCAGCAGTTGCTATGTTATATAAAATATATTGCCGCTTACAAGAACAACTATATTTACTCACTCGGTCGCAGCCAGTTATTACAAGGGAGTAACCCACAAACACTGTCATTTCTCAGTCAGCTAGCACTCGGCCGAACACAAAAGTTCATACTGTTTTTGCTCAAGTTTCGTATCGTTAGATTTATTTTCATGACGGTACGTCATCTGAAGAGAACATATGTAGTTTTCAAAAACAAAACTACAGTATGAGTATAAAGAACGTTTTATACATACGCCCCCCCAAATCCAGCACTACGGGAATTCGAAGTTATTCAAGCGTCATGCTTGAGGTCATGAAAAACTACTGCTCTAATGAATTTAATTTTGTTGATTTGACAAGCGATGCTGATTTTGAGGCCAACGTTTATACGTCTTTCTCAATAAAAACGTTACGTCAATATCTTGTCAAGTTAAAGACAGAAGGTAATTTTTCAGAAACTAGCATCATTATGGCAGAAGTAGGACTTAATGAATATGTAGAGTTTTTCATTCTTATGGAATTAAAAACGTTGCTTCGAGAAGTACCTTCTTTTATTACACTACATGATCCGCCAAGAACAATCATGAATCTGAATCCATTTTTTTCTACATATGAAAAATATGTTGTTGCAAGGGGAATACGTAGGATTTACAACAAGTTATTTGGAGCTATCCTAGAACGGGATTTCTTTATGCAGGGACATAATTATATTGTCCTATCACACAGAGGCGTGCAAGTATTTGAACAACGTCTTAAATCAATTAAAATAGTAGATCCCCCAATATACTATCTTTCCCATGTTAATTGCATTGATGAAACATATGATGTCCTCACTCCGGACAATTTACAAAAAAAAATATTTACTTTTGGCTATCTCGGTTTCATAAATCCACAGAAAGGTATTGATCTTATTATTGAGGCGTTTGGAAAACTAGAATCTCAAACAAGCGTCAGAGTTATTATCGCAGGTGGTGCCAGACAAAATAGCGATAAAAAGTATTTGGATCATCTTAAAAACCTTATATTAAAAAACAAATTTACCAGTCATTTTGAATTTACCGGATATTTACAGAACGACAATATTTGTGACTTTCTATGTCAGGTTGATGTGATGATATTACCATATAGAAAGACGGATTCAGGTTCAGCAAGTGGACCATTTATGTGGGCACGAAGTTTAGGCATACCAGTAATTGCTTCCAACACGCGCTCTTTCCCAGAAAACATAGAGCATGGCAAAGATGGGTTGCTTTTTGATGCAGAAGATATTCACTCTCTCAAAGACTGCATGCAATCTGTACTCGAAAGTAATATGTTATTCCATCGTCTTAGGGAGGGGGCCTTGAAGCGAAAGGAAGAATGTTCTTTCAGCTCCACTGCACTCAAAGTCAAAGAGTTGCTTGATAAACCGGTCCCAAGATAGTGAAGATGGCATTCTCAGCCAGAAATGGAAACGGCCTAGTTGGTTTTGGATGTTATCTCGTCGGACTATTACTCTGGTTTCCTTCAGTTTCAGTATTAAATATTGGCGAGGGAAGCTCCGTACAGCCTGTTGTAGCGGTCGGGGTTTTAGTCGCTGCACTGATGGTTTATGCTCGAACGGAGAAATTCAGCTTACGCTTCCTCATTTGGTTTGGAAGCCTGATTTTTTTACTCATAATTCAGGCATTCACGCTTATCAACAAAACTGGAGATTTGTCACTCTATTTTAAAGGGATGACTTCTTTAGCTTTAAGCTTATTTATGTTGGCACTCGGTTATCTTGTTGCAAAGCAAACAGCCTTATCGAGAACATTTTTTAACGGGTATGTTGCAGGAGGACTAGTCAGCAGTTTTTGGGCGATCACTCAATATTTTTTTTGGAGCGTCCTTAAAATAGACTTTCCATTTCTTGTAGGAATCCAGAACTCTTTAAGTTTTGCAAAATATGCGACTAACGATTCCTATATCAAACTCGGCAGGGGGTTTGCCTGCACACCAGAGCCGTCAATACTTTTTGTGCTATTGGCGGTTTGCCTTGCCCTGCTACTTTATAGCCGCCGCTCAGTTCTACTGATTTTTTTAGTACTAGCCGGGATTTTATCTACTGCATCTGCCGGCATCATTTCGGTCTTACCCCTCTCTTTAGTTTTTTTGCTTTATGTGAGTAATTACATAAACGCTAAGATGGCATTTACTATTTTTGTTTCATCAGTTGCTGGTGCAATATTGTTTATAGCGGTTTCAGTACAAAATATGAACTTGTCAAATATAGCCCATGACACAAATATTATAGCTCGAGTAAGCAATATTTCTAATAATGCTTCGTTTCTTTCTCGAACGAACTCCATGCTGGTAGCACTTGAAATGTTTAATAGCAGACCTCTACTAGGTTGGGGAGTACAGTCCGAAGAAATTGCTTCAACTCTTTTGACAAATTCTACCTCCATTGAAGAAAATAAAGGCATCAATTCTCTGCTATTGAGCATGCTTGTATGGTTTGGTTCACTTTTTACAATTATCTGCATGTATCCGGTAGTCAACCTCTTCTTCAAAAACGACAAAGAGTTTGCCCAATCAAGACTATTTGTTGTTATTACACTAATCGGTGCATTTATATCGATAAGTTATTACAATTTATATAATATTTGGTTTGCATTTGGCATGGCGGCACATACCATGGATGCAAAATCGAAATACACAAAAACAAGTCAGGTTCGTCTCCAAAAGCAATCAAAGGACATATGCACTATATGACATCAGTTGACCTAACGCTCAACCTTTCCATGCTCGGCCCCTCTCCAACCGGCATTGGTATATATGCTCAAAAATGTGCCTCCGCTTTGGAGAATTATTTTGAATGTACCGTTGTCTCTTCCCATTATGGAGGTACCTCTCGGAAGCGTTTGCAATCTCCGGAAAACATCATTATCGGTGCAAAGCGCGGGGCGGCTTTCAAACGAATTCTCTATATGTGGAACGGCTTCCCCAAGGTAAACGGCCTTGTCTATACTCCGACGCATCATGGCATGATCGGCCGTACAAACCAGATCATAACCATTCTGGACCTTATTCCCTTGCGATTCCCCTCACAGCACCGGTCTCAATACTATTACTTCAAATACCTTCTGCCAAAAATCATGCGGAACTCGCTGGCGGTATTTACCATCTCTGAATCGGTAAAGTCCGAAATTGCAGAATACTATAAGTTCCCACTTGAAAAGATATATGTTGTACCTTGCGGCCTTGACCACGAAAAATATTGTGCGTGCAAAACGGCATATGTTGGTGAAAAACCATATTTGCTTGTAGTAGGTGCGGCCTATTACCACAAAAACATTCAGGAGCTTCTTCAACATCACCAGTTGTGGGCTCAGAAATACAACGTAAAAATAGTCGGTTCCCGCGGGTCGTATCGAGAGTTCCTGCAAAAAACGGTCGAGCAATTAAACTTGCAGAAATCAGTCGAGTTTACCGGTTATCTTTCCGATGCTGAACTCGTCAGGACAATGCGGGAATGTGAGGCGCTGGTATATCCATCTCTTTGTGAAGGTTTTGGCATGCCGCCCCTTGAAGTGATGGCCTGTGGACGTCCGGTTATAATTTCAAATCTTCCTGTCCATAAAGAAATTTGTGCCGATGTTCCGCTTTATGTAACACCTGGAAACTCAGAAAGTTGGGTACGTGCCTTTTCACTGTTAGAGGACAAACCGTTTCTGGAGAGAACGATTTCCGCAGGACTTGAATTGGTTCAACGCTATACTTGGAAGAAAAGCGGTGAGATGTTGATCAACTCTCTGCTGCACGTCGTACCGAAATTATCCGAAAGCATAAAACAACCATGAAAACTGTTCTTACCATTCCGACCAAAAATGCCGGTTCAGAGTTCTTGCTCTTTGTGACTAAGTTACAGGAACAGCGCCTGCAACCAGATATGATTCTTGTTGTTGACTCCAGCTCCGGTGACGGTACGGATGTACGTGCACGCAAGACGGGAGCTCGCGTTGTAACTATCGCACCCTCCGAGTTCAACCACGGCGCTACCCGCCAATTGGCTCTTTCTCTTTGTCCCGATGCCGATATATTCATCTACATGACCCAGGACGCAATCCTCGCTTCACCAGACTCTATTGCGAATATCCTGAAACCTTTTGCAGACGAAAAAGTTGCTGCCGTGTGTGGCCGTCAACTGCCGCACGAAGACGCATCCCCTCTTGCCGCCCATGCCCGCTTGTTCAATTATCCTGCTGCCGCAACAGTAAAATCACAGGATGACATCCAGCGCCTCGGAATTAAAGCAGCATTCCTTTCCAATTCGTTTGCGGCGTATCGTCGCACTGCGCTCATGGATGTTGGCGGGTTTCCTTCCGATGTCATCTTCGGGGAGGATACATTTGTTGCTGCCAAGATGCTTCAGTCAGGGTGGAAGATTGCATATTCTGGTGACGCGGCCTGTTATCACTCTCACAACTACAGCATAATGGAGGAGTTCCGCCGCTACTTTGATGTCGGCGTGTTTCATTCACGCGAGAAATGGTTTATTACCTCGCTCGGCAAGCCGGAGGGAGAGGGGAAAAAGTTTGTTTTGTCAGAAATGACATATCTGGCACAACACGCTCCATGGTTAATCCCGTCAGCGATTGTTCGTACAGGGATTAAGCTGATTGGTTATAAGCTGGGCCAACGTGAACTGGGTATGCCACTCTGGTTAAAGCAAAAATTGAGCATGAATAAAGGATATTGGAAAAATGAATAAATTTATTATCTTTGGTGGCTCAGGTTTTATCGGTAGCCATCTTGTCCGCGAACTGAGACAGCGTGGCATAACGGATATAACTATTGCCGATATTGTGGAGCCGCATCGGGGCAATATGTTTACCGGCACCCGCTTCGTTTTTTGTGATGTGCGCCAGCCGATCCCTGTGGATACCATTTCTGCGCCTGCAATCGTCGTCAATCTTGCGGCAGTTCACCGAACACCTGGTCATCCTGATCATGAATACTTTGATACAAACGTCAAAGGTGCCACCAATATCACGAGATTCTGCGAAGAAACCGGCTCAACGACCCTCTGGTTTACCAGCTCAATTGCTGTGTACGGTCCAACAGAAGAGCCCAAAAGCGAACAGTCGGTACTGATTCCCAACTCTGCCTACGGTAAATCAAAGTTTGAAGCAGAAGAGATACAGCGAGAATGGCAGAAAAAAAACGATGGCAGAAAATTGATTATTGTCCGGCCTGCAGTAATCTTCGGCAGAGGGGAACACGGGAACTTTACCAAGTTGGCAAAAGTTCTCAGGAAAGGGTTGTTCGCCTATCCCGGTCGTAAAGACACCATTAAAGGGTGCGGCTACGTGGAAGACCTGGTCGGCAGCCTGTTTTTTATGAACGACCAGCCGGAAACATCGATTCTGTATAACTTCTGCTATTCACACAACTATACCATCAAAGAAATCTGTGGAAGCTTCGCCAACGTGGCCGGATACCGTAAACCGCTTGGCACCATTCCGCTGTCAGTTATGGTCAACGCTGCGCGACCGTTTCAGCTTTTGAATGCGCTTGGTCTGAAAAACGGTATTCATCCTGCCCGTATGTACAAACTGGTGAAGTCCACTAATATTGTGCCGGGTGAACTGGTGAAACGTGGTTACCCATATCGAACTGACCTTGAAGAGGGATTGCGGCGATGGATCAAGGATGAACCGGTGGGGTCATTTGAGTAAAGGTTTGTTTGT
Source organism: Geobacteraceae bacterium (assembly GCA_043743795.1). Classification (GTDB taxonomy): domain Bacteria; phylum Desulfobacterota; class Desulfuromonadia; order Geobacterales; family Pseudopelobacteraceae; genus JACRCG01. The sequence continues at coordinate 13,362 of JAYTVV010000216.1, forward strand.
ATTAATACAGTACGGCCCGCCACGTACTAACCAAAGGGAATCAGGCCATAAAATGCAAATAAAAACAGCACGTAAAAGATCATAACACGATGATTGCTCACGACTTGCAGCTGACAATACGATCTGGTGAATCTCAAACGCTTGAATTCAAATCTTCCTTCAACCGAGATGTAATTGAGACATTGGTTGCATTTGCTAACGCTCAGGGCGGAACTGTGCTTGTTGGAGTCTCCGATAATGGCTCTATATCCGGGATCATACTTGGTAAAGAGTCTCTCAATGAGTGGCTTGGTCAAATCAAACTTTCCACAAGCCCTTCCATAATTCCTGACATTAGTGATGTTCAGATTCAAGGAAAGACGGTCGTGTCCCTCCATGTTGGCGAGTATCCGGTTAAACCTGTTAATACCAAGGGAAAATACTTCAAGAGAGTTGCTTCCTCTAATCATCAGCTTACTCTTTCCGAGATTACTGACATGTATATGCAGTCACTGCAGCTTTCCTGGGACGCCTACGAGGCCCCGAATGAAAGTCTGGATTCGCTTTCTCTTGCCAAAATCGAAGCATTTATTGACAAAGTTAATTCGTCCGGTCGATTTATTTTGGATAAATCTCCGCTACATGCACTTGAAAAGCTAAAGTTTATCACTGCAGGCAACCACCCTTCCTGGGGAGCCATACTGCTTTTTGCCGAAACACCCTATCGACACCATATCCATATTGGCCGTTTCAAAACCCCAACTATGATAATAGATGATCGGCAAATAACAGACACCTTGTTTGAGGCGGTTGAGCAGGCCATGAAATGCATCGTCTCCCATATTGGTGTTTCTTTTGCCTTTGACGGCAGTCTGCAACGTAAAGAGCGTTTCCTCTATCCCTTGCCTGCTTTGAGAGAGGTTTTGCTTAATGCCGTTGTTCATCGGAATTATGCCAATACATCAGATATTCAGATCAAAATATTTGATGATAAAATCAGTTTTTTTAGCCCTGGGACGCTCTATGGTGGCCTGACCGTTGAAGAATTGAAGACAGACACATACCAGTCCCATACAAGAAACAAGCTGATTGCCGAAGCATTCTATCTGACAAATAATATCGAAAAATATGGCAGTGGTTTTTTGCGAATTCGCAAGGAGCTAGAAGAATATCCTGAAGTCATTTTTGCTATCGAGGAAACTGGTGGTGGGATATTGGTAACATTCAAGCAATGCACTGAAATGCGAGAGGGAGTAAATGAGGGAGTAAATGAGGGAGTAAGTCGTCTGATTGATATAGTCAGAAATAATCCCGGCTTGAGAGTCCCCGAGTTGTCAAGAAAACTGGCAATCCCACCCAAAACTCTTGAGCGCTGGTTGAGAATCCTCAAGGAACAAAATAAAATTGTGTTTATCGGATCAGCAAAATTTGGCGGATATCACCGTGTTGATTAACAGCTTTCGTTCTGCAGGTAGACACTTATGAATAGATGCATCTTGAAACTTGTCACTATTTCTAATTTGCTTCTTTATATGATCATTTACACGCTCTTGACAGTAGCCGTGAGCGTAGAGCCTGCGTTTGCCCTCTCCTCCACCAACATCCCCCTGAACAGCCCGATTTACAGTTATCTCGACAAGCTGGCCGGGATGGGGCTGATTACCACGGATGTCAAAGGGCTGAAACCCTACTCCAAGGCCGAAGTCGCCCGTCTTGTTCTCCAGGCAGAAAAGAACCTCCGGACGGAAGCTGACCCCTCCTTTGCCCGTGAACTGATAAAACAAATCCGTGACGCAATTCCCCGTGAAATATCATTACGCGAAAACCCCGAAGTAAAGCCGCAGCTTTTTGAAATCAATACCAGGCCGGGAATGCTCCTCCGCTATCTGTATCTTGATGGAGAACCCCGTGATTACCATCGCCCCGTTTTCATCCGTGGCGGGCAATCTGCCTTCGGATTTATCGGAGGAAAACTTCGGCCTGATAGCGATGCCGGAGTTCTTTACTCCTCTGGAACCGAAGGAACACCTCTTTTTGAAAACAATAACGGGGTCACCTACAAGCGGGGACAAAACGCGGAAATACGGATTTCTGTTGAAGGCTCTCTAAGTGACACCATGTCTGTGCTGATAGAACCTGTGGTTCAGTATTCTGGTAAAGATGCAGATGTTCAGCTCAATCGCGGTTATGTCAAACTTGGCGGCGGAGGTTTGGAGTTGGAAGTGGGACGAGATGAGAACTGGTTCGGGCCCGGGTATCGCGGCGCCATGACCCTTTCCAATAATGCACAAAATTTCGATAGTATCAAGCTATCAAGCCCGGAACCGCTGGATGTTTCCTGGGTGAAAAAGTGGCTGGGTGAATTCAAGTATACTCTGCTGGTATCGCGTTTCAATGAAACCGATTCCGGCACGGCTGATCACCGGCAACCTTACCTCTTGGGAATCAAGCTGGCAATAAAGCCGAGCAACTGGTTTGAATACGGCTTCAATTTTGTGCGTCAAGAGGACGGACCCGGCTTTTCGGGCTCTACAACCATCAAAGATGAAATATTCGGTGGTGGTTATACAAACCACAGCAACAGCATTTCCGGCATAGATCTGCGCTTCCGCATTCCCCAGTTGCGTAATACGGAAGTTTATGCGGAATATGTCGGTGAAGATTCCGCCTCGTTCTGGCCTATTGTTGAAAGTTATGTCGCCGGTATCTATGCCCCATGTTTAACGGCATCATGCCGCGATGATCTGCGCTTCGAGTTTTTCTGGGGCAACCCCATGCTTTATACTGATTTCAAATTTCCTCGTGGCTACACTTATAATAATATGACGCCTGGGCATTCACAGGGAGGGAGTGCACAAGATTTTTTTGTTCGCTATAGCCATGCATTTTCAACCCGTAATAATGTCGGATTGGAATACTTCCACACAGATCGTGGCCAGGAAGGGCGCGTTCGTGTAAACAATCTTGGCCAGTATGATCCGATCAATGGTGTTATGCAGGCAATGGAGCATAAAAATGCCGGTAGAATATTCTGGATGCTCCCGATCTATGATGCCATTGATGGTCAATTAGAGTATGGAGTTGAGAAGATTAGCAACTTAAATATGGTTGATGGTGCAACTCGCACTAATCAGTTAGCCATATTCGAACTTAGGTATCGGTATTGAACGAAATATACGGATTGGCTTTTTAATAAAAAATAGATTTCAAACACCAAGGGAAATTATAAAATGGAGAAGATACTTGTCACCGGTGGTGCCGGTTTTATTGGTTCTGCAGTTGTTAGGCATTTGATTGCTTCACATGTGAGTGTCATTAATGTTGATAAGCTGACCTATGCAGGAAACCTCGATTCGCTTGCTGACGTTAGCGATAACCCCCTGTATGTTTTTGAACAGGCCGATATTGTTGATCGTGCTGAAATCAGCCGGATACTAGCGGTGCATCAACCGGATGCCATCATGCATCTGGCGGCAGAATCCCATGTTGACCGCTCCATTGATGGTCCGGGTGAATTCATTGAAACCAATATTGTCGGTACCTACTCTTTGTTAGAGGCCGCCCGCTCTTACTGGGTATTGTTGCCAGAGAGAAAAAAACAGGTTTTCCGGTTCCACCATATTAGTACTGATGAGGTCTATGGTGATCTGCATGGGACAGATGATCTGTTTCTGGAAACCACACCCTATGCTCCCAGTTCGCCATACTCCGCCAGCAAGGCAGCCAGTGACCACCTTGTGCGAGCCTGGCAGCGTACCTACGGTCTGCCGACTGTTGTGACCAATTGCTCCAATAATTATGGCCCCTTTCATTTTCCTGAAAAACTGATTCCCCATGTGATTCTTAACGCTCTACACGGGAAACCGCTCCCGGTATATGGTAACGGCCAGCAGATACGGGATTGGCTGTATGTTGAAGATCATGCCCGTGCCCTGGTAGAGGTGCTTACAAACGGTGAAGTGGGTGAAACGTACAACATCGGGGGGCATAATGAGCAGAAGAATCTTTACGTGGTTCACACCATCTGTGACCTGCTCGAAGAGTTGGCACCTGATCGCAAGGTTGCCGGCCTTGTCAACTATCGTGATCTTGTCTCCTTTGTGAAAGACAGACCCGGCCACGATGCCCGCTATGCCATTGACGCCGGTAAGATCAAGCGCGAGTTGGGATGGATGCCGCAGGAAACATTTGAAAGTGGTATGCGTAAGACGGTGCAATGGTATCTTGATAACGAGGCGTGGTGGCAGCGTGCTATGAGTGGTGATTATAAACTGGCAAGGATCGGTGCATAATATGAGCATTAGAAAAGGAATTATCCTGGCAGGTGGTGCCGGTAGTCGTTTACACCCCGCAACCCTGGCCGTTTCAAAACAACTGCTGCCGGTTTTTGATAAACCGATGATTTATTACCCTCTCTCCACCCTGATGCTGGCAGGCATCAGGGAAATCCTGATTATATCGACACCTCAGGATACGCCGCGCTTTGAACAGCTGCTTGGTGATGGCAGTCAATGGGGGTTAAGCCTGCAATATGCGGTGCAAGCGTCGCCGGACGGTCTGGCACAGGCTTTTATCATTGGTGAAGCCTTTCTGAATGGATCGCCATCAGCCCTTGTGCTGGGTGACAATATTTTTTACGGTCATGATTTCCATCACCTGCTCGAAAACGCCATGAACAGCCAGCATGGTGCCACCGTATTTGCCTATCATGTACACGATCCCGAGCGATATGGTGTTGTCGAATTTGATACCGCTGGAACAGCAATCAGTCTGGAGGAAAAACCGGCTCAGCCGAAATCTCATTACGCGGTGACCGGTCTTTATTTTTACGACGCCACCGTTGTTGACCGTGCCAAATCCTTGAAGCCGTCAACCCGTGGCGAATTGGAGATTACGGATCTGAATCGCCTGTATCTTCAACAGGGGAGTCTATCGGTTGAAATCATGGGACGTGGCTACGCCTGGCTGGATACCGGCACTCATGAGAGCCTGCTGGAGGCAGGGCAGTTCATCGCAACGCTGGAAAGACGGCAGGGTCTTAAAGTGGCCTGTCCGGAGGAGATAGCGTGGCGCCATGGATGGATTGACGATGCAAGATTGATGGAGCTTGCGCAACCCCTTTCCAAAAACGGGTATGGTCAATATCTGGGTAATTTACTGCGCGACGGGATTCAACCGCAGCAGTAGCGTCGATCTTGTTGTTTTAAATTTTTTGTGTAGGTGGTGGGAATTATGGAAAAAAAATCTAAAATATTCATCGCCGGATCAAATGGTCTGGTCGGTTCTGCGCTTGTGCGACGCCTCACCCGTGATGGTTACAGCAATTTGTTGACCCCCGGGACCGACCGGCTCGACTTGACTGATCAGCCTGCCGTGGCTGCATTCTTTGCTGCCGAGAAACCGGAATATGTGTTTCTGGCAGCAGCCAAGGTTGGCGGCATTCATGCCAACAACACTTACCCGGCTGAATTTATCCATATAAATCTGGTAATTCAGAGCAATGTGATCCATCAGGCGTGGAAGCACGGAGTCAAACGCCTGCTGTTCCTTGGGTCATCATGCATCTATCCACAATTGGCGCCGCAGCCCATGAAGGAAGAACATCTGCTGACCGGCCTTCTTGAGCCTACTAACGAGCCGTACGCGATAGCAAAAATTGCCGGTATCAAAATGTGTGAATCGTACAACCGGCAATACGGCACCAGGTTTATCGCCGTAATGCCGACCAATCTGTATGGTCCCGGAGATAACTTTCACCCGGAGAACAGCCATGTATTACCTGCTCTGATCCGGCGCTTTCATGAGGCAAAAGTGCAGAAGGCGTCTGAGGTGGTTGTGTGGGGCAGCGGTACACCGCGTCGGGAGTTACTGTACGTCGATGACATGACGAGCGGTTGTCTGCACGTGATGGAACTTTCTGATGAACAAATCACACCGGAACTTTTGAGTTATCCCAAGCCTTGTTTCCTTAACCTTGGCACGGGAGAGGATGTTACCATCCGTGAGTTGGCAGAAACAGTAAAGAGTGTTGTGGGTTTTGATGGCGCACTCGTATTCGATGCCACAAAGCCGGACGGCACGCCACGGAAACTACAGGACGTCACCCGGATGCATGGGCTTGGCTGGAAGCATTCAATCAGCTTGGCGCAAGGAATTGCTACTACGTATCAGTGGTATCTGGAGCATATTGAATCAGGAAACTAAACCCACGAGAGGGAGTTAAACCAATGAAAAAAGCGCTTATCACTGGAATTACCGGTCAGGATGGATCATATCTGGCGGAATTTCTCCTTGAAAAAGGGTATGAAGTCCATGGCATCAAACGCCGTGCTTCATCGTTCAACACCCAGCGGGTGGATCACATCTATCAGGACCCGCACATAGAAAACGCTCACTTCAGGCTTCATTATGGCGACCTGACCGACTCTTCAAACCTGACCCGTATTCTGCAGGAAGTGCAGCCGGATGAAGTGTACAACCTGGGTGCACAATCCCATGTCGCTGTCAGTTTTGAATCACCGGAGTACACTGCTGATGTAGATGGCATGGGTTCATTGCGTATTCTGGAAGCGATACGCCTGCTCGGTTTGCAACACAAGACCCGTTTTTATCAGGCATCAACATCAGAACTCTACGGGCTCGTACAGGAAACACCACAGAAGGAAACCACTCCCTTCTATCCCCGCTCCCCCTATGCGGTAGCAAAGCTGTATGCCTACTGGATCACCGTCAACTATCGTGAAGCATATGGCATGTATGCCTGCAACGGCATCCTGTTCAACCATGAATCGCCCCGCCGTGGTGAAACCTTTGTGACCCGCAAGATCACCAGAGGACTCGCCAATATTGCTCAAGGTCTCGAAGATTGCCTGTATATGGGTAACATTGATTCATTGCGCGACTGGGGACATGCCAAGGATTATGTAAAGATGCAGTGGCTTATGCTGCAGCAGGAAACTGCAGACGACTTTGTTATCGCCACCGGTGTTCAATATACCGTCAGGCAGTTTATCACCTGGTCTGCAGAAGAGCTGGGAATTACCCTGACGTTTGCAGGGGAAGGCGTGGATGAAACAGGTACGGTCGTTTCTGTACATGGTGATAAAGCTCCTGCGGTAAAGCCCGGCGACATTCTGGTACGCATTGACCCTCGTTATTTCAGGCCATCAGAAGTTGAAACCCTGCTGGGGGATCCGACAAAAGCGAAGGAAAAACTCGGCTGGGTTCCGGAAATAACCGTCCAGGAGATGTGTGCGGAAATGGTTGCGGAAGATCTCAAAACGGCTCAGCGTCACGCCCTGCTTAAAAAACATGGCTATGAATTGCCGGTTGCGGTGGAAAATTGACTATAAGCGGACACAGATGACCCGGAGACACTCATGACTCACAAGAAAGCTTTGATAAGCGGTATATCGGGGCAGGATGGCGCCTATCTCGCCCGCCTGCTGCTTGAGCAGGGATACGAAGTCCATGGTACGGCTCGGGACGCCCAGATGTCCACGTTTTACAATCTGGGACTGCTCGGTATCAGGGAGAGAATTACCTTTCATTCCGTGGCGCTCAACGACTTCAGGAGCGTCCTGCAAGTATTGTCCAAGGTACAGCCTGACGAAATTTACAACCTGGCCGGGCAAAGCTCGGTCGGGTTGTCATTTGATCAGCCGGTGGAAACTCTGGAAAGCATAAGTGTTGGCACCCTCAACCTGCTGGAGGCAGTCCGCTTCACCGGCCGGGAGATAAAGCTGTACAATGCCGGTTCCAGTGAATGCTTCGGTAACACCGGCGGCCACCCGGCGGATGAAGAGACGCCGTTTCGCCCCCGCAGTCCCTATGCCGTTGCCAAGGCAACCGCCTTTTGGGAGGTTGCTAACTATCGGGAGGCTTACAGTCTGTATGCCTGTACCGGCATTCTCTTCAATCACGAATCTCCCCTGCGACCGGAACGTTTTGTCACCAAGAAGATTGTCAAAGCAGCATGCCGAATTGCGGCAGGCAGCCACGAAAAACTCAACCTCGGCAATATATCCATTGCCCGTGACTGGGGCAGTGCGGAGGAATACGTGCGCGCCATGTGGTTAATGCTGCAGCAAAAGACGCCGGAAGATTTTGTCATTGCCACCGGCGAAACAAATACGCTGGAAGATTTTGTTGCAGCAGTGTTCCAGGCTGTCGGGCTGGAGTGGCGTGAACATGTAATCAGTGACCCTTCCTTACTGCGTCCCTCCGAAATTATGGTCAGCAGGGGCAACCCTGCCAAGGCGCGGCAGAAGCTGGGCTGGCAGGCAACCCGCACAATGCGTGATGTGATTACATTGATCATCGAGGCCGAGCAAAAACAACATAATTAAAATTGGAGCATTACATCTTATGATCTTTCCCGTTATTCTTTCCGGTGGAACCGGCAGCCGTTTGTGGCCGCTATCTCGTGAGTTGTACCCAAAGCAACTGCTGCCCCTTGTCAATCATCAGACCATGCTCCAAAATACGATCCTTCGCACTAACGGTCTGGAAGACATTGGCGAACCGATTGTTGTTTGCAACGAAGAGCATCGCTTTATGGTGGCCGAACAACTTCGCTCCATAAAAGCTTCTCCCAGGGCAATATTGTTGGAACCTCTCGGGCGCAACACAGCACCGGCTGTAGCCGTGGCGGCGCTGCAAGCACTAGCTGATGGTAATAACCCTCTCTTGCTCATTCTGCCATCCGACCACGTTATTCAGGATATCGGGTGCTTCTGTCGTGCGGTGGCCGAAGGTGCCATTCTGGCTGAAAGTGGCACACTGGTTACTTTTGGCATTGTACCAAATGCACCGGAAACCGGTTATGGGTATATACAGGCGGGTGAAGAGTTAAGAATCAAAGGAGCAGATACCGGCGCTTTTAAGGTTGATCGATTTGTAGAGAAACCGAATCGATCCACTGCTGAGCAGTACCTGGCCTCTGGAGACTATTATTGGAATAGTGGTATGTTTCTTTTCAGTGCAGCAACGTACCTGCAAGAGCTCGAGCGGCTTTCTCCGGAAATGGTTGCAGCATGCAGAGCATCAATTGAGCGTGCCACGTGTGATCAGGATTTTATCCGGCTGGATAAAGCGGCCTTTGCCTCGTGTCCTTCTGATTCAATCGACTACGCCGTTATGGAAAAAACTGATAAAGCCGCGGTGATCCCCTTGGATGCAGGGTGGAGTGATGTTGGTGCGTGGTCGGCGTTGTGGGAGATCGGCGACAAAGATACGGATGGAAACGTGGTACGGGGAGATGTAATTGTTCACGAGAGCAGTGGGTGCTACATTCAGTCTACGAGCAGGTTGGTAACTGCTGTTGGTGTTGAAGATCATGTTATTATAGAAACCGCTGATGCCGTGCTGGTGGCTCAAAAAAGCAGGGTTCAGGATGTAAAATCAATCGTTAACACCCTCAATGCGCAAAAACGTCCTGAGACTATTACCCACAGAACGGTTTATCGCCCTTGGGGTGCCTATCAATCAATAGATTCTGCTGACCGCTTTCAGGTCAAACGGATAACCGTTAACCCGGGGGCAACGCTTTCACTTCAGAAACATCATCATCGTGCCGAACACTGGATAGTAGTCAAGGGGACGGCGCTTATCACCAAAGGTGATGAGCAGATCATGCTGACAGAAAATCAATCCATTTATATTCCCCTTGGTATTGTACATCGACTGGAGAACCCCGGTGTTATCGCGCTGGAATTAATAGAGGTGCAATCGGGAAGCTATCTGGGTGAGGACGATATTGTCAGGTTTGAGGATACGTACGGAAGAAGCTGATTTCTCCTGCGAAAAGGAATTGATATATGAATTTGAGTGCATTTAAGGCCTACGATATACGCGGGCGTGTACCCGACGAGTTGAATGAAGATATCGCTTACCGGATTGGGAGGGCGTACGTTGACTTTCTCTCTCCACGCACCGTGGTTGTTGGCCGAGATATACGACTGTCAAGCGAAGGACTCTGCACTGCTTTGGCACGCGGACTGATGGATGGTGGAGCGAATGTCTTTGATATCGGGCTGTGCGGTACGGAAGAAATATATCATGCAACGTTTAGTCAGAATATGGACGGCGGTATTATGGTTACCGCCAGTCATAATCCGATGGATTACAACGGCATGAAGCTGGTTCGCGAAAAATCCAAACCGATCAGTGGCGATAGCGGATTAAATGCCGTTCGTGATGTAGCAGCGGCAGGTATGTTTCGGGAGATATCTCAAAAAGGTACCTTGGGCGCATTGGACAATAAACAGAACTACATTGATCACCTTCTCGGCTATGTGGACCTGAAGGCGCTCAAGCCGCTGAAGGTTGTAGTCAACGCCGGCAACGGATGCGCCGGACCGATTATTGATAGATTGGAAGCGCATCTGCCGTTTGAATTTATCAAAGTCCATCACCAGCCGGATGGTACCTTTCCAAATGGAATCCCCAATCCACTGTTGCCGGAAAATCGTGAGGCAACAGCACAGGCAATAATTGAATCCGGTGCTGACGCAGGAATTGCCTGGGATGGTGATTTTGATCGCTGTTTCTTCTTTGACGAACGGGGTGAGTTCATTGAGGGCTATTACATCGTTGGTTTGCTGGCAACAGCTCTCCTGGCCCACCACCCTGGTGCCGGTATTATCCATGACCCCCGCTTGACCTGGAACACTATCGATATGGTGGATACTGCCGGTGGGGTGTCTATAATGAGCAAGACCGGCCATGCCTTTATTAAAGAGCGGATGCGGGCCGAGGATGCCATTTACGGCGGTGAAATGAGTGCCCATCACTATTTCCGCGATTTCGCCTACTGCGATAGTGGCATGATCCCGTGGCTGCTTGTGCTTGAGATCATGGGGTGTACCGGCAAATCATTGTCGCAGTTGGTGGCAGAGCGGATTGCGCTCTTCCCGGTAAGTGGTGAAATTAACCGAACTGTTACTGATGCTGCAACAGTGATCAGGCGGATCGAAGAACGTTATACGATAAATGCCTGCACGATTGAAAGAACGGACGGCCTGAGCATGGAGTTCGACGGATGGCGTTTTAATGTACGTAGCTCAAATACGGAACCACTCTTGAGGCTGAACGTAGAGTCACGCGGAGATGATGAATTGATGCGTAATAAAACAAGCGAACTTTTGGCGCTTATTGAAACGATTTGAGGTGAAATTTATCCTTGTTTGAGTAAGAACTCTCTTTTTATCCATTCTGCCGTGAGGCTTGCTGATGCGCCCTTGCCGTACCGCTTTGATATATTCCCCGCTTTTCGGCAATTTCAACTATGGTGACGATCACCCGTTCAAGCTGCAGCGCAATCGTTTGGCGTATGATCTTCTGGATGCATACCACCTTCTGGAGCTGCCGAACATGCAGATTCGCGACTGCCACCCGGCATCCGACGAGTTGCTGCTGACGTTTCATGACCCTGCTTATATTGCCCGCCTCAAGGAGTTCAGTGTTTCCGAAGAACCAAGAGCCGATTTCAGATTCGGCCTGGGAGATGCGGATTGCCCGGTCTTCAAGGGGTTGTATGAATGTGCCGCATTGGGTGCCGGAGCCACGCTTGAAGCCGTACGACTGGTGGATGAAGAAAAGTTCGATATAGCTTTCAATCTGACCGGGGGATGGCACCATGCTCACCGTGCCAAGGCTTCCGGGTTTTCATACGTGAATGATGCCGCCGTTGCCATCAACTGGCTGGTTGCCCGTGGCCGCCGGGTGCTGTATCTGGATATAGACGCTCACCACGGTGATGGTGTTCAGGAAGCGTTTTATGACACTGATCAAGTGCTGACAATATCCCTTCATGAGAGTGGTATTTATTTTTACCCTGGTACCGGCTTTGAGGAGGAGACCGGAGAGGGGCGCGGAAAAGGCTATTCCGTCAATGTGCCGCTGCTGGCCCACACTGATGATGCCATCTATATGAAAGCGTTTGACGAGGTGGCATATCCACTGATTGCCGCCTTCAATCCGGATATTATTATCACCCAGATCGGCGCTGATACTTTCCGCACGGACCCGCTTACCAATCTGGAAATTACCACACACAGCTACACGGAAATGCTTGCAAAAATAAAGCGGCTCAAGATACCCTGGGTGGCCCTTGGGGGTGGCGGCTACGATCTTGTGAACACTGCCCGGGCCTGGACATTGGCATGGGCAATCATGAATAACGTCGAACTTAATCCACGGCTGCCGTCATCGTTTATCGACAAAATCGAACAGCTCGGCTATCATAACCGGGTACTGCTGGACGCCATGCACTGGGCAGATGAAGGGGAGCGAACGCTGGCGCTTGTGGCGGTGGAGAAAAGTATTGCCCGCATAAAGGAAACTATTTTCCCCGGAATACTTGGAAACTATGACGTTACTCGCTCATAACAGCCAACTGCTTGATGCCGCCGGTCGGCCGCTTTCTTCATTGCAAGCCATCAACCGGCTGGATGAATCTGAAAAGGAGCGAATCTATTCCTGTCTGCTGCCGCAGCGTTTGCGTGATGTTTTGGGATTGGCTGATAATTCACTCCACAACTTCGCCGGGGAAAAACTGGTAACAATTATTGCCCCGAACGGGTTATCTCTGGTGCGGATCGAAGCCCGATCAAAACCGGCCGGTGGTGTGCTCGTTTTTTTTCTGGAACTGTCCGATACCCAGTTTCACCAGATGGAGCTGAGCTTCTGTATCGTTCGTGATCCGGACGCGCCGCACTATGCGGTCGATGTTAATGAAAGGGGAGAAAACAACTGGTTTGCGTCCCATGGCCGCAATATTCCGGAGGAGCTTCGCGCCATGCGGGCAGGACTCTTCCCCAATCAGACCCATCACGGGCTGCAGCTGTTTGTCACCTTTTTCCCGCTGTTGGAGCGCTTCACCGATTCACTCGGCATACAGATGATCGTGGCTGAACCGCTCTCGTACGATAATGCGATCCGCTATGAAAAATACGGGTTTGACTATCTGCGCGGCAGACGGCTGATGCTGGAGATAGACCGCGAATTTCAGCCTGGCGGCCGCTATTTTGCCCGACTGGACGGGTCAAGCCCCTTTCGGATGCCGGGAATGGAGCGAACCGTAAACGGAAGAAGCTGGGCGATTCACGACGGAATCATGGATGAACCGTGGGATGAGGTGCAGATTTATCGAATGATCGGCGTACATGCCGGCATCAACACCTTCCCGGGAAGAGAGGAAGAAAAACGATGAACAATACACCGGACATACAGCCAACCCCGTTGGACGGAATAATCTATTTCACCCCGCCTGACGATTATGTCCTCTGCGGCAGAGACGGCATGGTCTCAATTCTGTGGCAGGGCAAACCCCCGCTTCCGTTGCTGGAGGAGGACGTTCTTGCAGCAGCAGCGAGCGCTTCGCCTGATTATGACATGGTGGGGCGCGGAATTTATCAGGCCCTGCGGCTTAATCCGGACTGCACTGGTGCTGCCAGCTATGCTGCGGTGCTGAAAGATGCTTACCCGCATATTATCTCCGAACTGGGTGGCCAGATAATCATGCTGGACGCCAAGGAAGTTGATACTCCTTATCTGGACCGCAAGATAAATCTGCTCAAGATCATGGCGCTGCTTGACCCGGACAATGCCGGGTTGCCGCTGGAAATTGCCCGAACCTACGTTGACAAAGGTTCACAACTGTCCAGTCTGCAGCACGCCGTAACCTGCTGGTACGCTGCAGAAAAACAGCTGAAAATGTCATTGGCTCTTAATCCTGAAGATCGTCATGCCGCCTATGAATACGGTGAGGCTCTGTACGTGCTGGGGCGCTATGAGCAGGCTGCGGAAGTCTGGATCGGGATAATTCCGGTCCTGGAACCGGCTGAGCGGGCGAAGCTTGAAGCGCGGATTGCCGGGATACTGGCAGGCAAGCTCCCGATGGTACCTCCGCTTGACTACCTTACGGCACTCTCGGTTGCTGTTGAACAGCACTACAGCGGCTGCAGCGACGATGCTGCCGGAATCATCAATGATGTGCTGGCGGATGCGGTTTTTGCCGAACAGTTCCCTCTGAATCAGGTATATTACCTGCTTGGAACCTGTTATCAGGAGATTGGCCTGATGGACGAAGCGGCAGAAGCCTTCAAAAGGAGTTGACCATGTTTGGTTTCAGTACGGCAGACTGGATTTTCTGCGGATTTATCCTGCTGGTCATCTTTGTGTGTGTAGCCATCAGCGACATGCGCAAATCCAACAATTCATAAGTGAGATATGCAGGTGCAGCGTGGAAGATAGCGATATTCATAACGAGCAGGAACTGCGACGGCCATTGGGGATAACCCTGCTTGGCGGACTGTACCTGTTCTTCTTTATGCTGACGGTTTCCAGTTATGGTCAGCCGATTCCCTTTTTCGGCAGTATCTACCACGGCAGGATGGCCGGCATACTGGTCTTCTTGGACAGCCTGATATGTCTGTATCTATTTCTTGGGCTCATGAAGCGCCAAAACCTGACATGGTACCTGCTTCTTGCCTACAACGCGTTTGAAGTGATAAACACTTTGATCAACCTGCTGAGTATAACGTCCGCTGAGTTGGAAAAAGTGGTTGGCGAAAAGGTCGACCCATCCGGACTGCTTACCAGTAACATCAGCGTCATGGTGGCTATCTTGCTGCTTTCCGGTTTTATTTTCCGCCATCGGGATTATTTTACCAACCGCTCAAAGTACCTGTTCTAATTTTTTATTTCCCCTGCCCGCCGAATACGCTATAATTAAAAACTATGGGAAGAATACTTTTAATTGATGATGATCCGGCTTTTACCAATTTTCTAGCGGAATATATTGCTGATAATTTTCCGCTCCTTCAGGTAGAAATCTGCAATAATCCCATGTCGGCGCTCCATTCCATAAAAGTCGGCAGCTATGATCTGATGTTGATTGACCTTGAGATGCCGGCCATGGATGGTCTGAAACTCCTGAAATTTGCGGTGAGCATTGGCATGGACAAGAACCGGATCGTTATTCTTTCGGGCAGGGATGCTGATTTTCTGCATGGAGTCTGTCCGATGGGCACCTGTCTGGCGGTGCTGAACAAATTTGAAGCACGTCAGAAGAGTGTTCTGGATATGGTATTCAATTCGCTCAACCGGAAAGCAGAAGCCGCCTGACCCTCCCTTGAATTCCCCACGGCACCGATGCCGGAACCGCCGCAGAGATCGACAAAACCGGGGCAAAACATCAGGAATGTCCGGTCACGGAATTAGTTATCGACGCCAGCATCAAGTTGGTGACCTCACCCGCCTACATGCTCGCCACACGTATTTCCGAAGTTGCTCAGGGAATCGGGAAATGCGTCACCGAAGTAGTAATACCAATTCCAGATCAAAGATGATCTCAAGGCGGCGAGGATTGAGCCTGCGAGGCGTACTGATCAGTACGTTGAGCGGGCGAAGACGAGCCAACGAAGAGAGGGCTTAGATATGGAATTGGAATAAAATTGATGTAGTCAGGCACTCGCAGCGTTCTTATCAGGGCGAGCTAAGTCTCGCCCGTGCTTTTTTGGAGAATTCACCCGATGAAACTCATTTTGTTCTGCCTCTTTGCCGCCATCACCGCCTTTACCTACTGGCTGCGCCACATCAATCTGCAGTACCTGAAGCAGCACGGTACTACGGTGCCGGAGGGTTTTGAAGATGCAATCGGTGCAGAAAAACTGCGACGCAGTTCCGCCTATACATTTGATTCCAGTCGGCTCGGGCTGTGGGATTCCCTCTTTGACAACGCTTTGCTGATCATCTTTCTTTTCGGTGGTCTGCTTGCAGCATATGACAGTCTCATCAGTTCGTTCAGTACGGCCCCGATTCTGTCGGCAATTCTCTTTTTCCTTGTACTGACGTGGGGCTCGACACTGCTCGGCATACCGTTCGACCTCTACGGCACCTTTCGCATTGAAGCCCGCTATGGTTTCAACACCACGACCCCGCACATCTGGATAACCGATTTTCTCAAATCACAGGCTATCGGCGCCGTTTTGATGGCTTTCCTGATAACAGTGGTTTTCTGGCTGATCAGCTGGAGCCCCCAGCAGTGGTGGCTCTGGGTGTGGGGTTTTATGGCACTCTTCAGCCTGTTCATGATGTTTATCTCCCCCTATGTTATCGAGCCGATTTTTAACAAATATGAGTCGGTTACCGAAGAGGGGCTGGAGGACGACATCCGGGTCATGATGGAAAAAGCGGGGCTGAAGGTCGGGAAGGTGCAGCAGATGGATGCGTCAAAGAGAAGCAGGCACTCCAATGCCTACTTTACCGGTATCGGCAGAGTCAAGCGCATCGTGCTGTATGACACCCTGATAAAGCAGATGAGCCACGCGGAAATTGTTGCCGTGCTGGCCCACGAAATCGGACACTGGAAAAAGGGGCATATCTGGAAACGCCTGTTGTGGGCGGAAATCATGGCGCTGGCAGGATCATGGCTCAGTTTTAAACTACTGGCCTGGCCGGGTTTGCCGGGGTTATTGGGATTACCTGCTGAAATTTCGCTGCCGGCTAAAATGGTGGTACTCGGTTTTGTTGCCTCGCTGGCTCTGTTTCCGCTCGGGCCGTTTTCGGCCTGGCGTTCGCGCTGCCACGAACGGGAAGCCGACCGTTTTGCTGCCGATCTCACCGGGAAACCGGAGGATCTGGCCTCGGCTCTCGTCAAGATGTCGGCTGAGAACCTTTCCAACCTCTTTCCACATCCCTTCTACGCCGACTTTTACTATTCTCATCCGCCAGCAGTGGAGCGGGTAAGGACGTTGCGGGAGTGGGCAAAATAGTCACCTTGAGAACAGCATGTTACCACTTCGGTTTGGGGCCCGTAACGGCAAGTACACAGTGGAGCCCTTCTCGCATCTGTTCTCTGCTCAGCTGTTTCTGCATGATGTTGCGTCGTTCCGGCCCGTCATAGTCTCTGCCGCCGTCTCCCCGGATCGCTTCGGCACCGATCTTTACCCATCCGTCTGAACGGTGAAATGCCAACACTTCTCCTGAAGCTATCAGCCGTCTCAGATCACGGACGTTTACGGTTTCAACCTTGTCGTAATGAGTAAGCACCTGAATTTTCATCGGGCACCTCGCTATTCTTTTGTGTACATCACCGCGACTGCTCTGGCGATGTCATCACCTATGGCCACCCACCCGTGCGGCTGGCTTGAATCGTAATAGATACTGTCGCCGGCTCGCATGCGGAGTATTTCATTGGTGTAGTGAAAGTCCAGCTCTCCGGAAATGATGTAGATAAATTCTTCGTCACCCTCATGCTTGAAGAAGAGCGAATCGTCCCATTGCTTGTTTTCAAACTCAACCAGAAACGGCTCCATATGTTTATGCCTGAGTCCATGGGCCAGTGAATGATATGCGTAGGGGCGTGCGGTTTCATTTGTTATCGGCCGGGGAACCTTCTCGTCCTCCCGGATGTCTTCGCGCCGTGTCAGCACGTATTTCTGGCTATTGCCGGCATCTGCAAAGAAAAAATGAATATCGACCTTGAGCCCCTTGGCAATTTTGAGCAGGGTGGCGATAGGCGGGATAACCTGCTGGTTTTCAATCTGCGACAACAGCGGCTTTGAAAGGGTTGTCAGTTCAGACAGTTCCTGAAGAGTCAGCCGTTTTTGTTGACGGAGCCCCCTGATTTTCTCGCCGATGCGAAATTCCCTGATCTGTGCCTTGATGTCGCTCATCACATTGCTCCCATCACTGTTTGAATAGCCTTACTTTTGCACAAACGGAGCGTCGTTTCAATAACATAATTATGCTCAATAGAACGTGTCCGCTTACGCAGTTCAATGCAACCGAAGCTCTTGACACTCCGGGAGATTGTGATTACTGTTTCAACAGGTTAACTCACTCATTTTACTATAGGTGCTACTCACAATGAATCCACAATCACGTATGGTTTCCCTATTCATGGCAGCCCTGCTCTGTACCGCTGCTTTGTGTGGCTGCAGTGGAAAAAACGAAGCTCCGCTGTTCCTTGAATCCAATCGTAAGGGGGGCGAGGCGGAGGCTCCTGTCAAGGATGTGCCGGCCGATATCCTCTCGACCCAGAAAGCATTCAGCACCATCTCGAAAAAGGTAACCCCTTCCGTCGTCAACATATCGACGGTTAGCCGAAAAAAAATCGTTCAGCCGTTTTTTGAAACCAATCCGCTTTTTGAAGAGTTTTTCGGCGGTCCGCAGACCCGTCGCGATAAAAGCCTTGGTTCAGGGTTTTTGATCAGCGCGGATGGCTACATTGTCACCAACGACCATGTGGTGCGCGATGCGGAGAGCATTCAGGTCAAACTTTCCAATGACAAGGTCTATGACGCAAAAGTGGTCGGCGGTGATCAGAAAACCGACATTGCGGTTATTAAAATTACGGCCACCGATCTTCCCACGGCAGTATTGGGTGATTCCGACAAACTTGAGGTGGGACAGTGGGCGATTGCGATTGGTAACCCCTTTGGTCTGGATCGCACCATGACCGTTGGTGTTATCTCTGCCACCGGCCGTTCCAATATGGGCATTGAGGCGTACGAGAATTTTCTCCAGACGGATGCATCCATCAACCCCGGCAATTCGGGAGGGCCGTTGCTGAATGTATACGGAGAGGTGATCGGCATCAATACCGCTATTGTGGCGGCAGGGCAGGGGATCGGTTTTGCTATTCCGATTAACATGGCCAAGCCGGTTTTTGCCCAGTTGATCCAGAAAGGTTCGGTCAGTCGCGGGTATATGGGGGTTACGATTCAGCCGATAACGGAAGAGCTGGCACAGTCCTTCGGCTTGAAACAGGCGAAAGGCGCATTGGTCAACGATGTTATCAAAGGTGGCCCGGCGGATAAGGCCGGTATCCGGCAAGGGGACGTCATTACCGGACTGAACGGCAGCGAGGTCAAAGATCCATCCCATCTGCAGCGTCAGGTTGCCGAAGCGGGCATCGGAAAAACAGCCAAAGTATCTGTTTTTCGCGACGGCAAGGCACTTGAATTGAGCATCACTCTGGCAAGTGCCGATACTGCACCCAAACAACGGCAACGTGCGGAGCGCGGTGGGCGGCAACAGGAGGGGGAGGCTGACCAGCTTGGTCTGATTGTCGAAAATGCTGATCAAGGTGACGGGGTTGTCGTCGTTGATGCGGTGCAGGGGGGAATCGCTGCGGAATCCGGTATCAAGCGCGGCGACGTGATTATTTCCATAAATCGCAAAAAAACGCCGACCACAGCGGAATATGCCCGTGTCATTCAGCAGGCAAGCCGGGGGGGAAATGTGACAATTCTGGCTCGGCGCGGTGATGCAAGCATCTACTTTGCATTACGTTTGAAATAGTGCTATTGTGCCCCAATTCTACTCCATGAGGAACAGCAACCATGAACTTGATAGATAATCCGGATCAGGCAAAACGGCTGGCCAGAGCCATTCTCTCCGACGTGGCCATGTACAATAAGGAAAAGGTCGAGAACGGTATCAAAAACGATACCATTTTTGATGTCCTGAGCGAGGAGCTTGAAGAGGGGCGTCAGCACTTTCTTTCCCGGGTCTCCACTGATATCAACCCGGAAGTCATCTACGGAACCGCCGTGGTTGATGTCCTGATCAAGCGTGCCGGCAAGATCGAATCATCTATCTGGTAACGAACATTTATACAGACTACTTCTGCAAGGCGTGCCCTTTCCGGTACGCCTTTGCTGTTTACGAGGCTTTCCATGAATCATATCTCTCTCACATTCTCTCCCGAAAACGAACCGACCAGGATTGACCTTTTTCTCAGCCGCGAGCTTGAAGGTGAATCCCGTGCCGCTATCCAGCGATACATTGAAACCGGCTGTGTGCTGGTTGATGGCAATGCGGTGCGCACTTCGCTCAAACTGAAGGGGGGGGAGCAGATCGAGATCGAGATTCCACCTCCGCTGCCGGCTCAACCGCTGGCCGAGGCGATCCCGCTTGACGTGCTCTATGAGGACAGTGATCTGATTGTCATTAATAAGGCGGCCGGAATGGTCGTGCACCCGGGAGCCGGCAACACCAGCGGCACGCTGGTCAACGCCCTGCTGGCGCACTGCAGCGACCTTGCCGGGATTGGCGGGGAACTGCGTCCTGGCATTGTCCACCGCCTTGATAAGGGAACATCAGGTGTACTGGTGGCTGCAAAGCATGATCGGGCCCACCAGGCGCTTTCGGAACAGTTCAGCGTCCACACGGTCAAGCGCATTTATCAGGCGCTGATTTACGGTTCTCCCCAGGAGGATACCGGTAAAATAGAGGGGATCATCGGACGTCATCCAACCGAGCGGCTGCGCTTGTCCGGCAAGGCCAAAAACGGCAAGCACGCGGTTACCCGCTGGAAGGTGAAGGAACGGTACGGCAGGGTATCACTGGTAGAACTGAGGCTGGAGACCGGACGAACCCACCAGATCCGGGTACATCTGACCGAAGCCGGATTTCCGTTGCTGGGTGACCCGCTCTATCCGGACGGAGGGCGCTGCAACAACATTCCCGACACTAAACTGCGCGGCATGATCAACCATCTCGGTCGTCAGGCGCTGCATGCCCGCTGTCTCGGATTCATCCACCCGTCGCGTGGTGAGTATATGGAGTTTACGACTGAACCACCGGATGATATGCAGGAGCTGCTGAGTTACCTCCGGAAGGAGACTACATAATTATAATTGGAAGCAGCAGCTCTTCCAGCCGCAGCAGCTGCTCCAGTGTTTGGCTCAGATACACCGGACAGCCGAGCTGATCCGGCACGCGCAGGTCAACGTCATAGCGATCTCCGACGAACAATACCTCATGCGGAGAAAGCCCGATGCTTTCCAAAACCCGGTTCACCATTCCCTCATCCGGTTTGCCGCGCCAGGTGTCATCAATAGTAAAAATGCCCCGCATCAAACCATCCAGCCCCAGATAATCCATGATACGGGCCGTCAGAACACGGTTGTTGTTCGTATAAATGTAGAGCGCAAAATGCTCTGCGAGGCGCTCCAGCAAGTGGATTACCCGCTCGTCCCGCACAAGATAGGCCTCCGGTCGCAGGGTGGCTTCAAAATAGCGATGCAGCTCCTGAATAGTTCCCCCCAACTCCGTACAAACCGCCGAGATGGTCTGATTCGTACCACTCTCTTCCGAAAGTTTCAGCCGGGCAGCCGCCATTATCAACCCGGCTTGGGCAGTGCTGATCTGCTTGATTTCGGCGATGTATGCTTCAGAAGCTTTCTGAATCTCGACGGCAAAGCGCTCGCACACATACAGGGTGCCGTCCAGATCGAAAACAATCCCGCGTATTTCAGAAGAAGTGAGCAGTGACATTCACCCTCCGATCCTGCGTTGACAGAGCAGTGTGGGCGCCTCAACGCCCTTGGACTGAATCAGTACCTTGAATGTATCTCCCATCCCCCCCTCGGGCATGATCAGTTTTTTAAGCGTCAGTCGCAGTCGCAATTTTTCTTCATCAGACGCGTCAGAACGTTCAATAGCTTCAATTTCCTCGATGATGCCGGTTGAAAGCATGAAGCGATACTGCTCCCCGAACCAGAGATTCTGCAGTCCCCGTTGTTCGCCGCACTTCATCAGCGTGGTAAAATCAACGTGCGTCGTGATGTCCTGCAGCCCAAGGCGGATATATGGATTTTCCTCTACCTGGTGACGGTAATAGCAGAGCAGCGTCCCCAGTTTGCGGCGCGGTGTGTAAAGCTCGGCTGCCGGGTGTCCGTAATCGATCGTCAGGATGAAACCCTGGTGGAGTGTTTGTGCTGCTGCCGTCAGCCATTGCGGGGAGTTCAGGCTAACCTCGGCCTGCTGGCCGGGCTGCAGCACCACGCCGACATTCAGTAATTGGGTTTCAATAACCGGCGTTGAGAGTTCACCGGCCTCTTCGCCAAATTCGCCATTTGTGCAGGTCACAAATATTTCCTTCAGGCCATCGGCGGCCATTACGACCCGATGCACCGGCAGGGCGTCGATAAGTTCATTCGAATACAGGCAGCCGCTGAAGGTGAAACTTCCGGAAGAAAATTCATCCGGAGAAAGCCAGGAGAGCCGATTACTATGGGCGGAGAGCATTTCCCGCTGGGCGGATTCCAGTGACGGCTCCTGCTCCACCAGCACCAATCGTAACCCCTCGTACATTTTCGGCTCGCGTTCCGCCAGAAAATCCATGATGTCGCACGCCAGACGGCCATTAGCGGCACCGCACTCAACAAGAGTAAAGTCAGCCGGCATCCCCATACAGCGCCACATCTGGGCGATCTCGCGGGCCACGACCCGCCCGAAGGCGGCATGTACGGTGATGCTGGTATAGAAGTCACCCTCAGCGCCGACTTTGCGCCCCGGAGAGGTATAGTAGCCAAGCCCCGGTTCATACAGGCAGGCTGCCATGAAATCGGCAAAAGTGATGCGTCCCTGTTCAGCAATCCGGGTGGCAAGGATGTCGTTGAGTGGTGTGGTCTCGGTCATGTGTGTGGGTTTCCTGTTTTATTAGATGTGGGTCATCTGGGTTTTCGAGGCCCTGGCGCAAAATAACGCCCCAGCTTTGCATCCAATTCATCAATCCAGCCGGCCTTGGAATCCGGAAAGGCATCTGCGTAGGGCACGTAGGGTTTGATATCCAGAACAGGTGTGCCATCCAGAAGGTCAACACCTCGAAGGTGTAGTGTCCGGCCTTCTATGTTTACCAATTCTACCGCCGACAGGCCAATAGAATTGGGACGATGAGGTGAACGGGTGGCTAAAACGCCTCGTTTTGGTCCACCCCGAGGCGGCTTGACGCTGCTTTTCCACCCTTCACTCAGATGAAAGGCGAAGATAAGCCAAAGCCTGTCGAAGCCGCTCAGATCCTGAATGACCTTATCGTCCAGCCAATCAGCGAGTTCTAAAGTGGCTATCGCGAAATCCCCGGTTTCCGTACCTTCCACCACCGTGCTTTGATGGGGCGCATCAATGCGGCGGGAATAGGGGGAACGCAGGATGCCAATGGGGCGATAGCTGAAAGGGGAGTCGTGGGTCATATCAGGAACTTTTTGGTCCGTCAGGCATTATCTGAAACACTCCATATTGCACCGAACATTTGGGAGGCAGGCATGCTTCCCACATGAGTTCGCACTGTCTGATTGTTGAAATGGCGTCGTACATTCACCCTCACCCTCGTTTCCCCTTCTTCTCACCCTTGTCACTCTCCTTTTCCTTACTCCGATAAAATTCACGCATCCCCTTCACCTGGCGCTTGACCTCTTTGCGCAGTTCCGCAGGCTCCAGCACCTCGGCGTGTATACCGTAGGAAAGAATCCATGACACCAGTTCCATCTGCCCTGCCGCCTCAAACTCAACCACCACCCGCCCTTCGGCGTCGTTGCTGATCTGCTGCCCCGGCATCCAGACCCGCTCCTTGATGGTGTGGGCAATCTCGGCAGAAAAACGAACCTTCACCTTCATCGGGGTGTCGCTCACCAGCCCGAAGGCGCTGCTGAAATGGGCTTCCGGCTGGTAACTGTCCGGTATCTCAAAACGCTGACGGGTGACCTCAATCCCTCGGATCCGCTCCAGGGCAAACAGGCGCATGCCGGAACGGTTGTGCGCGTTCCCGAGCAGATAAATCCCTCCCTTGTGAAAGACCAGTGTATAGGGATCAACTTCGTAGGTATCAACCTCATCCTTGCCCTTCTTGGCATAGTTCAGGCGGATGCGGTACTGCTGCAGCAGCGCTTTTTGCAGATCACCTACACAGGCGGCCGATGCGGAGTAATCACGGGCACCATGCAGCAGCGGCAGCGAAACCCGGGCAATGCGCTCCAGATGGGCTGCATGGCGATCGGGAAGCACCGAATGGATGGTTTTGAACAGTTCGTCAATTTCGGCCTGGAATGGTGTGCCGGCCAGATGGGCCCCGAGCGAGCGGAGCAGGTACAGCGACATCAGCTGCGGGAGGGTGAAGGTAATCGGGGGGAGGTTGCGTGACCTGGCCAGAAAGCTATAGACCTTTTTCCCGTCGCACCACTCCGTAGTCAGGCCGTAACCGGCCTGTTCCACCGCGTTCAGGTCGCGGTGGATAGTGCGCCGATCGACATCACACTCTTCCGCCAGCTCGTCCAGTGTCAGGCCGCGCCTGGTTTCCAGCAGCCGGATGATCGAATGCAGCCGACCTGCCTGGGAATATTTTTTCGCGGGTTTTCCTTTTAACATGGTTACCCCTTGCCGAAACTGAATTTATCGCTACAATGTCTGCACTCTGCCGGAGAAAAAACAGTCCGGCAACGCGGGAGCATTGTAACGATTTGAACCATTTTGACAATCAATTTCTGACATATACTGTCATGTTGCACGACTGGCTCAACCAGCCCGGCTATGTATCCCTGTTCCTCTTGAGTTTTCTGGCTTCCACCCTGCTGCCGCTCGGGTCGGAGTGGCTGCTGGTTATGATGCTGATTGGCGGCTATGATCCGTTCTCAACGGTAGCCGTCGCTACGATTGGAAATTGTCTCGGGGCCGTAATGACCTATCTTATCGGCATCGGCGGTGGTCGCTGGCTGATCGAGAAGGTTATGCGGGTCTCGCCGCACCGGCAGGAACGGGCCCGCAGTTATTATCAGCGTTTCGGAGTATATTCGCTGCTCTTTTCGTGGCTGCCGATAATCGGGGATCCGCTCTGCCTGGTGGGGGGCATGCTGAAAATCAATTTCGGGCTGTTTTCGCTGCTGGTTGCCACCGGGAAACTTGCCCGCTATGCTATAACAGCTATGATTACCCTTGCGGCTGCCGGTTAAGGAGGATGTATGGATGATGACCTTCACACGGATATAAATCAAAGCACACAGCAGCGTTATAAAGGATACGACCGCATCATGGGTAATATCTCCTGGCTGCTGATTGCTCTGGTGGCGCTCGATATCAAGCTTACGCCGAACGATGGCTCCAGCATGGTCTTTGTGGCGGGATTTTCAATTATTCTGTTCTTCTACAACCTCAATGCCCGCTATGGGGTGCTTTCCCGGAAATACGGTGCCATCAAGATTTTTGTCGATCTGATGGTGTTCCTTGCGTTCATTGTGGCGGTCTGCTGGCATACCGGTAAAATAACCAGCCCGTTCATGTCGCTGATTTACCTCATTCTGATGGCAACCGCCCTTACGCAGGGGCGGCGGGTAACCTACTTCATGGCCGGTCTGGCGGTCACATCGTATATTCTGCTGGCTTCCGCCGATTTCCGGGAACTGAACTATTATCTGGCCCATATTATAGAACTGTTCCCCTTTATGCTGATTGCCCATCTGGGAGCCATGCTGGCCGGCGAAAGTGAAGCGGCACGCTGTGAAGTAGAGCGCCTGTCACTTACGGATGACGTTACCGGCATCAATAACATGCGTAATTTTTTCCTGCTGGCTGAGGTACAGGAAAAAATTGCCAGACGGTATATACGGCCTTTCGCTGTCTGTATGCTTGATGCCGATAACCTCAAAATAATCAACGACCGGTACGGTCACTTCGCCGGAACAAAGTTGATTCAGCATGTTGCCGGGATGATCACCACAAACATTCGTGGCTCCGATTTTTGTGCTCGCTATGGCGGCGATGAATTTGTCATCATGTTCAATGAAGCCGGTAAACAGGACGTTGTCTGTGCGGTTGAAAGGATAGTTAACGGTATGGCGGCAACTCCTTTCGATTTTGAAGGACAGAATATTTTGACCACTCTCTCGGCCGGATTGGCCGGCTATCCGGACGACGGTGGCGATGTGCGTACAATCATGGCAAAAGCTGATGAGGCCATGTATGTCAGTAAACGTG
>JAYTVV010000217.1:0-11219 GCA_043743795.1 Geobacteraceae bacterium
TGGACGGCATGGTTCCCACGCTGGTTAACAGCATGGTGACGGCGTTAACCACCTCATCGGCAGTGATATCGCGCATGCAGCGGGCATCAATCGGACAGGATGGCGTAGTTCCAAAGGTGGTACAGGGGGAGCAGTTCAGCCCCTTGTTGATTACAATATGACGGTCACCCTGCGGGGCCCATTTTTGGGCCCTCCCAGGCCCAAACAGAGAGACTGTTGGCACACCCAGGCCCACCGCGATGTGCAATACCCCGGAATCGCCGCTCAATAGTAACAAACTCTTCTGAATTATCGCTGCGGTCTCTGCTAACGAAGTCAAGCCAGCAAGATTCAACCCCAATTGGCCTTCAACAATAATCTCACCCTGCTGATAGTCCTCTTTACCGCCCACGACAACCACCTTGACACCCAAAAATGACAGAAATTCTGCCACCCGTCGAAAATGGTCTGCACCCCAGTGACGTTCGCGGATACTAGCTCCGGGAAATACTGCCACAATCGGCTGGCCATGAATCGGTGTCAGCAGAGCGGCCGCCTTGCCTGAGGCTGCATCCGGAACTGACAGGAACGGTGGTTCCATCTCCACGGTTCCCGCATCAATCCCCAGTGGCTCCAGGAGACGGGCAAAGCTGTCAGTCTCATAATTATCATGTGAATAGGGGACCGGGTGTGTGAACATTCGCCGGCGCTCGTTGGTGTCAAAGCCGATCTTGAACGGTGCTGATACGAAACGCGCTACCACTGCCGACAGACGGTGCCACTGCTCACTATCGATCACGACATCGTAGCTACCGCGTAGGGCCTGTAGTAATTCACGGGAACAGTCGTAACAGAGCAGTCTATCCACACCTGGAATAAGAGGAAAAACACCGGAGTTGCGCTGTTCGGCCAGGACGGTGATCTGAATAGCGGGATAGGTCTTCTTCAGGAGGTGGATTACAGGGGCCAGCAACACCGCATCGCCGATGCCACCTGGGCGGATAAGGAGCAGGGAGGAGATTGGGGAAGAGGGTTTCCTTTGAGCGTGAACAGGAATCAAGGATGCTGCCATACGACCAATAGTGGCATCAAGTAGCTTAATCAGCCGAATATTCATTCCTTACTTCGATTCATTCTTGGTTAACTCCTCCAGCTCAACAGTATTGATGAGGGGTCAGGGATCAAAACGGTTTAGCACTTCTATTACGAACATTACATCCTGTTCAGAGTGGATCACAGAGATAGGGAGGCTGAGCGTGGTGTCGTGAATCTCGTCAGCCAATGGATAGGCATTCATCTTAAATATTGCCTGCAACGCCTTTTGCCGGTAGGGAGGGACGGGATAGTGGATTTCCGTAAAAATGCCTTGATCCAAAAGAAACTGCTTCAGCTCGTTGCGACGATCATGGCGGATGTTATAAATATGATACACATCAAAATATCCATCATTAATGCATGGTTTGACGAAGTCATTCCGCAGACCATGATTGTAGAGAGCAGCCAACTGTCGTTTATGGCTATTGATGCGGTCAAGATGCGGAAGCTTTATCGATAGAAACGCCGCCTGCATTTCATCCAGTCGTGAGTTCATGCCGATAAAGTCATTGTAATATTTTTTTGCCGAGCCATAATTGCGTAATGTCCTTATTCTGGAGGCAATGGCATCATCATTTGTCGTCACCGCCCCCGCATCTCCTAGTGCGCCCAAGTTTTTAGTAGGATAAAAACTAAATGCGGCGCAAGCGCCAAAGGTCCCTGCCTTGCGTCCATTCAAGCTGGCACCGTGTGCTTGGGCGCAATCTTCGAAAAGCCTCAAGCCGTGACGTCCGGCAATCTCAGTGATCCTCTCCATCTCGCATAATTTTCCGTAAAGATGCACGACCAAAATCGCCACCGTTGCATCGGTTATGTATTTTTCAATTTGCTCAGGATCAATATTGCAAGTGCGGGGATCTGGTTCGGCCAGTATCGGTTTCAGGCCGCTTTGCAGAATGGCAAGGATAGTGGCTATGTAGGTATTGGATGGAACAATGACCTCACTGCCGCTTGGGAAATCATAGGCTTTGAGCGAAAGAATCAGGGCATCCAGTCCCGAGGCGACACCGATGCAGTGAGATACTCCACAGTAATCGGCAAATTCTTGCTCAAAGCGTTCCACGCTTCTCCCTAGAATATACCAACCACTCTCCAGCGTTTCGTTGAACACTCGCCTGAAGTCATCATAAAATGGTTCATTTAGTTTGTGAAGGTTCTCATATTCAATCATATTGGCGTTCGTCCGGTATATATTTATTGTCTTAATCAAGATGCCAACAGCATGAGTAGTTAATCAGTGGGCCTAAAAGTGCGCCTAGAAGCCTTCGTAATCTGAGGCTCATAGCTAGAACTTCGGTTGTTTCATTTTCAGCAAATTCCTTAACCATTTAAGCGTATGCTCTCCAAAAATCAAATAAAAACCTTTGAGGTGTATCCATGCAAAAAACCATACTATAGAGACACCATCGCTATTTTTTTCTCTGATTAACACGCTTTTAATTTTTTTAGCCTCTTCGTAAAACCTCGATAGGGATCGGCATGCTGCACCAAGCCCATATTTTTCTCCTGCAATCTCGATTGCGACGGCTTTGCCGGCGAATGCCGTCAGGTGCAGTTTGCAAATTGCTTCGAGATTGTCATCAAAATCATCCGAAAACAATGGGTTACGCAACACCTCACCACAGCGCCTTATAAGCTCCTGACCCGCACAGAGATACTTCTCCAACTCTATATTCGTTGCGGACCAAGACGCAGCATGTCCACGATAGAGGATCAGCGGAGCATCTATGTAGACAATTCTGTCGAACAGTGCACATCGTACGAGAAATATATATTCACCGTAGAGGCCGACTCCTGACTCGCAAAGTTCCTCAACTCCCTGTACAAGACTCCTTAGTTGCTCGGTTTCAAACAGTCCGTAAACCCCTATGAGTTTCAAGCGGCTGCTAAAATATCTATTCAAAAACTCGCGCCCGGTAAGTTCACTCACCGTGCCCCCCGTGATTGCTTCGAGCCGGGGAGTCTCGGTTCCATGAAAGATCCTGTAGGAAGAAAAGACCGCGGCTGGTAGATCATTAGTTATAAGAAGATTCCAGGAAATACGCAAGAAATCGGGATCGTAGAGGTCATCATCAGCCAGCCATGTGAAATAACGTCCTGAAGCCATGGCGAGCAGAGCATTCATGTTGCCAACTTCCTTAAGATTGACTGGATGGTTGACAATGCGGATGCGCGGATCCGATATGCCAAGATGATCACAAGTCAGGACTTCATAAGGATAATCATTACCAACAATCACCTCAAAGTCTGAGAAAGTCTGGTCCAAGATCGACATCAGGGTCTGTCGCAGCAGCTCGCGGCGATTGTAGGTTGTTACACCGACAGTAAAAAAGGGTTGCGACACTAGCTAGGCACCTCGGACCACTCCCGTTCCGCTTTCATCGCACGAACGGCTATCATCAGGTCACGGTCGCCCTTCCATTTGTAACTAGAAATACTGAGCTCTGCAAAACCAAGATAGTCAAGGATGGCTCTGATTTTGGAAATCGTATAGCAGTTTTTGTGATATTGCCCAGACCCATTCTGGCTGCCGAAAACCATCGCCATGAGATATCCCCAGCGGTTATCAGTGGCGTAAGAATATTGCCCAAACCAATGGTTGCGCTCAATAGCCTCAGGATCGTTGCGATAGAATTCCTTCCACTCATCTTTTGCGTTTAACCAAAGTCTGACGGCATCCTCAAAATCAGGAGTTTCAAACTGGAAGATACCACCCGTCTTCAGGATACGTTTAATCTCTTGAAAGAACTTGGGCTCTTCGCTAAAAGAAAGATGTTCAACCAAGGAATCGGCTCGGACTTCATCCACACTTCCGTCGTTAAAAGGTAAGTTGAAGATGTCATAATTAAATATTTCGAGCCCGTCAGGAAATTCTTGCGTCGGATAGCGAGCCTTTATCTCCTCGAGGCTATCCATATCAACATTGATGTATCCAGGCAAGGGGCGCCCTGCGCATCCAATATTTAGTTTGATTACATTACTCACCTCAACCAATTTTGCCATGAACAAGCTCCTTTAAGCAGTTCCACCGTATTCCGTATACCTTGAGCCAATTCACCCCGATATTCAAAACCGGCATCTAGAAAACGCTGGTTGGCAACATGGTACGAAAGCTGATTCATGATCTCCGCATCAACATATTCGATGGTAACATCCGGAACATACTGGGAAATAATCTCCGTGATCCTGTTCACCGAAGTATTGGACGTAACGACATTGTACACCCTACCATCATATAGTTCCTTAATCATTATCAGAGTCAGAGCCTCTACCGCGTCGGTAAGGTCAAGATAAGGACGATACTGGTGCAATGCGGTCCTCCACACGGTTATGGGCTGCCCCAGAACCGCCTGCCAACAAAACTTGTTAATAGCGGTATGGAACCTCATACCAACTGATACTCCGTAGATCGTTCCGAAACGACATATAACAAAACGCAGTCCCTGTTTCTGTTCAAGTGATTGGAGCATCAGCTCTGCATTCAGTTTCGATTGGGCGTATGGGCTCTGTGGCATTAGTTCATCATTGGAGCAGTTTTCATCAACCACCTCGGCCTGTGTACCATAGACGCTTGTCGTGGAGAGAAAAATCAATGGCGAACCGGTCCGAATACATGCCTGGGCAACCCGCTCCGTACCGACAAAGTTGACCTGCTCGACCTGTTCTCTGTTCTGAAAGCTTCCGGCGGCATTAGTAATCGCGGCCAGATGAACGACAACATCGGCATCTCTGAAAATGGAGTCGAGATCTGTGTTCAGCACGTCCGCCTCATGGAAGCGGTAACGGCCTTGAGGTGGAAGGTTAAAAAGTGAGCAGTAGCGCTGAGTTGAGAGATTGTCCAGCATCACAATCTCTGCATTAGCAAAACGATCAGGAAGAATTCGAATCAATTGCGAACCGATATGGCCCAACGCCCCGGTAACAACTATTTTCATATTTGAACTCCCTGGTTCTGCTGTTCAAGAACTGATTTGATACAATAAAGTCCTGATTCAAAATCATGATGCTCCGTCCAGTCAACAATAGAACGCAAGCGCTCAGAAGAGAACTCCACATGATCAATCTCTATTCGCTTACGCTCCTCCGGCCATTCGATATGCGTAACCCGCCCTCGCTGAAACACATGAACAATTTTCTCGGCAATTTCACGTACTGTCATGTGTTGAGTGCTTGTGGCGAAATAACTTTCCCCCACTAAGCGGGGTTCCTGAGCCGCACGCCACAGGATATCTACTGCATCATCAACATACAGAATATTGCGTGTCTGATTTCCTGTGCCGAAGATTCTGATCTCCTGATTGGTCCAGGCCAGGTGAATAAAGTAATTAATGAAACCGAACTCCTGGTACCCTTTGCCGTATGGCCCATAGAGATTAGCAAAACGTAGGGCAACCGTGTTGAGATCATGAATGGTGTGGTAGATGCGATAATACTTTTCCGCCACTCCTTTGTTGGCCGAGTATATTTCTAGTGGGTGTTCCCTGTGATCCTCGTCCACCACCGGTGTCAGAGCCTTACCGATGACAGTACTGCTCGACGTGTATACGACCCGTGCCGAGTTATTTAGCAAGCGGATGCTTTCCAACAGTTTCAGGTTGCCCAGGCAGTTGATCTCCGCATCAAGCAGTGGATATTGAATGGAAAGCGGATGTGACGTTTGGGCAGCACAGTTGAAAATGACATCCTGGCCCTGGACAATATCTGCCAACAGGGTTTCATCGCGCATGTCTCCTCGTACGAAACGTATCTGTGACCAGACCTCCATGAGGTTCCTGGTGGTTGAGTGAAGATGAGGATCAAGTGAATCCATAACAGTAACCTGGACGTCCGGTTCCGCTAGACAGCGACGCACAAGATTGGCTCCAAGAAATCCCGCACCGCCGACGATTAGCACATTCATTTAAAAGCCTCCATGGTCTGATCGATACCTTCAGAAAGAGAATAGCGGGCGTCCCAGCCTGTAACCTCGTTAAAAAGACGTGAATCCGCCACAAAGTGGCGCTGTTCAATGGCAGAGAGAGAATCAGGCGGTTCAATATGCTGCACTTCAACTCGTAATCCGGTCTTAGTCACTGCATGATCTGCTATCAAGCGCATCGCCTCGGCAATGGAATGCCCTTTGCCGCTGCCGATAACAAAATAACGGGCGTTCAGTTTTTCGCTGTGCAAAGCTGCGCACATAAAAGCGCGAGCAACGTCCTCTACATAAATGTAATCTCGCAGGTATTCGCCCGTCCCGTAGACAGTCAGTTTTTTTCCCTCAAGTGCGCGACGGACCATCTGGTTGAGTATGCCGCGATCAGAACAACTGCTGCGCGGCCCAGGACCGTACACGTTCGCCAGACGCAAGGTGACACCATTCACAAAACCCTGCTCTGCATACCAGCGCAGATACTGTTCAGCCATGAATTTGTGGAGATCGTATACGGTAAGCGGATGATTCTGATGGCCTTCATTCACCGGCAAGCTTTCAGGTATCCCCGAAATTGTAACAGTACTTGAAAAACAGATTGTTGGACATGTTCCCAATCGGCGACAGGCTTCAAGCATATTCAGCATCGGCATAACATTAATTGCCTGATCATCTACAGGACTGGCGTTGGAGACGTAGGTGCTGGTCTGAGCCGCGAAGTGAAAGATGTAATCAACTCCCTCCAAAACATCCCAAACAGACGGGTCACAAACATCACATGAGACATCAATGACCTGTGCCGTACCGGAAACATTTTCCCAACAGGCATCAGATCTATCCATCCTGATAATACGGCAATCAGATTGACTCATAAGCGATACCAGATTGGAAGCCAGATAACCGGCTCCACCGGTTATAATGATACTTTTACCTTTAAAAGATTCGGCAGGTTCGTTGTCTTGATGATTCGCAGTCATATCCGGAGTTATCCTCTAATGAATAGAAACGTCGAGCCTTTTAGGAGATGGTCGGGCCACGCAACCAATCGAATTGAATCTCTGGATCATTATAGGGAATGCGAATTTCATCGGCCGGGTTGTACTCATGCGAAGTTACATACAACAGGTTAACCGGCCCCTGGATGGTTTTGCATCCATGGGCGACTCCGGCTGGTATCTTGAGTGCTCGCGCTGGCTGGAGATCACCCATCAGAAAATCCATTGTTTGCTTGCAGGTAGTAGAATCAGAGCGCATATCGTACAGGCCTACGCGTAGAACGCCGCTCAGCACATACCACCAATCAGTCTGCACGTGGTGGAAATGCCAAGCCTTGATTACTCCGTCGAACATAAGAGAATGGCTCCACTGCCCAAATCCCTCAACGAAAAAATCATCTTTTACCCGGATAATTTCGCGAAAGAAACCGCGGTCATCAGTGTTGGTAACCAAATCTTTAAATACAACACCCTCAATCATCATGTATCTCCCTGAATCATGCACCACAACAATTAATTGCGCTAATCCCGCACTTCCACCTGTGGTACATATATTATCCATTTTCCACCGCTAGCACGGAAGGCATCTTCTTTTCCCATGATCTCATGGGAGTGATTCCAGGCAAAGAGCAGGGCATAATCGGGATAATCCTGGACAAACTCTTCGTATGGGCGTACCGGGATATGCGCACCAGGACTGAACTTGCCATGCTTGATCGGTGTTGTGTCGCTGATGAACTCCACAAGATCAGGAGTAATTCCACAGAAATTGGTAATGGTGGTGCTTTTTGAGGTGGCTCCGTAACCGACCACCCTCTTGCCTTTGGCCTTCAAGTCGCGAAGCAGGGTAATGAGTTGATTCCGGGAGTTTTCGCAGTTCTGGCAAAAACGGTCATAGGTCTCCGACAGATGCAACCCCAATTCACTCTCCTTTTCTCTTTGAGCGGCCACGTTTGCGGAAACCGGTCTTGCCCCTTTGTGCGCGATGACATAACGCATGGAACCACCATGAGTTGTCTGCGGTTCCACGTCGATGACCTCCATGCCGTACTGTTCGAAAAGGTAGCTAATGGAGACGATCGAAAAGAGGAAGGTGTGCTCGTCATAGATCTGATCGTAGGAGGTTTTTTCGATTATATCTCCCAGATACGGATCCTCGAACATGACCACCCCAGTCGGCTTGAGCAGGATACTGATTCCCTCGACAATCGAATGCATATAGGGGATATGACACATAACATTGGCAGCGAGAAAGGCATCCGCTTGGCCGTTTTCGGCAACTATCTGCCGCGCCAGATCTACACCAAAAAACTCGGTGACGGTACGGATTCCTTTGTCGATGGCAACCTGCGCCACGTTCTTGGATGGTTCAATCCCCAAGTGCCTGATTCCAGTGGAAGCAAAATTCTGCAGCATGATGCCGTCGTTACTCCCCATTTCGACCACAAAGGGATCTCCGATACTGAGGTAATCTGCAATCACATGCTCGGCAAACACCTTGAAATGGCAGGCCATGTAGATGGATGTCCCGGAGAAAAAGGCGTAGTTTTCATGGAACATCCGCTCCCGGTCAGGTTGGTTGAGTAGTTGTACCATTCCGCAACTCGCGCAGAACCCAACTTGCATGGGAAAATGGTATTCGTCGTCAAACTGCTCGGGGAGAAGGAAACCGTTTCCTAGTGGCATCTGCCCAAAGTCAATGAAGGATGTCACCGAGGCTTTACAGATCAGACAATCTTTCATAGTGATTTATCCCTTTTCCATTTGATATGAGTTACTTGTTTTTCCGGAAGAGCCAGCCGCGCAATTCACACTGTTCAGGTGCATTCTTGATGTAAGGGCGGTCTCCAACCACGAATTCCCGGAAAAGAGTTAAACCTGTATCTTTGACAACCTGCAAAAGGTCATTCTGGTTAAATTGCCCGTGCAACATGTGCGTTCCGTAGATATTTTGTACCGCCACGAATGAATCCGCTTTCTCGATAACAGGGACGCGTGTCAAAAACAGATAGTCACCAACCGACTCTGAAATATCCCGTAAAAACTGTTGCCAGTTCTCCAAATATTGTAACGAGCCGTTGATCATGACAAGGTCATATTTTCTTTTCATACACCCGTCGTCCGTATGCCAAAGTATATCCGGATTTAACATCTTCCCGGCTTCGGCGATAGAAGCCATCTCCTTGCAGTGAAAATCCAGCAAAATATCGGGAAGCAACGCTTTACCAATTTGAAAATAATGACCCAGCCCCCCCCCGTAATCCAAAACAGACAGGGTGGCTTTCTGATGTGCCGCTAAAGCAAGCACGTATCCGTATGTTATATGGACATTATGAAAAGGGACGACGCGATTATCAGCAAAATCAGCATGTTCATGTGAAAAGCCGAGCGGCTCAGTGCCCGCAATAACGGCACCAAAAGCGTCCCATTTTGCTTTCTCTGCCGTAACGACATTCGTTGCGTTCCACCCAACATTATCACTCTCATTTAAAACCGAGTGCCATCCATCAGGGGCATACTCTAATAGCGGCGGATACAACAACCGTTCAACACGATTTTTTAAATATTTAATAAGTTTTATTGTAATTGTTGACACGTGAACAGTTTGTAAATATTTCATTAACAATCATCTCCATTGAAAATAAACCTTTATCACTGTTGACACAGTTAATCTGAACACCCACCGTGACAATAAATCGCTAGTGTTTACCTTACCAAGTCACCACATTTTCGAGCCTATCATTTGGAAACATTTCGAGCCAGGAATCTACAGAGAGATTCGTTATGCTTATTGATGAAGTGGCAACAACATTTTGATAATATTTATACTGGTCAAAAATACATAGATTCGCTTTAATTTCCCCTTCTATGCCAATCCACAGGTTAGTAGCATTTTTACGTATATCCTGATCTGATCGATAGAAATTAGTTATTGTTTTGTTATAATCCCTGAGAGTCGTATTATCACATCCTAGTAAGTATATCTGCTCGTAACCCATGTAGATCAGAAGCGGCAAGACAAGCAAAGGACCCGTCATAGGGGCAAGTATTGGTTGCTGAATATCAACACGGCGCCTTTTCGAGGCACCTAGAAACATATAATATATGTCACGGCTACGAAAAAGCTGAAATTTCTGAACTATCTTGTAGGTATTATGACCAAGAATTATCTTGGTCTGTGGTGGCAGTGCCTTATCCGCCTGACGCAGCCATTCGACATAATTTTCCAGGATCATCGGCTCGTGATAAGGAGCAAATCCATGGAAAACTGGATTAATAGCCTGAATATCGTCATGAAGGTAGAAATTACTGATGCTGAAACAATCTTCACCAGCCAGAAGCTTTAGGTTTTCCTGATTGATGCTCGGACCGGTCGCCAGCAGGAATGCTCGTTTACTCTTTCCGACTCCTTTGAGCTGTTGGTTTTTTTGCAGAATGTCTTTGTGGGGATATGCCAGGAATTTCATCTCTGAAGCAAACATCAGAAGTGACTTATAGACAACCGGCGGCAGCCATTTTAGCAGAAGAGAGTGATTCATGCAGTACCTTCTAAGGTGAAACAGGGCAATTTGCGGAAGCATAATACATCGTATGAGATCATATGCATTAATCTGAATATTCACTGCGTGTTTTTATGATCCGCTCCAAGCGTTCCCAATCATCAGGCTCGTCGATCTCAGCCGCCATCTCTTCCGGCATTTCATACACGGCAATCTTGCCGCCGAGACGGCATTGGTATTCATCCAGAACCGAGCGCTTAGTGAAATAGAAAGCTCCGTTTTCCATGAGCGTGCCCCGAAACTGCTGACGCATGGGACGTTTGAGCGGATCGTAATTAGTGGGAATGCCGTCGTCACTCCAGAAAAATCGTTTGGTACGCACACACGTCAGCAGAGAATCAGCGGCGTCTCTTTTGAACAGTTTATAAGCCTCAACAAAATCAGTAGCTCTAGTCAGTGGTGACGTTGCCTGAATGGTTGCCATCATATCGAACTCCATTAGCGAAGCGATATGCAGCATTACCGATTCAGTTGTTGCGATATCGGTTGCATATTCAGCAGGCCTCATGATTATTTCAACCGGCAGCCCTGTTTTTATAACAACCTCTGCAATTTCTTCTGAATCTGTAGAAACGATAGCACGTTCGAAAATGCCGGACGCAAGAGCGGCTTCCAGCGACCATGCAAAAAGCGGTTTCCCGACAAGTAATTTAATATTCTTGCCAGGAATACTTTTGG
>JAYTVV010000218.1:0-1889 GCA_043743795.1 Geobacteraceae bacterium
AGTGAGATACCACAATGGGTGCGCGGTGCGCCGGGGAGCAGGAAATTAGCACAACCGGACCGCTATTGGAAATGATTTTTTTGACACGCGTCAAGTACGACCGGAACCGAAACCGCTAGAGTGGCTACTCACAGCAGTTAATACACGAGAGCGTCACGAGGCCCGCCATGTCCGCCACCACAATCCTGTTTCTCAGCCTGGCAATTACCGTGCTGACCGGGTCAGCCGCAACCGCCTTCGAGTGCAAGGTATGTCACAGTAAAAACCCGAAAATGGTGGCCATGCACAAGGCGCTGGAAGGACAGAACTGCTTTGGTTGTCACAAGGTTGGTGAAAAACTGATGGGAAAATCAAAACCGAAAGATCTTGACAGCCTGCTGAAACGCAGGACTACGGAGGCCGAATGCCGGCCGTGTCATGGCAAGCCGGAATAAACCAGATCGTTCCCTTTCAGCGCACCATCAAAGGCGGTATCAAGCGGGGCCGCGACATGAATCTCCACTCCCCGCTCATTCGTGAACACCAGCGATGCACAGTGCAGCATCATCCTTGGGGCAGGTGCACCACCATAGGTAGTATCACCAACAATCGGCAGACCGGACGCCTCCAGATGCACACGGATCTGGTGGGTACGCCCGGTGTGTGGACGGGCCTCTATCAGCGAGTATCCGTCGGCTGAAGCCAGCAGACGGAAAGCCGTTTCAGCGGACCGCCCCCCAGCCATGATGCCATAGCGGGCGCTGCCAACCTTTCCGATGGCACCGTCAACGGTCCAGACATCCTGCTCCGGCCGACCACTGACCAGCGCCCAGTAGCACTTCTCCATCAGATTATCGTGAAAACGGGCCGACAACCAGGCGGCAGCCCGTTTGTGCTTGGGAAACAGCATGACTCCCGAGGTACCCCGGTCAAGTCGGTGGATCACCCGGCAGGGTTCATTGCTCCCCTGCTTTCTGAAAAACTCGGAAACCCAGTATTCAAGAGTACCTTTGAGCTGATAGGGGGTGCGCTGCGTATTGATACCGGCCGGTTTGTTGACCGCGATCAGCTCCCCATCCTCGTACAGCAGGGCTTCGGGTGGCAGCACCAGATCGCGGAAGCGTCCTGCCTCCATGACACCCACCTCAATGATATCTCCCGCCTTGACGGTACGTGACGCCACACGCACCATGCTGCTGTTGACCGCGCACCCGCCACGATCGATAATCCGCCGCGCCTCCGACTTGCTGAGTGCCTCAAACAGGCTGGAAAGCGCCTCGTCCAGGCGACGTCCACCCTGCCCCGTATCCGCTGTCTTCTTTAGAATCATAGCATTGTTACTACCCTGTTTCCCTACAGGTATGCAATCAAATTCACGGTGGCGAAACCAGATCATTTCTGCTACTGTCGTGCGCCATGAGCCTGGACACACCACCTGACATTCCGTTGCTGCGAGGGCCGGTTCCCCTCTCGCATCTTCTCATCCACCAGTTTGTCAGAAGCGGGGATCGTGTCATCGACGCCACCTGCGGCAACGGGCATGACACCCTGCTGCTCGCCGGTCTGGTGGGAGCAAGTGGCACGGTGTGGGCCTTTGATATTCAACAGAGAGCCATTGACGAGACCGCCGCAAGAATTGCAAAAGCTGGATACCGTAACAACACTGAGCTCATCCATGCCGGCCATGAGACTATTGCCACACACTGCACCGGGCCGGTCACTGCAGTTGTATTCAACCTTGGCTACCTGCCGGGCGGTAACCGCGACCTGATTACCCGGCCGGAATCGACCCTGGCGAGCATTGAACAATCCCTCGAAATCCTGGCCGTGGGCGGTATCATAACAATAACGGTCTACCCCGGACATGATGGTGGCGGCCAGGAACGGGCGGCCCTGGAGAACCGGATGCC
>JAYTVV010000219.1:0-6159 GCA_043743795.1 Geobacteraceae bacterium
GCAACGAGATGACCGTGCAGGTGGCCTGGCTCCAAGGGCAGGAATACCGGTTCTCCGGCATCGGCTATGGGCCGGAGGGCGACATTGAACACGATGGCATCCGCCTGATAGATATTCCTCCGGCTCTTCAGGATCTGCTCACGGTTGCCATACTCTGCAATGACGCCGCCCTGCGTCAGGAAGATGGTCTCTGGAGCATAACCGGCGATCCGACGGAAGCCGCGCTGGTGGTCGCCGGCCGGAAAGCGGGGCTTGATGCCCATGAGTTTCGCAGCCGCCACCCCCGTCTGGATGTCGTTCCTTTCGAATCCGACACCAAATTCATGGCGACCCTGAACAGAATCGATGGACAGTCCCGCATCCTGCTGAAAGGGGCTCCGGAAATTGTTCTTGAACGCTGCTCACTCAACGGGGCGGAGCAGAATCGGATCAATGAAGCCATGGCTACCTATGCGCGGCAGGGGATGCGGGTGATTGCCTGTGCGCAGAGGAGTGCTGCCACAGCAGAGGAGCTTGGCGCGAATGATGTTGCTGACGGTCTGGAGTTTGCCGGCCTGCTGGGCATGATTGACCCTCCCCGCACCGAGACTATGGACGCCATCCGCTTGTGTCACAGTGCCGGAATTACCGTCAAGATGATCACCGGCGATCACCCGGTAACGGCTGAAACCATCGGCCGGCAGCTCGGCCTGTTGCAACCGGGGCAGGTCGCCATGCAGGGACGGGATCTGGATGGCCTGACTGAAGTCGAACTTCAGACTATCGCCGCCAGCACCAACGTCTTTGCCCGCGTTGCCCCGGAACACAAGATCCAGCTTGTCCAGGCCCTGCAGTCTGCCGGCCATGTGGTCGCTATGACCGGAGACGGAGTCAATGATGCCCCGGCTCTCAAACGGGCAGACATCGGTATTGCCATGGGCATAACCGGTACGGCGGTCTCCAAGGAAGCGGCCAAGGTCGTCCTGATGGATGACAACTTCGCTTCCATCACTGCGGCGGTGGAGGAGGGGCGCCGGGTCTACGACAATCTTGTCAAATCCCTGGCCTTTGTACTCCCCACCAATCTGGGGCTGGCTGTCACACTGTCCGCCTCCATGTTCTTCTTTCCCACGGTCCGGGTGGATGGCGTTAATGAGCTGCTGCTAGCCATGTCACCCAGCCAGACCCTCTGGATCAACCTGGTGGCAAGCGTCACCCTTTCGATCCCCCTGGCCTTTGAAGTGCTTGAGCCCAATGCCATGCGGCGCACCCCACGCTCTCCCGACGAACCGGTCTTTTCCGGTTTCATCGTTGCCCGTCTGGTCATTGTCGCGCTGCTCATGGCCGCCGGCGCCTGTGGCCTGTTCCTGTGGGAATACTTCCGCATCATCGGGCCTGAACCGGTGACTGCTGCCCGGCATGCCCTGGCACTGGCCGAAGCCCAGACGCTCTGTGTGACCAGCATCACCTTCACCCAGATATTCTACCTGTTTAACTGCCGCTCCCTGCGGGCATCTTTTTTCAGTCAGGGGGTTTTCAGTAATCCGGCGATCTTTATCGGCATCGGCATTCTGCTGCTGCTCCAGACATGTTTCATCTATCTGCCGCCGCTGCAGAAGCTGTTTAATTCGGCCCCGCTGGACGGCCATGGCTGGCTGTGGTCTATGGTTGTCGGAGCACTGGTGCTGCCGGTGATTTCTGTGGATAAATGGATCAGGAACCGGTAGAGGCTTAACTGTATCTCACGAACACATTACAGCGGCTTCATGCTTTGCATTTGCTGCTTTTGGCGATAGACTGATCTCATTGTGTTATCGACTCTGAAAATCAGCAACATCACATCAGGATTCAGCTCATGCATGATCAATCTCTGATACTCTGGATTATTGGCGCAATCCTGACCGTTACCGGGTTATCAGGGCTGCTGCTGCCGATCGTGCCAGGCGCGATGCTCCTGTTTCTGGGGCTGCTCTTTGGCGCCTGGGCGGAAAATTTTAACCATATCGGCATCTGGACTCTGCTCTTCCTGGCCGGAATGACGGCCTTGACATATGTGGTTGAATTCGTCGCCTCAATCCTGGGGGTGAAAAAATACGGCGGTTCGAAGCGAGCCATGATCGGTGCCGCATTGGGGGGAGTGGCAGGGCTCTTTCTGGGAATTCCGGGCATCCTGATCGGACCGTTTGCAGGAGCGGTCATCGGAGAGCTGTCGCTGCAACGGAGTCTGGATGAGGCCAGCCGAGCCGGCTTCGGCACGGTGGTCGGCTTGGCAATCGGAGTGGCTGGCAAGCTTGCCATCGGTATCGCCATGATCGGGTTGTTTCTACTGATGCGGTTTGTGTGAAGAATCTACCACCTGAAAAGCGGACAGCACGGATATAAAACGGCTGGAGGTCATATGAAGACACCTTATTTCCCTGGATTTTTTGCATCTGTTTTTTTGTTATCAGTCATACTGACCGGATGTTCAGGAGGCGGAGATCCTACCGGCGGCAAGACGCAAGATATTTCAAAGCCTACAGTCAAGGCGGATAATACCGGCGCGGCTGAGCTTGCCGTAGGTTCTCAACTATACAGTAAGAGCTGTCGTGTGTGTCACGGCAATGAGGGAAGTGGATGGGGAAGTAGAAAAGGACCATCTCTGAAGCGCAGTGAATATACCTATGGACGAAACCGGGAAGCGGTTATGGAAAGCATTATCAAAGGCCGCCCCAAGGGCATGCCTGCTTATGGCACTTTTTTTAATCAGGAGCAGCTAAATGCTCTTACCTCGTATGTTTTGTCCCTGAAATGAAGTATCAAATGATACAAGCTGGTATACAGGTACACGCATGAAAACCCCGTTGAACCATTGTTTTATGAGACATAGTGTCGTCTGCCTGATCATTCTGCTGCAGATGCTCATGAGCACGCACGCTGCTCTGGCGGTCACCTGCACCCCGACCCCCTGGGACGAAATCGGCCCGTTTTATCGCCCGAACGCTCCGGAACGTAATTCAATCGGCAAAGGGTATCTGCTGAGCGGGACAGTTCGCTCAGCGGAAGATTGCCGTCCACTGCACAATGTGCGGATTGAGTTGTGGCAGGCAGGCCCCGATGGCAGCTATGACGATGCCCACCGGGCGACTCTGTATTCCGACAGGAGCGGTCGCTACCGGTTGCAGACATTTTTCCCGCCGCCTTACGGCCCCCGACCATCTCATATCCATATTCTGGTGGATGCCAAGGGGTTTGAGGGGTTGATAACCCAGCATTACCCCAAAAAAGGTGCCAAACGTGCGACGTTTGACCTTGTGCTCGTCCCTGATCCAAAAGATGACGGTACAGCACGAAATCCACTGGGACGTTAATGTAACGGAATGCCGCAATAAAAAGGAGATCCAGCAATGCTTCCAATAATCAAGCAGTTTGAGAGATTCATCATTATGTCACTGGTGGTCATGATGGTGGTCGTCGTACTTCTCAGTACGCTGGAACTTGGGTGGATTATCACCAAGGATATCATCACGCCACCACTGTTTCTGCTTGATATTGAAGAACTGCTGGATATTTTTGGCCTCTTCATGCTGGTTTTGATCGGCATTGAGCTTTTGGATACCATCTCCAAAACCTACATGAGC
This sequence comes from Geobacteraceae bacterium, assembly GCA_043743795.1. Taxonomy (GTDB): domain Bacteria; phylum Desulfobacterota; class Desulfuromonadia; order Geobacterales; family Pseudopelobacteraceae; genus JACRCG01. Next base: position 3,600 of record JAYTVV010000219.1, read on the forward strand.
GAATCAAAAGATCACACTCAAATAGTAATCGGTGTTGCAATAATTGCCATTGCCAGAAAAGTTATCGTTCTTGATGCCAAGGAGTTGTCAGGCTTAGCTCTGGTGGGAATTGCGGCGATCATTCTCGCTCTTTCCGCCGGATATTATCTGATCAAGAAAAAGGATGCGAGTGTGAAAGAGAGTACGCAAGAGGTATTGTGAAGGCATGTTGCGACCACAACCGTTCTGTGCGGTATAATCAAAGGTAAAATACCATGAACATCAGAGTTACACTTGATGGGGGCAAAAAAGTCACTGCCCATCTGCCTGACAATAAGACCGTGCCTACGGATCAATCGCTGAAAGATGGCGGTACAGACAGCGCACCGACGCCGTATGATTATTTTCTGGCTTCAATTGCCACCTGCGCCGGTGTGTACGTGGCGGATTTCTGCAGCCATCGCAGCATTCCAACAGAAAACATAACACTTTCGCAGTCAGCCGAATTCACCGTTGACGGCAACGGAAAACGTCACCTGGTGGATGTAGCGCTCACCATCGATTTGCCGGCCGATTTTCCTGAAAAGTATCGCACCGCCATCATCAAGGTTGCAGAGCTCTGTGCCGTTAAACGGGCAATCCTTACTCCGCCACGTTTTGAAGTAGCGGTGCGGCCAGACCATGATATCTCTCGTCCCACTGAACAGACGTCAGTCGGTGCATGAATATGTTCATATGCTACATTGTCACAGGAGTAGAGAACCCATGAAAATAGCTATTATCGGCGGCGGCATATCAGGATTAACGACAGCCCACCTGCTCTGCGGGGAGCATGACATCACACTGTTCGAGGCCAACGATTATCTGGGCGGGCATACCAACACCCTGGATGTGACCCATGACGGTCTTCAGTACGCGGTGGATACCGGTTTTATCGTCTTCAACGAGCGCACCTACCCTAACTTCATCAAGCTCCTGGACCAACTGGGCATTCTCTCACAGCCCAGCGCGATGAGTTTTGCCGTCAGCAGCCAGCGCAGCGGACTGGAGTACTGTGCCACCAACTTGGACACCCTCTTCGCCCAGCGCCGGAATCTGGTCAACCTGCCGTTCTGGGGCATGCTGCGGGACATTTTTCGCTTCAACCGCGAGTCACGTCACCTGTACGGCAGCGATGACATGACCCTGACCCTGGAAACATACCTGACGGAAGGGGGCTATTCCCGGAGTTTCATCGATGACTTCCTGGTGCCGATGGGGAGCGCCATCTGGTCGGCCGACCCGCGCAGCTTCCTGCAGTTCCCGGTGGCGGCCTTCGTCCAGTTTTTCACCAACCACGGCTTTCTCAATGTAGTCGATCAGCCGAAATGGCGGGTGGTCAGCGGCGGTTCGCGCCAGTATGTGGAACCGCTGTCACGTCCCTTTCGGCAACAGGTGCGGCTGTCATCGCCGGTGGAACGGGTGCAGCGCTACGCCGAGCGGGTCGAGGTTACGCTCCGGGGCGGTACACCTGAAACATTCGACCACGTGATTCTGGCCTGCCACAGTGATCAGGCATTAGCCATGCTGGCCGACCCAAGTGCTGCCGAGCGGGATCTGCTGGCCGCCACTCCCTACCAGAAGAACGATACGGTGCTGCACACGGACAGCAGCCTGCTGCCGGCACTCCCCAAGGCCCGTGCCAGCTGGAACTGCCACATTCCCCGCCAGGAGCAGGACGGCGTATCGCTGACCTACTGGATGAACAAGCTACAATCCATCACCGCGCCGGTGGAATTCTGCGTGACGCTCAATACGCCGGATGCCATTGCACCGGAGGCGGTGATCCGGCGTCTGGTCTATCACCACCCGGTCTATTCAACCGCAGCCTTCGAGGCACAGAAACGGCGGGACGAGATCAGCGGCGTCAACCGCACCTCATTCTGCGGCGCCTACTGGGGCTGGGGTTTTCATGAAGACGGCGTCAAGAGTGCACTGGCAGTCTGTCAGCAGTTCGGGAAAGAGTTGTAGCCATGGAAAGTCGAATCTATACAGGTCACGTGGGCCATCAGCGGCTGTCGCCGGTCGGCAACAGTTTCCGCTACAACCTGTTCTTCCTGTATCTCGACCTGGCGGAACTGGATACGGTCTTCGCTGATCGCTGGCTCTGGTCGATCGAGCGGCCGAACTGGGCGTCCTTCCGCCGTTCAGATCATTTCCGGCCGGATACGCTGCCGCTTGATCCGGCCGTGCGGGACGAAGTACAGCGGCAGCTCGGCTTTCGCCCCGGCGGGCCGATCCGGCTGTTGACACACCTGCGTTACCTGGGCTACTGCTTCAACCCGATCAGCATCTATTATTGCTATGCCGGGGACGGCAGGTCTCTGGAATCGGTCCTGGTTGAAATCCACAACACACCCTGGGGCGAGGAATACCTGCGGGCCTTTGATACCCGCAGCGGCCCCTCCGGTGGTGAATGGCACACCTTCCAACTGAACAAGGAGTTTCACGTTTCCCCCTTCATGCCGATGGAGATCGGCTATGAATGGCGTTTCACCGCACCGGGAGAACGATTGGCGGTCCACATGACCAGCCTGCGGGA
>JAYTVV010000220.1:0-18362 GCA_043743795.1 Geobacteraceae bacterium
CGCCTTGAGCATGGCAGGGTGAGCCACCTTGAGATCAACGGCATATGGTTTGAGGAAGTCATAGACCCAACCGGTGAAGATAGTGGCTTCCATTGCTCCATACCAAGGGCCGGGAAGCTCGGATTGCCGCTGTTGTAAAGCTTTGCGCTCGGCACAAACAACACCCTGACGGACGAGCGTCCCGTCAACTTTCTTGATGCAATACGCGATTGTCTTCTTGTGGATATCCAGGCCAATGTAGTAAATTGCATTCATGGAAGCCTCCTCGTGGTAGTTTGATTTCGGACGGCATTGCCGGTCCGACCGCTTGCGCTTACAAGCTATTCAATACCACCGGAGGCTTCCACTTCAACTCTTACTTATGCATTCAAACACTTCCCGTATTTATATTAAACGCACCCATTTTATATGGGAAGTGTCCTGGTTTTCCTCATTTCTATATGTCAAGGTGATACAGCAGGTAACGGAGTTGCCATGATATTTAAACCCCTGCCGCGCGTATTTTATCTGAGAGATGCCATTCAGGTGGCCCGGGAGCTTATCGGCAAAGAATTGGTTCACAGCTCATCAGCCGGTATCACATCAGGAGTTATCGTCGAAACCGAAGCTTATATGGGTATAATCGACCCCGCCTCTCACGCCTTTGGCGGCTTACGTAGCAAGCGTACGGAGATCATGTATCTACCGGGAGGACGGGCATACATCTATCTGATCTACGGCATGTACAACTGCATGAATGTTACCACACAAAAGGAAGGGGTGCCGGAATGCGTTTTGATCCGAGCTCTCCAGCCGGTGCGGGGAATAGAAATAATGCAGGGTAGAAGGCGGCTGAAAAATCCGAAGATCCTGATAAATCTTACGAACGGGCCTGGAAAGCTCTGTCAGGCTATGGAGATAGGCGCTGATCTCTACGGAGCGGATCTGTGCGAAAAGAGGCTTTTTGTGCAGGAAACTAAGATTCCCATTGTTGGGGAAGTAGGAACATCCAGGCGGCTCAATATCGAGTACTCTGGTAGCGCGCGGGATTTCGAGTGGAGATTTTACCTGAAAGGAAATCCTTTCGTAACGAAGGCTTCTTTTTAACGAGGGGGCGAAGGGGCGCGTAATCGACATTTTATTGGGGAAGCGTCCCAAGTTTTCCCCTACCCTGTATCCTTCCCTCTTTCCCACCAACTGTAACTTGTCACCGATTATTGTATTTGAAGGTGTTGACATATTATTGGTATCACCTATACTACCACTATGAAAACCGACATCGTTCTGGATACCAACGTTCTTGTCGCCGCGCTCAAATCATCGCGTGGTGCGTCGTTTCATCTTCTTTCGTTGGTGGAATATGATCGTTTCACTCTTCATGTATCCACTCCGCTGGTCTTGGAATACGAGGCGGTTCTGAAGCGCGGCATTACATCGCTGTCAGCTGTGGAGATTGATGATGTCATTGATTTTCTTTGTTCGAAAGCAGTGCTGAATAAAATCTTTTACCTGTGGCGTCCAGTGTTGAAGGACGCTGACGATGATTTTGTTCTGGAACTTGCTGTTAAGGCAAATGCGGCCATTATCACCTGGAACGTAGCCGACTTTAAACGCGCCGCCCGATTCGGTGTTGCCGTGATGACGCCACGCGAATTTTTTGCATCCCTGGAGGTACAACCATGAGCGCAATCAGTGTCCGTCTTCCCGATTCAATCCATAAAATGGCCCGAGAAGTTGCCAGTGAGGATCATATTTCCCTCAATCAGTTCATCGCATCGGCAGTGGCTGAAAAGCTCTCAGCCCTTACGACTGAGACATACCTTGCCGGTCGCGCGGACCGGGGTTCTGCAGACAAGTTCCGCGCCGCTTTGGCCAAGGTTCCTGCTGTAGAACCGGAAGAGTTTGATCGGATGTAACATGCTCGGCACTTACCCGCTCCTGACAATCCTGATCTTCCTCCCATTTGCCGGCTGCCTGCTGCTCCTGCCGCTCTGGAACCGTGCGTCGTTCGCTCGGCCGGTCGCCTTCGGAGTTGCGGTGGCTGAACTGGCGCTGACCGGGTGGCTGTACAGCATGTGGCGGGGGTTGGAAAGCATGCCGACAAAGCTGCTCGGCTACCTGCTGCTGGAGGATGTTCCCTGGATTCCATCGTTCGGCATCCGCTATCTCCTGGGGCTGGACGGCATTTCGCTGCTGATGGTCATGCTGACTTCGTTCACGTTCTGTGTGGCGCTGGCGGTATCATGGAATGCCATCAAAGAGCGGACTGTCCTGTTCCTGACGCTGATGCTGGTCATGGAGTCCGGCATCATGGGGGTGTTTCTCTCCCTTGATCTGGCGCTGTTCTACCTGTTCTGGGAGATCATGCTGATTCCGATGTTCTTCCTGATCGGTGTGTGGGGGCATGGCCGGAAAATTTACTCCACGATCAAATTCTTCCTCTTCACAATGTTTGGATCCTTACTGATGCTGCTGGCGATCATTGCACTGCACCTGCTGCATGCCACGCAGAGCGGAGTGGCCACCTTTGCCTTGCCGGAACTGCTGCAGACCCGGCTTCCGTTTGAAATCCAACTCTGGCTGTTCGCCGCTTTCTTTCTGGCATTTGCCATCAAGTTTCCACTTTTCCCGCTTCATACCTGGCTCCCGGATGCTCATACCGATGCCCCGACTGCGGGGAGTGTTGTGCTGGCCGGACTGCTGCTTAAAACAGGTAGCTACGGCCTGATCCGTTTCGGCTATCCGCTCTTTCCGTTGGCGGCGCAGGCGCTGACCCCTCTGTTCTACACGCTGGCACTGCTCGGCATTTTTTATGCGTCACTGGTTGCCTTTGCTCAAGTGGATATGAAACGTCTGATTGCCTACTCCAGCATCGGTCATATGGGGTACGTTGCTATCGGTATCGCTTCCTGGCATCCGGTGGCACTCTCCGGCTCAATCCTGCAGATGGCCAACCACGGGGTGACGACCGGGGCTCTCTTCTGTCTGATCGGCATGCTTGACGAGCGGGCCCATACCCGGGAGATCTCAGCTTTCGGCGGGTTGTGGGGAAAGGTTCCGCTCTGGTCGTTCTTCTTCCTGATTTTTTCACTGACCTCGATGGGTGTCCCAGGACTGAACAGCTTCATCGGAGAATTCCTTATCCTGGCCGGAACGATCAAGATGTCGCCGCTGGTCGTGGTGCTCTCGTTTGTCGGCATTATCCTGCCGCTGATCTATATGGTGCGTCTGGTGCAGGAGGTCGTGTTTCAGAAGGAACGTCAGCCTCTGCTGCTGGCGGATCTTGATCTGCGTGAAATGGCTGTTATGACGATGCTGCTGCTCTTTGACTTCTGGGTTGGTGTCCATCCGGCGCCGCTGCTGGACATGATCCACCTGCCGGTGCAGTTGTTGACTGGAGGTGCACCATGACTTCCGCCGACCTGATGGCATTGATGCCACTGATGATCCTGGCGTTTGGCAGCGTGCTGGTTCTGCTTGCCGGTGCGGTCAAACCGGGTGGCTATCTGTATGGGGTGACCGGGTCGCTTATTGTCGTGGCCCTGCTCTGGAGTCTGCTTGTTCCTGCCGATGCGGTCATGCCCGGTCTTGCCATTACTCCGTTCTCGCGTTTTTTTGCACTCTTTCTCGACTCTGCCGGTCTGATTGTCCTTCTGCTGGCGTCCAGCTACAACCGGCGCCGGGAAATCATCGGTGAAGAATATCCGGCCACGATTCTTTTTGCTCTGACCGGAATGAGTGCGGCATGTGCCGCCACGGATCTCTTGATGCTGTTCCTCAGCCTGGAGGCCTTCACCTTCGCGTTTTACATCCTGGTGGCCATCAAGCGCGAATCCTCCACAGGTGGTGAAGCTGGCCTGAAATACCTGCTTAATGGGACGCTGTCGGCGGCGATTCTTGCGATGGGGATGGCGTTAGTCTATGCCGATCGAGGGACTCTTAAGCTGGCCGAACTGGCCTTGACACCCGGAACTCCGGAACCGCTCTTTCTGGCGGGGGGCTGCCTGATGCTGCTCGGCATTGCATTCAAACTCTCACTTGTTCCGGCCCACCTCTGGACGGCGGATGTGTATCAGGGCGCTCCGGCACCGGTGACGGCCCTGATCTCAACAACATCCAAAGGCGCCTCGCTGGGCGCGCTGCTGCTCCTGCTGCCGTTGTTCGGTGCCTGGCATGGTTTGCACGATTTCCTCTGGCTGGCGGCGCTGCTTTCCATGCTGGCAGGTAATCTGGCTGCGCTGGTACAGACCTCTCTTAAGCGGATGCTGGCCTGGTCGTCGGTCGGCCAAATGGGATATGTGGCGATGGCACTTGTTGTCGGCCCGGTTGGCGGAGCGCGGGCGGCGGTTTTTTATCTGGTAGCCTATGCTGCTGCCGGGTTGGCCGCCTTCGGAGCTATCTCGGCTCTTTCGGATGCGGAGGAGCTGGACGCCATAGAGGCCTACCGAGGTTGTGGTTACCGCAACCCGTTGGCAGGCGGGGTGCTGGCCCTTGCCCTGTTTTCCCTCGCGGGGATTCCGCCGACAGCCGGTTTTATGGCAAAGTTTGCCGTTTTTACCGTCGCGCTGAGAGCCGGGGAATCTGCCCTGGTGCTGGTTGGTATCCTTTCAGCGCTGGCAGCGGTTTTTGTCTATCTGCGGGTTGTGGTGGTGCTGTACATGAAGTCGCCGTTGCTTCCGGTTGAACCGGTCCGCGGGCTGGACAGCACGGAGGTCGTTGCCCTGCTTGTTCCTGCAGGTGTCATGGTTCTGCTTGGAGTGTATCCCCAACAACTGTTGGAACTGCTCGAAAAAATCCTGATCTGATCAAAGGAAATACTATGCCTCGTTTTGCAGCCATCATTTTGGCCGGTCTGCTGCTGACCGCCTGCAGCACCGTTCCGATTACCGGCCGCTCTCATCTCAATCTGATTCCCGGTTCTTCGATGCTGTCCATGAGTTCTCAGCAGTACGGCACTTTTTTGCAGGAAAACAAGCTCAGCCAGAACCAGCAGCAGGCCGCAATGGTCAAACGTGTCGGGGGTCGCATCCAGAATGCTGTGGAGCGCTATTTTGCTTCAACCGGCCTGCAGGATTCTCTGAAAAGCTACAAGTGGGAATTCAATCTGGTTGAGGATGCACAGGTAAACGCCTGGTGCATGCCGGGCGGCAAGGTGGTTGTCTACACCGGTATTATGCCGATTGCCAAAGATGATGCGGGGTTGGCGGTGGTGATGGGACATGAAATAGCCCATGCGATTGCCGAACATGGCAACGAACGGATGAGCCAGGGATTGCTTGCGCAGCTGGGTGGCACTATGCTGTCAACGGCACTCTCTACACAGCCGGAGGTCACAAAACAACTCTGGATGTCGGCCTACGGAGTCGGGACCCAATACGGCGCACTGCTGCCGTACGGCCGGATGCAGGAAAGCGAAGCGGATCATATGGGATTGGTCTTCATGACGATGGCCGGCTATGACCCACATGTCGCCGTTTCATTCTGGGAGCGGATGGCCGCGCAAAAAGGGGGGCAGGCGCAACCCGAATTTCTCAGCACCCACCCCGCTGATGCAACCCGCATAGAACGAATACGCGGACTTATCCCCCAGGTTGTCGAACGTTACTCCGTACAACGCAACTAACTATACCCGCCGAGAGGAACCTATGAAAGATGATCTTAAACCAACACCGCAGGCAGGTGCGAAGAGCAAGCGCCAAACGGCATTGCTGCTCCTGACGGCACTTGTATGCGGCGCAACGGTCATGGTGGTCGAAGTTCTCGGCTCACGGGTGATCGGCCCGTTTTTCGGTGCCAGTCTTTATGTCTGGACGTCGCTTATAACGGTGACCCTGGTTGCCCTTGCAACAGGATACTGGGGGGGAGGAATCCTCTCGGATCGTTGTAGAAACAGCGTCGATTGGCTTTACGCTCTCATCGGAGTTGCCGGCGTGTTCATTCTGCTCGTGCCGCTTATGAAAGCCCCGGTTATTAAAATGGTTCTTCCGTTGGGACTGAGGCTGGGCTCGCTGGTTTCAGCCGGACTGCTGTTCGGACCGGCGCTCGTATTGCTCGGTATGGTTTCACCCCTGATCATTCGGATTGCGGTGCGTGAGACGGCCAGCGTTGGCAGGACGGTCGGTCTGTTTTCGTCGGCGTCAACGGTGGGAAGCTTTATCGGCACAGTGTGCACCGGGTTTATCCTTATCGCCTATTTCAATGTTGACCGGATTTTTCTTGTTGTGGGTGGCGGTCTGCTGCTTCTCTCAGTACTGTACGCCGCTGTGTACCGGCGCATATGGCTGTTTGCGCCGCTGGTGCTGCTGCCTTTTTTTGTACCGGAAGCGGGGGCGATGAGGAGCAAGCTTCTCCCGAACGGCACCCAGGTTACCCGGATGTTTTTCAAAGATTCTTTTTACGGCAATATGCAGGTGCTGGACTATTCCTATGGTACCAGGCGTACCCGTGAACTGGTTGTTGATGCAACAATTCAGGGGGGATTTGACGCAAATACCGGGGCTTCGGTCTATGATTACTCTTATTTTCTGCAGTTTATTCCACGGGTTATCAACCCAAGAGGGAAAGAGTGTCTGGTCATCGGCCTCGGAGCCGGTGTGGTGCCGATGTGGTATGAGAAGCAGGGTGTCCGGGCCGATGTCGTTGATATAGACCCGCTTGTCTTTGATGTTGCCCGACGGTTCTTCTCATTTAACGTCAGCGGCGAATCGATTGTTGAAGATGCCCGCTATTTTCTTAACCGCACCGAAAAGCGCTATGACTATGTCATTCTTGATGTATTCAACGGCGACAATACGCCATTTCATGTGTTGAGCAGGGAAGCTCTGATGACTGTCAAGCAGCGCATGGCTCCGGGAGCGGTTCTCGGAGTTAATATGTGGGGCAATCTGCGCGGGGATACTTACATGACCGCTTCGATAGTGCGGACGCTGAAAGAGGTTTTCAGTGTTGTTGATATTTACCCCGGCTTTGACGTTTCAGCCGTTGTAGAGGGTGGTAATCTCGAACTTTTTGCCTATGACCGGGCACCGGTGACTATAAATGCCGCTCAGCTGGCAGGGTATGACGTCCATCCGATGGCAGGACACGTGCGCAGTCTGATGCTTAAGAAATTCGAGTTCCCGGATAATACTCCGGCACTAACCCTGACTGACGGGTACAACCCGATTGATTTTTATGATGTAAAAAGCAAGGAGCGCAACAGAAAGCGGATTATTGAGGCAACCGATCTCGATTTTCTCATGGGGTAAGCTGATTCAAAAAACAGCGTACCCTCAGTAAAACAGCAGCATGGCATCCAGGAAAAAGAACAGCCAGCCCAGGTTGCAGGCCAAAGCAATGTACCACAGGTAATGGCGCTTGGTCAGGCTGGAGATGGATGAAAGCATCAGGGCAATTTGCAGGAAGATCAGCGCGTAGGCAAAATTTCCCCCCATTTCCTGGGCCTTGATCTTTGATTTGGCGATTGTTTCGGCCTTATCCTTGATCTCCTTTTTCTCTCCCTCATAGCGCTTTATCTCCTCGCCATATTTTTTAAGGACCTTCCGGTATTCGGCTGCCGTCTCGGGCGACAGCCCTTTTTGCGTGAGGTACTGCAGCTCAAGCGTTTTCAGGTTAACCTCGAACGTATGCCCTTTGATGCTCTTGGCCTGATAGTATGCCCACTGGTCACTTTCCTGTCCCTGAGCCATGATGGCGCGTGAGGAAAACTTTCCCATATACAGTGTCGTCAGCGCCGCCAGAACCGCCATGATGGCGGTAGAAAGCGCCAGCCACCCTTGCCATTTGTCCTTTATATCTGCCATTTCTGTTCTCCTTCGAAGTAATTTTACATAAAGAGTGGTTCCGGTGATGGCGGAATAAGTCCTGCTTCTTCGGCTTTTTTCAACAGGCAGGTAATAGCCCGAATTCCTTCATCACCCAGGTCGGTAGAAAAGTCGTTTACGTACAGCCCTATATGAGCGGCGCAGACCTCCGGACTCATCTCCTGAGCATGTTCACCGATATAGCGTGCCGCCTCATCCGGATGCGTCCGGGCGTAGTCGACTCCGGCACGCAAGGCCCGCTCGATCGTGGAGATCGTTTCTGCGCCAAGTGAACGCCGCGCTACTATACCGCCGAGCGGAATCGGCAGGCCGGTTTCACCTTCCCACCATTCCCCCAGATCAAGCAGTTTGTGCAGGCCAAAGCCCTGATAGGTAAAGCGAGATTCGTGGATGATCAGGCCGGCATCGACGTTGCCGCGTAACACGGCATCCATGATTTCATTGAAAGGCATGATAATAAAATTATCAAGAGCCGGGTCAAATAACCGCAGCAGCAGCTTGGCCGTGGTATATCGTCCCGGCACGGCAATGGTCTTGCCGCGCAGTTCCGCAGGGTTGATCGCTTCACGAGCCACCAGCAACGGTCCGCATCCGCGCCCGAGGGCGCTGCCGGAGCGGAGCAGCGCATACTGGTCACGGATGTGTCCCAGTGCATGGTAGGATACTTTGCTGATATCAAGTTCACCCTTGAGCGCAAGCTGGTTGAGGGTTTCCACATCTTCAAGCCGTTCCTGGCAGACAATTCCGCCCGTATCAATCAGGCCGTGCACGAGTGGGTAAAACATGAAGGTGTCATTGGGGCAGGGGGAAAATCCGAGGGTAAGCGAATGGCTCATACGAGAAAACCTCACGTCATTTTTCGGCGAATATACAGAATCTTTTTTACTTTTGCCACAATACCGCCATCGTCATCGATTATTTCGAGGTTGAATTCCGGCAGATATTTTTGGCCGGACGCTGTGTTCATTCGTATTTCATCGATCCGGGCATCAGAAAGAGTAATCGTAGAAGTTACCGTACCTTTACCAGGGCGAACAAACTCGATTTCTGCCGCCTTATCCCAAATGATGTAGTCCGGACCAAGCACCTGCATCAGCAGCAGCATCAGGTGCGGGTCGATCATGGAATAGAGGCTGCCGCCGAATTGTGTGCCCATGACGTTCCGGTTGTACCAGCGCAGCTTCATAGCAACCCGAAGCTCGTGCCAGTCAGGACTGATGTAGCGTACCCTGACTCCTGCACCTAGATACGGGGGGTACATCCGCAGTATGAATTTTATGAAAGCCCGTCTCCAGTTCATGGCTGCCTTTCCAGAATAAACGTCACCGGACCGTCATTGACCAGCGTCACCTGCATATCAGCCTGAAAGATGCCGGTTTCAACCGGTACGCCGCTACGCCGGGCCGACGCGACAAAGTACTCATACAGCCGTTTTCCTTCCTCTGCCGGTGCAGCCGTATCGAATGAAGGCCGCTTCCCTTTGGTGCAATTACCGGCAAGAGTGAACTGAGAAACAATCAGCAGGCTTCCGCCGATCTCAACAACTGATCGATTCATCTTGCCGTCATCATCGGAAAACATCCGCAGTCCGCAGATCTTGTCGACCAGCCAGTCAGCCTGCGGTTCCGCATCGCCCTTTTCCACGCCGAGCAGAATCATTATCCCCCGGCCGATTGTGCCGACGGCCTGGTTTTCGACAACCACTGATGCTGATGAAACGCGCTGGATAACGGTTTTCATCTGTAAGCTCCTTTTGTTTGTCAGCAGAGTGTCGAGTGTAATCTAGTTGCTGCGGATAATTTCGGTTTGCAACGTGTCTGCAATGTCCATCTCGATGTTTTCCAACAGCGCATAGCGCCGAGTGTACGCTGCCCGCTTGTTGGTCTTTATCTCCTCATACGGACGTTTTTCGTGGTGTAGCGGCAGAGAGATCAGCTTTGTATCTAATCGCTGTCCTCCGACCTCCTCCCAGAATTCGTCGTAGTTGAATTTGATGCGTTCCAGCTTTTTTGAACTACCACCATATACGTGCGCCTGCGCAGCTATCGCATGTATACTCCGGATGCCCATCTCCCGACACAGGACCTGTAACACAAAAAAGAGCAGATTTTTCGGCCTCATGCCATGCATGCTCTTGGTCAGGCTTTTGATCGTTTCACTGTTGACGCTGTCATCGGTAAAGCTTGGCCCAATAAGGCAGCCGATCAATGCCGATGGTTTGCCATCGCAGGCATCAATGGAAAAACTGACAGAATAAAGTCGCTTGCCGTTATCGTCCAGCAGGCTGAGGGTAAGTTCACCTTCTTTTTCAAATCGCTGGCGGTACGCCAGTCGCGCGATGATGGTGCCATTGTCGTTTGGCAGGGAAATGGTACAAAGTCTGAAATCTTGTGAAACATAGACAGACCGGATCAACTCATCGCTGAATACGCTGTTGACGAACCGATAGTGCGCTGTGAGAATCTGGAGGCGTTCACTAATGGTGGCGCCGTTTGTAATATACTCCCGGTAGATTTTTTCGTAGATGCGCGGGTGAGTCAACGTGATCTGTTGAAGCCGATGATCCGCAAAAAGATCCTTTACCTGTTGGTGAAAGCGTCGAAACAGGAAGAAACGCAACCTCATTTTACCCCGCTTTATTAAACTCGAAAAATCGCTTCCCGGATGGGCTGTCTTGACAATGGATTGCCCGGTGCTTTTCCCAACGATACGGTTTGCTTCTGATGTAATACCTACTGGCATATCAGCCCCTTGTCGGATCAGATAAATTTAGATACTGCACTGCCGGGATTGTAGAAGAACATCCCTTTGATTCTTGGGAACTCTCGTTATCGGGTAAAATATCATACCCGTATCAATTCATATGCCCTGCTCCCCAGTCCGACTTTTTCTCCATGCTCCAGTTGCACTTCCCACGGGATATCCGGCCAGCAGCCACGGAACTTGTCTCCGCCCGGTTCATGGCCGCTTTGCAGTGCCGACCCTTCGTTGCCGCGGGCTCCATTGACCAGATCGGCACAGGCCTGGTCAATCGCTACCGGATCAGTCGAAGCGCAGATGCCGATGTCGTTGACGATGGGGGCGTCGGAATGGCCGTAGCAGTCGCAGGCAGGGGATACCTGAGTGATAAAGTTGATGTAGACTGTCTTGCCCTCCTTGCCGGTCACTGCTCCCTTGGCATATTCGGCCATCTTGCGCATGACCAGGTCAGCGGCCTCATTCCACTGGATGTTGATCGCCTTGACCGGGCAGACGGTGATGCAGCGTGAACAGCCGACGCATTTCTGCGGATCAATAGCGGCTTTGCCGGCAGTGATGATGATCGCGTCATGGGCGCAGGAGCGGGGGCAGATGCCGCAGCCGATGCAGTTCTTCTCCGAAACTCGGGGGGCGACCGTTGAATGTTGTACCAGCTTCCCTTTACGGCTGGCGCATCCCATGCCGATGTTTTTGATAGCGCCGCCGAAACCGGTCAGCTCATGGCATTTGAAGTGGGTCATGGTGACAATCGAATCTGCTTCGACGATCTCGGTGCCGATATAGGTTTTCTTTAACAGCTCCCCGTCAATGGCAACTTCCGTTTCGGTGACTCCGCGCAGGCCGTCACTGATGATTAGCGGTGCGCTGACGCAGGAGTAGTCGAAGCCGTTTTCGATGCCGCATACAAGGGCAGAGACCGCTTCCTTGCGCTGGCCGGGATAGAGCGTCGAGGAGTCAGTTAAAAACGGCAGCGCCCCCAACTTCTTGATCTCTTCAACCACCCGTCGGGCAAAGACCGGGCGGAGATAGGTGTGATTTCCCTTTTCGCCGAAATGGATCTTGACGGCCGTCAGATCACCCTCGGCAACGGCCTGTGAAAGCCCGGCCAGAGCCAGTAATTTAGCAATTTTATCAAATAGATTTTCCTTGTGTCCGGTGCGCATGTCGCTAAAAAAGACTTTGGACATCAAATTTCTCCTTGAAATATATATTTTTTGACAATCGTCAAGTAATTTGTCAGAAAAGCGGTATAGTGTTCCTACCATAAATATTGAAAAAATTCACCACACGAGTTTAATCGCTCGACCAACGAAAAGGAGAAAAACACATGGAAATGTTTTGTAACCAATGCGAGCAGGCAGCAAACGGCACAGGCTGTAACATCTCAGGCGTATGCGGCAAAAAACCGGAAGTAGCAGTACTGCAGGATCACCTGCTGTATGGCCTGAAAAGCCTGGCACTGTATGCCGACAAAGCGGGACGTGATGTTGAAATAGACCGTTTTACTATCGAGGCACTTTTCACCACCGTTACCAATGTCGATTTTGAGCCGGCCCGTATTGGAGCCCTGATCACCCAGTGTTACGAACTGAAGGAAAAGGCAAAAGCTGCAGCAGGCGTCACTCTCTCCGGTCCCTGTGCAGACTGGAAGCCGGCTGCTGATCTGGCCGGTATGACAGCGCAGGGCGAGGCCTACGGCATCAACACCCAGCACGTCAATGAAGATCTCCGCTCTGTGATCGAAATCCTGATGTACGGCCTGAAGGGTATGGCAGCATATATGGATCACGCCATGATCCACGGCAAAACTGATGATGATGTTATGGCTTTCTTCCAGAAAGCTCTGGCCGCTACAACCGACGCAAACCTTGGTCTGATGGATTTTGTCGGCCTCACCATGGAGTGCGGCAAGCAGAACCTCACCGTCATGGGACTGCTTGACAGCGCCAACACCGGTGCTTACGGCCACCCGGTTCCAACTGCCGTGCAGCTCGGCACCAAAGCAGGCAAAGCCATTCTTGTAACCGGCCACGACCTGAAAATGCTTGAAGAACTGCTTAAACAGACGGAAGGGAAAGGCATCAACATCTACACCCACGGTGAGATGCTGCCTGCTCACGGCTACCCCGGTCTGAAGAAATATACGCATCTGGTTGGTAACTTCGGCGGCGCATGGCAGGATCAGGCAAAAGAATTCGTTCACTTTCCCGGTGCCATCATCTTCAACACCAACTGTATCCAGAAGCCTTCCGACAGCTACAAAGACCGTCTCTACACCTGGGGCCTTGTTGCATGGCCTGACGTGAAACACGTTGACGGCTGGGACTTCTCGGCAGTTATCAATAAAGCTCTCGAACTCCCCGGCTTCCCGGATAATCCAGGTCAGGAAATTCTGACCGGCTTTGGTCACAATGCCGTATTGAGCGTGGCAGACAAAGTCATCGCTGCCGTAAAATCAGGCGCCATCAAGCACTTCTTCCTGATCGGCGGCTGCGACGGCGCTAAATCGGGCCGTAACTACTACACCGAATTTGCAGAGAAGCTGCCACAGGATACGATCATCATGACTTTGGCGTGCGGCAAATACCGTTTCAATAAACTTGATTTCGGCGATATCGGCGGCATCCCGCGTCTGCTCGACATCGGTCAGTGCAACGACGCTTATTCTGCAATCCAGATTGCTGTGGCTCTGGCCGGTGCCTTTGAATGCGGCGTCAACGACCTGCCACTCTCAATGATTCTTTCCTGGTACGAGCAGAAGGCGGTTGTTATCCTGCTGACACTCTTCTCACTCGGCATCAAGAACATCAAGCTTGGACCATCACTGCCGGCATTCATAACCCCCAACATCCTCAACTTCCTTGTTGAGAACTTCAATGTTGCTCCGATCACGACTGTCGAAGCAGATATGAAGGAAATTCTGGGGTAGTATTTTTATTCCAAATTAAGTTGACTGTTGCGCCCCTGATGGATATTCCGTCGGGGGCGTTTGCTATTCTGCGCAGTTTCAGAAATTGAAATTGTGGCAGAGCGGCGGTGCTGTTTTGCGGCAGATTACCATTGGATTTTAGTCTGGTGGACTGCTATACTGCGCAATTAAATCATTTACTACAGGTGGATCTATGAAGCACCATACACAGCCGCTCTCCATTCTTATTTCCGCCTCTGAGGCTGCACCGTTTGCCAAAGAGGGCGGACTTGGCGACGTTGTCGGCGCCCTGCCTAAATATCTGGCTCGCATGGGGCATGATGTGCGGGTTGTATTGCCACGCTACGACAGCATTAAACCGGAAAAATACGGCTTGAAGCTGCTGCCCGGCACCCTGGTCGTACCGATGGGGATTATCGGTCATCAGTATTGCGGGGTTTGGGAAGGGTGTCTGCCCGGAAGTGCAGTGCCGGTCTACTTCCTTGAACACAAAGCCTACTATGGACGTTCCGGCCTCTACCAGCAGGGGGGCGAAGGATACCTCGACAACGACAACCGGTTTGTTTTTCTCTCCAAAGCGACACTCGAACTCTGCAAGATGCTCAACTTTTCGCCGGATGTGATCCATGCCCATGATTGGCACACCGGCGTTATTCCCGTTCTGCTCAATACTTCGTATCTGCATGACCGCTATGTCGGCAATTCGGCTTCACTGCTGACTCTTCATAATATGCAGCATCAGGGGAACTTTTATCCCGGTCTGATGGACGTTCTCGGTATCGGCTGGAAACATTTTACCTACCTTGAACTTGAAATGGATGATCAGGTCAACCTGCTGAAAGGAGGCATCTATCACGCCACCTTGCTCAATACGGTCAGCGAGGAGTATTCCCGCGAGATTCAGACCGCAGCATTCGGCTGGGGGCTTGAAGGGGTGATACGGGATCGGGCCGCGGATTTGAGCGGCATTCTGAACGGTGTGGACTATGAGGAATGGGATCCGGCCACCGACCCGTTCATCGCCGCCAACTATACGGCCCGCACCGTGAAAAAAGGGAAGGCGGCCTGTAAAAAAGATCTTCAGGCGGCCATGGGACTTCCGCAGCGCGACGATGTGCCGCTGTTCGGGATTGTCTCGCGGATGGTCAAACAGAAAGGCACCGACATCCTTGCCGAGGCCATTCACCGCATCATGGAGATGGATTGCCAGTTTGCGGTGGTCGGCAATGGTGAACCCTGGGCGCATTTCTATTTTGGCGACATCGCTGCCCGGTATCCGGAAAAATTTGCCTGCTATATCGGCTACAATGAAGCTCTCGCGCACAAAGTGGAGGCGGGTGCCGACTTTTTTGTGATGCCGTCGGCTTTTGAACCCTGTGGACTTAACCAGATGTACTCCCTTGCTTACGGTACCCCCCCCATTGTTCGTGCTACCGGCGGCCTTGATGATAGCGTTGAGAATTTCAACGAAGCGGTTATGACCGGTGATGGTTTTAAATTCTGGAACCATAGTGCCACAGCACTGTTCGATACGGTTGGCTGGGCCGCCTGGACGTTTTTCAACAATCCCAGGGGGCTTGCTGCACTGCGTAAAAACGGCATGCACAAACGCTTTACCTGGGAAACCGCCGCACATAAATATGACGAACTCTACCGTCTTGCTGTCCTGCGCAGGAGGGGCGGAGAGTATTATCGCAACCGGTTTGAGTAATTCGTGACGACATCGCCACTTCGCCACTTTATTTCGCAGCTCGAATCCGACGGCGAGCTCTCGCGCGTCTCCGTTTCTGTCGATCCCCTGCTGGAAATTTCCGCTGTCACCGACCGTGTGTGCAAGCAGCCGCACGGTGGTGCGGCGCTGCTCTTCGAACATCCCGCAGGTGGCCGATTCCCCGTCGCCACCAATCTCTTCGGATCACCAAAACGGGTGCTTCAGGCGCTCGGTATTGCTGACTTCAGCGAATTAACGGATCGCCTGCAGGCGCTGCTTGCCCTGATCCCCGAGTTCGATATCAAGTCTCTTGACCGGTGGATGTCCGCTTTGCCGGAGTTCAATCAGTTTGCCCCCTATGCCGCTTCGGAACCTGATCCTGCAGTGATAACTATGCACCCGCCGAATCTGGATCATTTTCCCTTTCTGCACAGTTGGCCGGGCGATGGTACTGCCGCCGGCCATGGGCGCTATATCACCCTGCCGCAGATTTTCACGACTGACCCGGATGGCGGCTCCCGGAATTGCGGCATGTATCGGGTCCAGCTGCGCGGGGAACGTACCGCTGCTCTCCAGTGGAAAGCGGGCAGCGGCGCAGCCAAACATGCGGAGCTGTACCGTTGTGCGGGAAAGGCGATGCCGGTGGCGATTGTCTTGGGTGGCGATCCCGCAACACTTTTCAGTGCCATGTGTCCGCTGCCCGGTGACCTTGATGAACTCACCTTTGCAGGGTTTCTGCGCGGTGCACCGCTTACCACGGTTCCGTGTCGGAGTGTGCCTGTGCGGGTTCCTGCCGGAGCAGAGGTTGTTATTGAAGGCTTTGTTGAGCCGGGTGATTCTGTCATAGAAGGCCCCTTCGGCAATCACAGCGGCTTTTATTCTCCTGCTGCTCCGGCTGCTTTACTGCGGGTCACCGCCATCAGTCACCGCCCGGATGCCATCATTCCTGCGACGGTGGTCGGTCCGCCGCCGATGGAGGATTGCTGGATGGCACAGGTGTGGGAGCGGCTGCTGCTCACGTTTTTGCGCACACAGATGCCGGCACTGCACGATATCTACTTCCCTGTCGAGTGGGTTTTCCATCAGAGCGCCATCATTTCCCTTGAAAACCCTCAGCCTGGCATGGTACGGACTATTGCCGCTCAGCTGTGGCATCTTCCGTGGTTCGCCGCAGCTCGGGTTCTGCTGTTTGTGACTGCGGATGGTGAAAGAAGCACGCTCTCACGGGCGGCCTGGAGATCAATAAACGTGGCTGATTTTACTGAAGATATTATCCGGGACCAGGCGAGCGGCCGGGTTGCCGTTGACGCTACCGGCTGTCGTGTGCCCCGTTCGGAGCTGCGTGCTGCTGCGGAGTCTGCCGACCTCGTCACCCGTCGCTGGAAGGAGTATGGGCTTGCGTAACTATCTGTGGCTGCTGCTGTTCCTGATGTTATTGTCACTGCCGGCCTGTTATCACATGCGAGCAGAAGCCGAACCGATTGCAACCAGAGTTGTTGTGTTGTCAGGGAGCCCGGATGATGCCGTGAAAAAGATTCGCGCCCTTGTCGAAGATGAGTGGAAAGGCCGGATTTTGGAAACAGACAGCACCGGCACCGTTCTTATAACCGCTCCCCACCACTTCACCACCGATACCAGCTTTGGTCAGCCAGCTGGCGGACGCAAATACTACACACAGCTGCGAATTGAAATTCAACAGCAAAACGGCGTGGTTACGGCACACCTTTCTCACTACAACTTTGAAATCAGAACGTCCTACGCCTACAATAAAGACGGTCAGGTCGGCACCATGTACAAACATTACCCCTACGAAGAATACCCCGGCATGTTTGACCTCGACCTGATCAATCGTGAAATGGACCGGGTTACCGCAGACATTACGCATAAATTCCAGGAGTACAAATAACAGTGACCGCTGCTGCTACAAAAACAGTCAATAAGATCGTAATCTTTCTGGAGATGATCAAATTTTCTCACACGATTTTTGCGCTCCCGTTTGCTCTGACCGGCGCGCTGCTGGCGGCAGGCGGATTCCCCTCCGTCCGGCAGACACTCTGGATTATTATGGCAATGGTCGGCGCGCGCACGGCCGCCATGGCGATGAACCGCTTGATCGATGCCGAAATTGATGCCCGCAATCCCCGGACTGCGGTCAGGGCTATTCCTGCAGGCCATATCAGCAGAGGGCTGACACTCGTTTTCATCGTTGCATCGATCGCCCTGATGCTGCTTGCCGCGCAGATGCTGGGTCCGCTCTGCCTCAAGCTCTCGCCAATCGCCCTGTTTTTCCTGGTACTCTATTCCTATTGCAAACGCTTCACTTCATTGGCCCACGTTGTGCTCGGCATCTGCCTGGCAGCTGCGCCGATCGGTGCCTGGGTCGCAATTCGCGGCGTGATTGAAGCACCAGCTCTCGTTCTGGGGAGCGTCGTACTGTTCTGGGTGGCCGGCTTTGACATTCTGTATGCACTTCAGGATCTGGAATTTGATCGGTCTGCAGGGCTGCATTCCATTCCGGTTTTGCTTGGAGTACAAGGTTCACTCCGGGCCGCCCGGCTCTTTCATCTGATCATGATTGCGCTGCTTTTTACACTGTTCACCCTCATGAATCTGGGAACGTTCTTTCTGGCGGGCATTCTGGCGGCAACAGCCATGCTGCTCTATGAACACTGGCTGCTGAAGGATGGCAATCTTGACAAGCTGGACGCAGCATTTTTCAATATGAACGGATATATCAGTGTCGCTATTGTATTGTGTACTGCCGCTGATGTTCTGACGAGGTAAGTGATGAAGAGAAAACATATTTTTGTCGCTTTGACCGGGGCCTCCGGTTCCATGTACGGCCTGCGGCTGCTTGAACAACTATGTTTGAGTGAAGCTCAGGTTACGTTCAGCACCAGCCGCAGCGGCACGATTGTGTGCCGCGAAGAGACCGGCCTGGACCTCTCCGGTGACATTACCAAAGCACTGCAGCGTCTGTACGATCACCTTGAGGTGGATGGCGATATCCGGATGGTCCATCCGGACGATCTGTTCTGTGGCGCTGCGAGCGGGTCGTCTGCTCCCGATGCTCTGGTGATATGCCCCTGCAGCATGGGTACGCTGGCGCGTATTGCCGGCGGGAGTTCCGGCAATCTGATCGAACGGAGCGCCGATGTCA
>JAYTVV010000221.1:0-21079 GCA_043743795.1 Geobacteraceae bacterium
CCTCTTTACAGCGGACATCAAGGTGAATTCTACTCAGGTACATTTGCCACCTCCCGAGGAAACGGAACCCACTCCGAACGCACGAAACGAGCGCCGAAGCGCCGTTCAGCAAACGACGACAACGGCTGATCCATTTTGAGAACACCGGAACCATCGGCGGACTCAAGAGAAACCAATAGTTTTTCAGGAAATGCCTCCCCCCTTCGTGGAGTGGCAATCCAGCAGTGCCGTTGCAACACTTCCAGCAGTGAAGCATCCTGTACGCCACTTTCTGTCCAGATTGATACTGATGGCACATAGGATTTACGACCCAATGCCAAAGTCCAGACAGGGTCGCGCAAAGCAGCGTGTACCCGTTCGAGAAGCTGCTTGTCACCACTTTCCAGACCTACAAGAAAAGCCGCATCAGCAATATAAAACCGCTGAGAGACAACGCCGCCGCCCTTGGCCTGAGAACCATCCGCCTTGATGATGGTATCTGATGAGGCACAGCCTGCTGTCTGGTAGTCCCGCTTGGGAACGCCTGGTCTGTCATGACGCACCCCCATAGAAAGACAGGTGAGAGGTTCCAGATCAATCCAGTTTTCACGGTCGATTCCCATGGCAGCTGCCAGCAGGCCGATCACTCCGGATTTACTCGGTTCCTTCCCGGTATCACGTTGGTCAAAACGGCTGGTAGTTCCCCAAGACTGCATGGGGCCAACCAAGCGAAGCAATAATGTGGGCATAGATCACTCCTGTATTGCCGAAAGGGTCTGGTCGAGAAGAGCTTTCAGCGCAGGCACAACGGTTCCCAAACCATCGACATTTGCCTCGGCAAGGTTGAGAATAAAGGTTTTCTCATTACCACCATAGGCAACCTGAAGAGCCTTGGCCTTATTGACAAGCCCTTCTGCCGACTTCCTGGTCAACGACTCATCTTTTTTCACACGAACGGCTGTTTCAAACGCATTAGCCAAATTACGGGGAGCCGTATTACGCCGTACAGTGATCGCCACGAACTCTGGTGGATTGTGGGCCGCAAAGGTATTCTGCTTACCTGTCGGTTCGGCCACAACAAAGCCTTCGAGAAAAGCCCTTAGTCCTTTTGCTGCCAATGCGTCATCGTTCTGAAGATTCGATACAAGCTTCTCCCAATCAACCACAGCATACCGGTAAAAACAGGCTGAATTAAACTCCACAGTCCCCATCATGTCGGCGCCGGCGGTGTCTTCCGGCTTAAGGTCATCAACTGCCGTGTAGAAGTCGAATTCACGTTCAACCGCATGGGTTGAAATAGCATGAGCAACCTGACAGGCAGCATTCTGATTCTTCTCAGGCATATCGGCCAACATACGCCCGAAAAGGGCAAGATCCAGCGCCTTGCCGCCGTTAAAGACTTTATCAAGTGCTTTCTTCAGCTCAGGGTCAGCGCTCTGTGCCGCCTGTTTCTTGGCTTTACCGGCTTTTTTGCCTTCAGCTGGCGCTGCTTCAGATGCGGTTATGGAGTCCCATTTCGCATGAATTATGTCGGCGATTCCGGAAATTTCCTGTTGCCCCAGAAAAAGAAGATACTCGTTTTTTCCATCCTCTTTTACCGTAAGCTCCATGGCTCCTAACGCCAACCGGGCTTTTTCGCCAGCTTCTGTTTCAGTACGTCCTTTCTCTACTAATGATGAAACGAGTGCATCCAAAACGCGTTTGGTTCGGAAAGCCACATCATCCGTTGCTAAAAGGTTTTGTTCTACCAATCCCGAGAAATACTGGCGGATCGAGCGTTTAAGGCATTGGCTGGAAACACGGGCACGACGAGTCCCACCAAAAAGAGCGTCTTTAGGCGCGCCGGTATCGTCTCTGTTCAGGTTTGACGGGGCAAAATTCTGCAACGCATGGATTTCGATAATAGTTTTCATTCGTTATTTCTCCTTATCTGTTTTGATTTATGATTTAGGCTTCTATCTCGTGGCTTAAATTCCGGTAAAAATCACGCGCCCAGTCGGTCTGGGTCCGCCTTTGATCGTCGTTCCAGTACAATAATTTTTTCAATAGATCGTCAAAGTCAATGATCTGCTCCTTCAGCAAAGCAATCATCTGCCGCAGCCGATGTGGCAACTGATCCTGATCAGCATCCAGCAGTGCAATGAAGCGGCTCTCTGTACTCGTGGAACCGCTAGCCGTCTGATACGCTGCACAGGCCCGTCCGAGTGACAACGGCATCCCTTTTTGATCTTCCCGCCAATGTGCAGCCCAAAGTCCGGCCACCAGATAAAACACCTCTCGACGCCACGTGTTGCTTTCGCTTTTGACGAATGGTTCAACATACGGATAAGCGGGCACGTACAGTCCGGGATCAAAGGCAAGACTTCGCCGCAACACCGCTCGTACCTTGGTGTCTTTTTCATTCAAACTTTCCAGCCATTCAATGAATCCGTTCATGACTCCTCCTTCTCTGGTTCAAGTTTCGTAATTTCATCACCAAGCTCCCTTAACTTGCGCCGCACCGGTTTTTCGGCCTTTACAAGAGCCCGTATCGCCCAGGCATCACCTGTGGATACCGCCGTGACCTGTTGTTCCCAAGCCGACCTGATTGCATCCCGAATATGGAACAGCCACTTGCAGCGGATGGTATCTTGGTCAATGTCGATAGTGTAATCTTCCAGCATCGAGTGGAAACAGGTTTCAAGGGTAGACCAGTACCACGGGTTTACCGGCATCTGATCCACAAATGCACTGATATCTTTTCCAGCTGGTTCGCGACTGCCCCGACTCAGCGTATCTCGCGCAAAAGAGCGACAAGCGAGCCACAGGGACTTCTGCGCATCTTCCGCATCGGAAAGGAGTTGCCGGATTTCAGTACGGATAAAGCGATCTCCTGCCAGCGCTGCAGGTAATGCAAAGCGTTCCATCCGCCAATACTCAATTTTGGCCTTGTTGTTAGCTTGCCCTAGAATTAGGACTGAACCGGGAAAACGCTCTCGGTTTGACCGTGTTAACGCCGCTGTATGTTCGATAACCTGAGGTGCCAGATGTGATTCATCCGGCAGCAGTGAATCAAAGTCACGCCAAAAACCTTTATCCCGGAACTGCATGGGTAACTTGCCGATTTTTTCGTCAATCCTGTAGCCGAGCATTGGATCGATCTGATCGCCAGAAGTGTTCCCAACACCGGACGCAAATGCCAGTTTGCTGATAAAACCAGAATCGTTGACATCCAGCCGAATTGAACGAGTTCTCCAGGTATAACGATCAGCTAAACCGCTGACAGCGCGCTCAGCGCCAGATTTCAGACTCTCAACTGATTCGGGCTTTCGCTCCCACAAAGGACAATCACTTTCAGAAACAGCCCTGTTTTGAGGGACAAGGGAGAATAGGAGCGTGTCTTGAAGGTCCCGCCCAAGTGGTAATGCCATTACAGATGTTGCAGAAGGTGCAGTACCAGTGTGTGACAGTTCACTCTTGCCACAACTGACTGAAAACGTTTGCGTTGCCAACAGCCAACAGGTTGCCGCCCCTTCTGAAATATTGCCTGGCGCACCGACATCGATATGATCGAATAGTACCTTGGCATTGTCGGCATTATGCTCGGCAGCCAGAGCAGTCCATGCCCTCCACGCTTTTGGATCAAATGTTGGAATTTGTCCAAACGGATACTTGTCATCAAACAACCAGAACCGATCCCGCCACTCATCCAGATACGCCGTAATCTTGCCCCCCGGCAACCCTGACTTGAACAGCGCCTTGGCCTGTTCAATGTCAGTCGGCCCTTCCAAGGCGCGATACAGCACCGCCAGCAGAAAACGATGCAGCGCCGCAACCACCAAAGGAGACGGGTCTTCGATGGCGGCAATCTCCCTTGAACGCAGCAAGGCAGCGCTGATGCCCAGTTCATCGCGGCTGCCGTCGAGAAAACGCACCGGAATCCATTTTTCATCAATCAGATTGAATTTACTCATTCGCCCTCCTTTGGTTCAAATACCAACCCCAGTTCATCATCCAGCCTTACCTTTGCATCCTCTTTCCAGCGCAAGTGCTCATCCAGAACCATCGGGTAACAGTTCCGCAGCAGCGCCATTTGTTTCCATCCCTCCGGTATACCTGCCGCCCTGAGTTTATTCACAACTCCCTTGCGTGACAGACTGACAGCCCGAACGAACCACAGCTTGGCTGTGTCAAAATCCGGAATTGTCGTCGGGGCAAAGTCATCTTCAGGAAACAGCGGGATAACAACTATCGAATCCTGGCCTTGTCTGGTCTGCGCCATCAGCGTTCGATGCACTCCCGGCGCATCCTCATCGTAAAGGACAAACCTTCCGGGATCATTCCATGAAGCATCATCGGGTAAGCCTATGATTGCCTGATTTGCCTGACCGTGAAGGGTTATATCCTTCCCCTCTCCGTTTATCAGCGCTTTCCCCATCCGTTCTTGCAGTTGCTCCGGCTCTGCCACCTGCTCTTCGTAAACAGCCTCAACCAGAACATCTATCTCATCGGGAAGCATCAATGTTTGCCGCTCGTCTTCTCGAAGCAGCACCCACGTCCGTAACAGCAGGTCTTCACGATAAACCTCACCCCACCAGAGCGGCTTACCGAAGGACGGCGGTTCATCACCGGCAAGGCCCGCAACAACGAGAACGGGATCAGCAAACGGCCTGTTTTCCCGCTTGTGCCTCCATAAGCGCCCGGCCCGCTGCAGGATGAGGTCAATGGGCGCCAGATCGGTTATGACCAGGTCGAAATCTAAGTCAAGACTCTGCTCAACAACCTGGGTCGCAATGAGAATTTTTCGTCCGGTCCGATCACCATTAAGCCCAAAAACAGAAAGTGCCTGTTCCTCGCGCTGCTGCCGCCGGTCTGCCGGGAAACGAGCGTGGAACAGGTAAATCTCGGTGCCATCGGAGAGTCTTTTACCGACAGTCTGACCTTCGCGGCACAACAGTTCTCCATCTGGAAATAACCGGTACAGATCCTGGGCTCGCTGCACCGTATTTACCAGAGCCAGCCCCAAACCGCCGTTTACAAGGTGTTCATCCAGCGAGTCCTTGATGGATTGCAGTTCCGGTGAAATGGCACGCAATTGCAGGGCAAGCCGACGGGTCGGGTCAGCCGCAAAGTGCGTCTGATATACCGAACCGGGAGAAAACGCCGACAAGCGCGGGTAATCCGGTTCAACTGCCGGTAAATCCGCCTTCACCACTTTCGCCAACTGCCGCCGGAACTTCGGCGGCAAAGTCGCGGACAGGAGTACTACTGAAGAGCCAAGTTCCAATAGCCAATGGATAATGTGGATCAGGAGCGTCCCGGTATAAGCATCATAAGCGTGGATTTCGTCAAATATCACCACTCGGTTAGCCAGTCCCCACAGCCGCACAAAGTTGTGCCGTACCGGCAGAATAGGCACTATGGCCTGATCAATAGTGCCAACGCCATATTCAGAGAGGAGCGCCCTTTTCTTGCTGGTAAACCATTCGCCGGCGCGAATCTCACCGCCTGATTCAGGATCATGGATGCCGTTAAAACGCAGATTTTGATAGGTGTCGTTCAACAGTGTCGCGCCATGTACAAGTTGCAGATCAAGCTTTCGGTCATTTCCTTGGTCGCCGATGAACTTGAGCGTGCGTTTGAACATGGCGTTGCCGGTGGCTTTGGTCGGTAGCGCCATGTACAGGCCGCGATGCCCGAAACGCCGCTGCATCTCCAGATGGGCAAAGAAAGCCGCCTCGGTCTTCCCTTCACCCATGGGGGCTTCAATCAGCAAAATGGCAGGTTCCTGCAATTTTACTAAAGTATCGGTAACGACCTGTTGCAAGGGGCGAGGAGGGAATTTGAATACCTGCTTGAATGTCCGTGACTCCGATGCAAGCGGGGTTCTATGCCCCCAACCGATGGCGTCGAGTGCCTGTTCAGCGCAAACTTTCCGCTTTGCAAGCCAACATGACAAATCATCACAATCTTCCGGTGTACCAAAGGGAAACCATTCATCGTTGGAGCCAATCCAGTCGGCAAAGCTTGTGAGTCCTGACAGCAACATGAAGTCCGGGCCGGAGAGAGTCTGCTTGTCTGGCGTTTTGACCGGTTGCAGAACGTCCAGCAATGCATCAAAAATGTCGCGCCGGACGTTTGCCCATTCAATGCTGCCAAGGGCATTCCGATTGCCTTCCAGTAGTAGCAGTTTGCTCGGTGAAATCCTCTCTCCATGGTGACACCCCACAGCATCAGCAACCAACTCCGCCAGACCTTCCGGCCAGTCTCTTTCCAGCAATATTTCCGTCAGCACTGCCTGACTGACAAAAGCGTGGTTAACATCGGTATTCGGGATTTTAGGTAAGGGCAAGTCAGTCATATTGGCCCATTTGCATTGGAACCCCGGACAGGCTTTACCCAAATCATGACAGGCAATTACCAACAAAAGCCAGGGGCGGGCATCTTCCCAAGCCATCCCCAAAATCACCGCCATCCTATTTCTTGTAGCTTCCGGTTCACGGGCCAGAATTGCATCGGCGCTTGCCGCGACGTCAAGCAGATGCACAATGAGTGGATGCCATTCTTTGGTCTCCAGATCATTTGACCGCGAAGTCTTTGCCCATAACTTTGAAATGGTCTTCATCTTCATCCTTTCTCCGCCTTCCCCCAATACCGGAAATATTCGACCATCAATCGCCCCAAACCGGGCGAACACAAGGTTCGCCCCTACGAATCTTTACGGCACCATTTGGGCGCGGCAAGCAGCGCCCCTACGACAAACCCGACCCTAGCACACCTTTTTGAATCCACACAGAATTCTAATAATCCTCCATCAGCTTCCCCCAGATCATCGCCGCCATCCGTGCATCATCAAGCGCCCGGTGCCGCCGCACCGATGCCGGCAGCGAACCGAACAGGTGCCGGTAAACCGTTTCCAGCCTGTGATTGGGCAAAGAAGGCAAACACTTTCGCGCCAGCCGAACAGTGCACTGCCAGCTGTTCGGCAGCGTCTTTCCCTGCAGCGACAGTTCATTGCGCACAAAAGATCTGTCAAACGGGGCATTATGCGCAACCAACGGAGCATCCCCCGCAAACTCAAGAAAACTGTTCCAGACTTCTTCAGGCCGCGGTTTGCCGCGCAGCATATCCCCGGAAATGCCATGCACCCGATACGCGCCATAGCTGATGACTGCGCTCGTGTCGATCAGGGTATCAAACGTATCGATAATGACGCCGTCCACGACCGCGACAGCGCCGATTTCGATAACCCGCCCTCCGCGCTCGGCCGACAGGCCGGTCGTCTCCACATCCAGTATTACGGTTCGTGTCATGTACATTTACCACCTCCGTGCCATCAAATCCGGAACAAATCCAGCCCGACCCGACCACAACCCATTATACCCACAAAGCTTTCTAATAACTCATTTCCCCTTTCCCTCCTGCAAACCATCCCTACCACAACCATGCGACAAAATACGTCTTACCGATATCAATAGATCATTTTTTACAGCATTGTCCGGTCTATGCATAACGTCAAAAGCGCCCCTCATCCGCCCCTTCGGGGCACCTTCTCCCACGGGGAGAAGGGAACATCAATCCCCTCGCCCCGTGGGAGAGGGTGGCCGAAGGCCGGGTGAGGTATAAGGCAGTGATTTGGGTGATGGTGCAATTACCCAACCCGGACGACACTGATTTTTTACAAAAAAAACCCTCCGGAAATCCGGAAGGCCTTTAACTGAAACTATATGTACAGGTAACGGACTATAGCCGCCGCAAAAACAGATGCTCCGCGTCCGAACACTCCCGCGCGCTCAGGCCAAGCTTCGCGGCACACGTTTTCCAGCCCTCCACCACCGCACACACGTCGGCAACAATCTTCCCGGCCCTGCCCTCTTCCATCCGGTAATATTCAGCGGTCGAAAGGACAACGCCCAGATCCGGCTGGCGGTTATAGAGATCAAGAGAGAGAACGTGTTCATCTTTTTTGAACGAGGGGTTCATATCGAAAGCAGGGGCCAGACGCCACCCTGCCGGTGACCGGATAAAACCATGATTGCGCAGATGGTCGTCCCGGTTGGCGGTGACAACGTTAAAAACGACCCTGATGAAAAGCTCTTCGAGGTCACGGGCAATATAATCCGCTTCCCCGTACGTGGCGACAAACTCCGCCAGCTCAAGGTAACTGGCGTCTTCGCTGTCCACATGCCCGAGCAGCGTCATGGCCGAGGCAAAAAACCGCCGGGTGCTGCCGCTGCGGTCAAATCGCTTTACCAGAAAGGTATGATATCCGTTGCCTATCCGCAAAAGCCGGGATTGCGGCACCGTGATGCCGCACCGCCGCGCCAGTTCCTGTAGCAGTTTTTCCCAGACGGCAACATCGTAGTCGTCATCGGCGGATGGAAATTTGGCAATCCAGAGTGCGCCGTCTTCGTCAACCAGGTTGGCCTTGGGGCGAGCGCCCCCCAGTGACGAACCGGGAGCGACCAGAACCTTCAGCCACTCCTTTATCTTATCGAGATCATCCTGTTTTTTCCTGGTCAACTCAAAGGCAACAGCCTGCAACTCGGCAATCCGGGCAACCGGAGGAGCGGACATCGCCTCGTCCGCCAGAAAATTTTCCGTACCGGGCCGACTAAAGCGCACGGCCCCCATGCGCGTACAATCCTGCACCCCCAAAAGAAACTCCCATGGGCCGAGAGTTTTAGGGGGTCGCCCTTCTTCCCTGGCTTCAACCGCCTCTCTGCGCTTCATCAGTATCTGCCCCCAGCGGTCGGGACATGAATCCATGAACACACCGAAATTTGAATCGCCCGGAAAGAATTCACCGGAAGTCAGATCAAGCTCCGGATCAAGCGGAAAGGCGTGGGCATGCCTGAGCCAGCCTGCCTCGTAGGCAAAGCGGACGCTGCCTCGATCACCTCGGGATAACGTCCCGATATGCTGAAGCGAGCCGAAAGTCGGGTCGTCAAGCCAGACCCATATCTGTTCCGACCTTGCTTTAGCCATTGCCATCTCCAACTGGAGGCTTTCTGCGTGGGGCTCTTTTCCGCTGCGGGAGTGACTCGTCCTGCAAACGCCGCCCAAGCGCATCTTCCTTGGCTATCAGCGACACATCTTCCACCAGCCCCAAGACACGCAGCACCTGGATGTATATCCCGAACGCAACCGAGGGATCGCCATTTTCAACCTTGTACAGCGTTGGACGCGAGATATCGGCTCTGGCGCAGACCGTCTCCATGGAAAAACGGCGGCGAAGCCGCGCATCCTTGAGGCGCTGTCCCAACGCTGCCATCTCTTTGGCCGAAGCCGGATATATCGTAACTCTTTTTGCCATAATGATACTATTTATTTACATAATGACCATTTTTTGTCAATTATAATTATCGTTATATTACATTTCAGTGGTGATTGATCTGCGCCAGCCGTAAAAGCTAGGTTCGGGCGGTTTCCCAAGAGCGCGCTTGACCTGAATCGACCAACAGTAGTATATGATTACGCTCAGATTTTTCATAAAAAGGATTCGCATAAATGACCAAAGAACTTGCCAAGGGGTATGAACCCCATGATGTTGAAAAAAGATGGTACTCGGAGTGGGAAACCAAGGGATATTTCCGCGCCGCCGCAACCTCGGACAAGAAGCCGTACTCCATAGTCATCCCGCCGCCCAACGTCACCGGCGCCCTGCACATGGGGCATGCCCTCAACAATACGCTTCAGGATATTCTCTGCCGCTGGAAACGGATGCAGGGGTACAACGTGCTTTGGATGCCGGGCACCGACCATGCCGGCATCGCCACCCAGAATGTGGTCGAGCGGCAGTTGGCCGCCGAAGGTAAGGATCGCCACGACCTGGGGCGTGACGCCTTTATCGAGCGGGTCTGGAAATGGAAAGCGGAGTCCGGCGGCCAGATCATCGGCCAGCTGAAGCGTCTCGGCGCTTCCTGCGACTGGGAGCGCGAACGCTTCACCATGGACGAGGGGCTGTCCAAGGCCGTGCGCACCGTGTTTGTCAAATTGTACGGGGATGGCCTGATCTACCGCGACAACCGCCTGATCAACTGGTGCCCCCGCTGTCATACCGCCCTTTCCGACATCGAGGTCGAGCACGAGGACCATAAGGGGCACCTCTGGCATATCCGTTACCCGGTGGTGGGCGAACCGGGGCGCTTTGTTGTCGTGGCGACAACCCGCCCGGAAACCATGCTGGGGGATACCGCCGTGGCGGTGCATCCGGGAGATGAACGTTACAGCGATCTGGTGGGCAAAAAAGTTGTTCTGCCACTATTAAACCGCGAGATTCCGGTCGTGGCCGACGACTACGTTGACCGCGAGTTCGGCACCGGAGTGGTCAAGATCACCCCCGCCCACGATTTCAACGACTTCGAGGTCGGTCTGCGCCACGGCCTGGATAAGATCAACGTGCTTGATGAATCCGGCATCATCAACGCCGCCGGACACCAGTACGAAGGCCTGGATCGTTTCGCCGCCCGGACACGGATCGTGGCCGAACTTGAGGCCGCCGGTCTGTTGGAAAAGATTGATGACCACCCGATGTCGGTTGGCGGCTGCTACCGCTGCAAAACAGTGGTCGAGCCATACCTATCCCTGCAGTGGTATGTGAAAGTCGCACCGCTGGCCGAACGTGCGCTGGACGCGGTAAAAACCGGCAAAACCCGCATCCTCCCCAAACAGTGGGAAAACACCTACTACGACTGGATGGAAAATATCCGCGACTGGTGCATCTCGCGCCAGATCTGGTGGGGCCACCGCATCCCGGCCTGGTTCTGCGACCATTGCGGCGAAGTGAATGTCGCCATGGATGCGCCGACCACATGTGCGAAATGCGGCAGCGATGAGCTCCGCCAGGAAACCGACGTGCTTGACACCTGGTTTTCCTCGGCTCTCTGGCCTTTTTCAACCATGGGATGGCCCGAACAGACCGCCGAACTGAAAACCTTCTACCCTACCGCCTGCCTGGTGACCGGCTTCGACATCCTCTTTTTCTGGGTGGCACGCATGATGATGATGGGACTGCACTTCATGGATGAGGTGCCGTTTACGGATGTCTACATCCACGCCCTGGTGCGCGATGCCCAAGGGCATAAGATGTCCAAGTCCAAAGGAAACGTCATTGATCCGCTGACGGTCATCGACCAGTACGGCACCGATGCCTTCCGCTTCACCCTGGCCGCCTTCGCCGCCCAGGGACGCGACATCAAACTGGCCGAGGAGCGCATTGCCGGCTACCGCAACTTCTGCAACAAAGTATGGAATGCAGCCCGTTTCACGATGATGAACCTTGAAGGGTTCAACCCTGACGGCATCAGCCTTGGCTCGCTGGAATTATCACAGGGGGACAAATGGATCCTGCACCGTCTGAATGAAACCGCCAGAATTGTGGATGAAACCCTGACCGGCTACCGTTACAACGAAAGCGCCATGGCGCTCTACCAGTTCACTTGGAGCGAATTCTGTGACTGGTATCTTGAACTGTCGAAACAGGATATCTACAACGGCTCGCCGGAGCGTAAACTGGCGACGCAGTATGTGCTCTGGTACACATTGGAGAACCTGCTCCGCCTGCTGCACCCGTTCATGCCCTTCATCACCGAAGAGATCTGGCAGGCGCTGCCGGGGACTGTAGGGGCGATACCTTGTGTTCGCCCGCCTTGTGATGGCAATAGCAACGGGGGCGATCACAAGGATGCGCCCCTACAGACAATCATGCAGGCGCCTTATCCCGAATACCGTAACGACCTCTCGTTCCCTCAGGATGCCGCTGATATGGAACGGGTCATGGCGGTTATCGGCGGCATCCGTAACATCCGCGGCGAGATGGAAGTACCACCGTCGAAGCAGATTGCGGTGATCCTCTCCTGCGATAACGAAGCTACCCGGCGTCTGATGAAGCATAACGAGAGTGCTATTATCAGCCTTGCCAGAGTTTCTGATCTGGCCATTGGCTTCGAAATAGAAAAACCGGAAGATGCCTCCATACAGGTGGCGGGCGATGTTCAGATTTATGTGCCGCTCAAGGGACTGGTTGACGTGGCTGCTGAAGAAGAGCGTCTGCTGAAGGAAATCGGCAAGATCGACAAGGAGATCGAAATGTTCTCCAAAAAGCTGGAAAGCCCGGCCTTTGTGGATCGCGCCCCGGCAGACATTGTCGCCAAAGAACGCCAGAAGCTGGCGGATGTGAGCGGCAAAAAACTGGTGTTGGAAGAGAGTCTGGTCAAGATCAGAAAAATGAAGTAGGTGGTACATCAAATGCTCTCATTTGTTTGGGATGAAGATATACCGGAGGTTCAAACCATGAAAACGGAATACGATTTTTCTAATTCGAAACCGAACCCATATAGCAAGCTCTTGAAAAAAGAGGTTAAAATTAAAATTGATGAAGACGCATTATTTTATTTCAAGGGTTTGGCCCAGGAGCTTGGCATCCCGTATCAAAATCTCATCAACAGCTACCTTCGTGACTGTGTGCAACATCACCGTAAACCAGCAGTGAAATGGGCGTAATAACCAGGTAACAACCAACTGAAAGCAGGAAACAATCCATGCAGCAAATTCAAAACGTCGCAATATTCGCAAAAATGCACGACCCCCGCTGCCAGGGAATCGCCGGTGATCTGATTCAGTGGCTTGAGGCCAGAGACCGTCTGCCTTTGGTGGAACCACATCTCGCCCGGTTGATCGGCCACCCGAATGTGGTGACAGAAGAACAGATTCGTGACCAGGCTGATCTGGTGGTCGTACTAGGGGGGGACGGCACACTTATCTCCGTAGCCCGTCTCTTCAGTGGAAGAGATGTGCCCATTTTGGGAGTCAACCTGGGAAGCCTCGGTTTTTTGACGGAAATCACTATCGATGAGCTTTATCCCCGCCTGGAACTCTGCCTGCAAAGTTCCCCGCGCGTCTCCGCACGGATGATGCTTATGGTTACTCTTCTGCGTGAAGGCAAAGAAAACGAGACCTACCATGTTTTGAACGATGTCGTTTTCAATAAAGGGGCCCTGGCCCGCATAGTTGATCTGGAGACCAGGGTCAACAAGCAGTTTCTCGCGACCTACAAAGCCGACGGCCTGATTGTTGCGACGCCGACCGGCTCAACCGGCTATTCCCTCTCCGCCGGCGGCCCGATCATCCAGCCGCAGATGAGCTGCATCGTTATCACTCCGATCTGTCCACACACCCTGACCAACCGCCCGATTGTCGTCACTGATGAATCGATCATTTCCGTTACCATAACTTCCTCTTTTGATGAAAAGGTCTTTCTGACGCTTGATGGGCAGGTAGGTATCGAGCTGCAGGAGGGTGACTCTGTAGAGGTGCGCAAAGCACTCAATAAAACCTCGCTGGTCATGTCACGCAGTCGTGACTACTTCGAACTTTTGCGGACAAAATTGAAGTGGGGGGAGCGGTGATGCGGCTTCAACCCTCATCCTATCCTTCTCCCATTGGGAGAAGGAACACCATTCACCCTCTCCCAATGGGAGAAGGTGGCCAAAGGCCGGGTGAGGGGCAGTCATGTTAACTGACCTCACCATCAAAAATGTCGCCATCATAGACTCGCTGCACATCACCCTCAAAGCGGGTTTGACTGTGCTCACCGGTGAGACCGGCGCAGGAAAATCGATCATCATCGACGCGGTCGGGCTTATTATGGGTAACCGTGCCTCCAGCGATCTGATCCGTTCCGGCGAGGAGGAGGCGGTTGTCGAAGCACTGTTTGACATTTCATCTTTGCCGGAAATCAGTCAGCAGCTTTCTGAAGCCGGATTTGATGCTGCTGATGAATTACTGATAAAACGTTCTCTGTCACGGGGGGGCAAAAACAGGATTTTCATCAACGGCAGCATGGCCACACTGGCGCTTCTCGTTGATATCGCCCCTCGTCTGATCAATATTTACGGCCAACATGATTCCCAGACACTGCTTAAACCGGAAAACCACCTGAGACTTCTGGATGCTTTTGCCGGCATCACTGAACAGCGCCAGAAATTCACCGTTCTGTTCAGTCGACTGGCATCCATACGCGAGACTCTTGCCGGACTGGAACATGCCGAACGGGAAACAGAGCGACGTCTCGACCTGTTGTCATACCAGTCGGAAGAGATCGCCAAAGCGGCACTTAAACCGGGTGAAGAGGAACGGCTTGAGGAGCAGCGCCGGCTTCTGGCAAGCGCAGAAAAGCTGGGAAGCGTCAGCAATGAAGCCTTTGATCGACTGTACGGCGGTGACGGCGCTCTCTTAGGGCAACTCAAGCGTATTTCCGGCTCCATCACCGAATTATCAGTTATTGACGGTTCGCTGCAGGATACCGCCGCTTCGCTTGAAGGTGCCTACCTGCAGCTGGAAGATGCCGCTATTACTCTGCGTGACTATGCATCCCGCATCGAATCAGACCCGGCTGCGCTGCAGCAGGTTGACGACCGGCTTGATCAGCTTGGCAGATTAAAAAAGAAGTATGGCACAACGGTAGAAGAAATCGTGGCGTACAAGACAGGAATCGATGCCGAGCTGGAACAATTACTCGGCAGGGAGCAGAGCAAACAGGCTCTGGAAACCGAACGGGATACTCTGGCAGCAGGGCTGACACACGCAGGGGAACGACTGACAGCTGCCAGGACTCACGCTGCTGCACAGCTCAAGCATGCACTGGAACATGAAGCACACCAGCTGGCTATGAAGGGCGCAATCATCGAACCGACGCTGGAACAGCTGACGGAACCCCGCTCAAGCGGATTTGAACGGGTTGAGTTTCTCTTTTCCCCCAATCCGGGTGAAATTCCACGCCCTCTGGGGAAAATTGCTTCCGGCGGTGAATTATCACGACTGATGCTGGCTATCAAACAGGTACTGCCGGACAGTGATGTCCCGACGTTGATATTCGACGAAGTTGATACCGGCATCGGCGGTGCAACCTCTGAACTGGTCGGGAGAAAACTGAAAAATGTTGCCGCCAGACAGCAGGTACTCTGCATCACCCACCTTCCTCAGGTTGCGGTCTTTGCCAATCAGCAGTTGCGGGTGGAGAAACTGATCATGGACGGACGGACAACCACCCGTGTCCTTGAGCTTGACCCGAATGAGCGTACCCGGGAAGTAGCCCGCATGCTTGCAGGAACGACTATTACTGACTCGGCCCTGAAACACGCTGCTGAAATGCTGGCGGCAACACAGGATAACTAGAGTATCCATCTCCGAACTCAAGTTTTTTTGAAATTCAGACTATAACCTGATAATCAAGCGGTACTATTTTGAAAGCCAAGGAGTTACCTGCATGCAACGAATAGCAGCTTTAACCAGCATCACCCTGTTGTGTTTTTCTTCGTTCGCCCTGGCTGCAGATACGCCAACCTTGTTTGATGCCCAACTGGTTCAGCTTGAACAGCGGGCAGCAAAAGCTATGACCACAGCCGCAGGCGAGTATGCAAAAGACCTTCTTGATGCTGCAAAATCAAGCATTTCTGCTGCGAAAATCAGTAGTGCCGCCGGGAAAGAGAAAGTTGCTGCACGGCAGATTGAAATGGCAGATGTTCAGTTGAATGCCGCCGACGCCAAAGCAGCCGAGAAGGAACTGCTGGAAAAAGTTGCCGTGCGACGATCGGAATTAAAAAAGCTGGAAGCACGCCTTGAGCGATTTCGGCAGGGAGAGGAGAACTGATATGAAATTGATTTCAAAATGGGGCCAGCTCCTTCTGATCGTAACATGCTGTCTGTCGTTTTCCAGCGCACATGCAGCGGATAAGAACAAAACGTTGCTTCAGTGTGATTTAACCCGATCCGCTGTCGAAGCCGCTGCAGGAAAAATAGAAGGAAATAAAGAAGCTGCTGCCGATCTGGAGCGGGCGCGAACGGCACTCAGAAATGCTGATGAGTGTTACAAAGCCGGCAAGTCCATGTTCAGCTTTGGTGAGATAAACCCTGAAACTGAAAAGGAAATCAAACTTTCCGTTGACGTGGCTGATATTGCAACTGCAACGGCGCTTTCCAGGGTTGAATTTGCACGGGCAACGGCCGAATTGGAGGCCATGGAAAAACAGTTTACCTTTGTCAAAGCCAAATTGAAATTATTTGAAGACCGCAAGGCGGAACTGGAGCGGTTACGCCTGGAATCAGTCGCATGCCAGAAAACCGAGAAAGAATTTGAACTTATCAAGACGGAGAAAAACACTCTGATGACCCAGGTCGAGCAACTTGCAGCAGAGCGAAGCCGAGCTGACAAGCTAAAGATCGAACAACTTGAACTGACCCGCACAGTGAATGAAATGAAGGCTGAAAATGCGCGGCTTTCTGCCCTGCTTGAAAAACAGCAGCCCGAAATTAAAGCAGTGCCGGAACCAACAGCTGATGACCTTAAAAAGAAAGCAGTAAAAAAGCCATAAGAACAATGACACCTCTGCCGCACAGCCTCTTCGACGGGATTCAGCCTGATTTTCAAAAAGAATTTTTTGAGACGCTTGTTGCATCAGGAACAACCCGGATTGAACGGATCGTCTCTGCTGGCCATGCTACGCCGCCGGGTGAATGGTATGATCAAGGGTGGGATGAGTGGGTGCTTCTGGTTTCAGGCGAGGCGACATTGTTGTTCGCGGACAATGCCGCCCCGCTGACTCTGAAACCGGGTGACCATCTATTGATTCCCTCCGGCTGCCGCCATCGGGTGGAACACACGGACTCCGGACAAAAAACAATCTGGCTGGCGGTTCATTTCGGCGGAGACGGCTGAGGAGACGAAGACAAGCCAACGAAGATGGGGCTTTGATCCGGAATTGGGATAACTCAGGCTGCAGTTACAAAACGGTTCTTGCCCCCTTGTTTCGCCGATTGCAGCGCCTGGTCCGCTCGCCCGATACAGTCGTGTATTGTATGTCCCGCTTGATAATCACACAAACCGATGCTTGCAGTAATACGGATCCCCGGACGATTTACTTTGAATTCCGTCATTGAAATCGAGTCCAGTATTTTGCGGGCAAGCGTCGTGGCCCCTTCAAGATTCGTTTCTGTCAACAGAAAGAGAAACGCCTCACCTCCCCACCGGGCGCAGACATCCTCATTTCTGACACAGCTCATAAGGACGCGTGCTACCTCTACCAGCACATCGTCGCCATCGTTATAGCCATATTTGTTATTGAGCTGTTTAAAGTTATCCAGATCAAGAAGCATAACTGAAAACGTTCTTTGATGGCGCTCGGAGCGACTCAGTTCGCGTTCCATTTTTTCCATGATATCACGGCGGTTTGCCAGCCCGGTCATGGGATCAATCCGTGTCGCCAGGTCAAGCGAGCGATCCATCTCACTCAACTGGGTTTTCAGACTGTTTTTTTCCTTGTCAAGCAGCAGAGCCCGTTGCTTGAGGACACAGTATTCATCATAGAGCAATCGATATTCAATCATGAGCGGATTGCTCTCATGGGATCGATCGGAAACCAGGTGTTCAAAATGGGCGCTGTGATCCACCCCCGCAGCGCGGGGGGTTCTCGCGTTCAATGTCATTCGTGATGCTCCTTGCCGGATAGAGTTGAGATAGCCCCTCAATTCGGCAGAGTCGGCAGTTCCAATCCCGCCATCTGCTGAACCATGCGTACGACCTGACAGCTGTAGCCAAATTCATTATCGTACCAGACATACAGGACGCAACGATTTCCCTCGGCAATTGTCGCCAGTGAGTCAACAACTCCGGCATGACGCGAACCGACAAAGTCACTGGAAACAACTTCAGGAGAATTTGTGAAGTCGATCTGGTTCTGCAGCGGCGAATCAAGCGACATATTGCGCAGATAGCCGTTAAGGGTCTCAACATCAACCGCATGGGCCAGTTCAAGATTCATGATCGCCAAAGAGACATTCGGAGTCGGCACCCGGATCGCGTTACCGGTCAATTTACCGGACAATTCAGGGATTACCTTGGCAACCGCCTTGGCAGCACCGGTTTCCGTAATAACCATATTCAGTGGGGCACTGCGGCCACGGCGGGATGCTTTATGGTAGTTGTCAATCAGGTTCTGGTCATTGGTGTAGGAATGACAGGTTTCCAAGTGGCCGTGCACAATGCCGAAACGATCATTAACCGCCTTCATGATCGGCACAACTGCATTGGTAGTACAGCTGGCGGCGGAGAAAATCTGCTCTTCCGCAGTGATCAGGTGGTTGTTGATGCCGGCGACGATGTTCGGAATATCCCCCTTACCGGGAGCGGTCAGAATAACCTTCGCAATACCGGGGGCGAGCAGATGTTTGCCGAGTCCGTCACGATCACGCCACTTGCCGGTATTATCAATCAGGATAGCATCGTGGATACCATACCGGGTGTAATCGACCTTCTCCGGCGCATCGGCGTAGATGATCCGGATCATGTTGCCATTGGCAATGATGGCATTTTCTTCTTCATCAACCGTAATAATGCCGTTAAACTGGCCATGAACGGAATCACGACGAAGCAGACTGGCCCGTTTCAGCAGGTCATCCGCCCCCCCCTTGCGTACGACAGCCGCCCTGATTCTCAGTTTTTCACCGCTGCCGGATTTTTCAATCAAAATGCGGGCCAGCAGTCGGCCGATGCGCCCAAACCCATACAGCACGATATCCTGCGGCTCCGAACGCACGGCGCCGTGACCGGTGTTAATCGCGGCAAGCTCCCGTGTAATGAACTCATCCGGTGAAAGTGTTCCGGCCACCTTTTGATACTGAATGGTCAGCTTGCCGAGATCAACCCTTCCCGGCGCAAGATCGAGTTTATCCATAGCCGCCAGCAGCGGATAGGTTTCCATTACGGTAAGTTCGCAATCAAGAATCATACGGGCGAAGCGGTGGGCCTTTAAAATATCGATAACCGTGCTGTGAACCAGAGTGCGTCCGTACAGGGTCAGAATAATATTATGGTCGCGGTACAGACGACCGATGATCGGCAGCATCTGCTCGGCGCATGTTTCCTGTTCTTTCCATTCCTGTAGATAGGTATCCTGTTTTTGTTGCGTCATACACATCTCCTTAATAAAATAGTTTTTCCTGCCAGGTACAGCGGGTACTCCAATTTCAAAACAAAGTTGCCATCAAGGAGCTGAAAACGAGCCAACGACGACGGGGCTTTAATCCGGAATCGGGATTACTCCTGAATACGGCCCACCAGCCGCAGCAGCCCGTCCAGAATCGTCAGGGGGTTGGGCGGACAGCCGGGAATATAGAGATCAACCGGCACAAGACCGTCAGTCCCGTTATGAACTTCAGCGTGGTCCTTGAACGGACCGCCATTAATCGCACAGGCACCGGCAACAATGACCAGCTTTGGTTCCGGAATTGCCGCATAGGTGTCAAGCAGGGCCAGCCGCATGTTTTCACTGACCGGCCCGGTGACGAACATGCCGTCAGCGTGGCGCGGGCTGGCAACGAACTGGATGCCGAAACGCCCGAGATCCCAGCCGATCGTGGAGAGCACGTTGGTATCGGCTTCGCAGGCATTGCAGCCGCCGGCGCTGACCTCGCGCAGTTTGAGCGAACGTCCGAACAGGCGGAGCAGGTCATCCTCCAGCGCCCCTCCCGGATGGTACTCTTCCCCGGCGGTCACCGTCAAGCCGTCCCGGCTCCGGCTTGAAAGGCGGGCATCGGTCGTGAACGTGATGATCGCATCGTGAGGGCATGCGGCGACGCAATCCGCGCAGAACAGACATTTTCCCATATCGAGCTTCAGGGGGCCTGATGCAGTTATCGCCCCGTACGGACAGGCTGTGGCGCATTCACGGCACCCCTCGCCGCAGCGCGAAGAATCCAGCAGCGGCAGCCCGCGAAAGCGTGGCGGCATAGGCTGCGGCGCATCGGGATACGCCATCGTGCGGTGTCCCTGACGAAATCGGGTGAGAATAGCTTTCAGCATACAGGCTCCAGTTCAGTTACAGATCAAACCCTTTATTTTTGCACGGCCACTCTGACGTTAGGCTGTCAGGTTCGAAATTACACTCCACCATGCTACACTTTTTAAAGCAGACTTCAACATCAGAGTTGTGTTTAAAACAACCACCGAGAAAGACTCCATCTTCGGGGCTGCAAAAAAATTCTGTGAAATTGCATTTTGGGGATTTCGGGTCGGCTGTACTTCATCAACGGTCATGAACCGCACCATTTGCGCGAGGTTTTTCCACGCCGACTCTGTGCCGCCGATGATTGGACATTCTGCTCTCTTGTTTATATTCCTTTGGCCAGAAACCTTCCGCTCAGATTAAAGTTGAAATTGTAACGCAATTGCTTTACATTTTAAAACAACATGGGGGTGGTTGTTATGGCAAAGAATGCAACAATAAACATGCGGGTCGATGCGTCCCTTAAAACTGATGTCGAGCGTATTCTCCATCTGCTTGGCATTTCCACTACCGAAGCAATTAACATGTTTTTGAACCGGGTTCGTCTTTCTAAGGGCATCCCGTTTCCTGTGCAGATGAGTGATGATGAATTCCGAAGCTATCTTGCCGAGTGCTCCAGTGAAGATGAAGCAATTAGCCCAGAGGAAGCCACCCAGATAAAGCAGGCTCAAAATGAAATCAAAGAAAATAAGGTCGTCAGTTTTGATGAAATAAAACGGACGATCGGCTTATGATTCAACTTTTCTTTACTGCCCAAGCTGAGAAACAAATTTCAAAGCTGGATAAGAATGTAAGACTTCGTATAATTGCTTCCTTAGATCGTCTGCGTGAAGCCTATCCAGTTGGCGATGTGCGCAAGATGCAAGGCTATGATGACCTGTGGCGGTTGCGCGTTGGTGACTACCGGGTTGTCATGCAGATTGATCTGATAACAGCCATAATCACTATTACGGTCATTCGTATTGGGCATCGGAAAGAAGTCTACCGATAATTGGATATTGTTCTTCTTGTTGCCTGCTACCCCCTTCAGCACAAAGCAACTCGATAAATAGGGAGTCCTTATTATCCCCTAGTGTCAAATATTTGTTTCGATAGGGAGCATTTCAGAAAGGAGGGTTTCTGGTGCGATGTCCTGTTCGTTTGGCCACGTTACTGCACCAAACAGGATTCCGACACGATTGAAATAGTGGATATCTTTAAGCTCGCGAAATACACCTCGCTCCAGATATGGTTTGAGGTCAAATACTCCCTTACGGCCATCCTCAACTTCAACATAGATA
>JAYTVV010000222.1:0-18460 GCA_043743795.1 Geobacteraceae bacterium
CCATCAACATTCTGATTTTTTCAACAATGTGGGGTTGCGGCAAAAATGGTGCAAGTCCCAGCAACAAAACAAGCGGGATGAGAAACTTGTAGTCGAGAAGATTATTCATGTGAACTCGTACCCCTAGAGGATGTGGACCCAAACTTGGTCCTTATGTCAAAGTCATGAAAGTTATCTGTCTTGGTCGCAAGTAATATAGTCCGGTGGCAAATCGCATTCAGAAGGTATTTGAAATGGAACCGGATAACGGATTCCAGCCTTGTGGGTAGCTGACAGCCCTTCCGCCGTTCGCTCCAACCACTGGTACGGAATGCCGACCATCAATTCATGATCCTGGGCAACGGCAAAGCGCCGATCCCCCATGCAGGGGATTTCAATAGTAGGCTCACCAGTCAAGGCAACCTGGGCAATGGCCCTGGAGCAGACGCCGGCGTCTCCGGATGATCTCATCACAAATTCGCCTCCATCATGGTACAGGAATGCCTGCACAAACCGCATGGCCTGGGCTGAGTTGACATAAATAACAACCAGATCCGGAGCAATGCCGGCAAAAGGGCGTGCGAGAGGATAGGTCAGTACCCCAGCGACACCGGGTTGGATACGTGGCATTACTTGCTGCATGGCAGCGGCGGCCTGCTGGTTTTCCTGGTAGACACCGGTATTGACAGTTCCGTCAAGGATTCTTTGCGGTGGCACTATCAGTCCGGTGCAGGCTGCACCGATCGCACAGTGGGATGTCCCGGCATCTGTCAACGTCGACCAGGAGTACATCCGACTGTAGGCAACCTGCTGACAGACAGCCAACCGCTTACCGCGTACTTTAATTTTCAGGCTGTCGATAGTCGCGGGGTCTCTGATCAGATTGACCCCTACTGGTTGAGTGGCCGGGTTTACGGTCTCCTTGACTATGGCTAGAAAGTGCTCCATATGCTCTCCCCTTCGATTATTTGAATTATTGCTGCTGGTTATTCCGCCTCAACATATTCAGCCTGCGCTCTGCATCAAGGACGAAACCGTTCGCTGTCCGATGCAGATAGAGGTACGTCTTGATTTCGGAGATGAATTCGTCTGGTTGCTGCCGAAAATCAGGGAGCATGTTAGTGAAGAAATCCTCGTAACTGTCGAACTGAAACTGAGTATAGAAGTGATGTGTCTCTCCCACATTCCAACCTGCTAAGGAACGCATGGCCTTTATGGCTGCAGCCTTTGCCGAACCTTCGTCACCGCTTCCGGCCCCGAATTGTTCTTTTGCCAGGGTAAAAGAGCCTTTATCTCCCGGTTCAATGACGATGATTAAACCGTCTTTTTTTAGCAATGCTGTAGCATTGTTCAGGCTGTCCGACATTGCTGCAATCGGGACGTGATGCAAAGAGAGTGTGTAAATGACTACATCAAAGCTACCATCAGGCAGGTCTGGTATACCGGTTGACGCCTCCATGAAGTCAATATTTCGGAAGCTGATTGTAGCCTGCGCTACTCCGAGTGCATTTACATCAGGATCAGTCACGACTATATGGCGGGCATGACTGGCAAGGTCACGGGTAATTCTTCCCTTACCGCATCCTATTTCCAGAATATCTTTGCCGCTCACGTCACATTGGGACAAAATTGCAGCGATATATCTGTTTGTGGGATCTTGAATCAAGAGTCCTGTCCTTATCTTCCTCTTTGCCAGTGTGCCAAGTGCACCATTCACTTACTTACATGGATTTACCTTTGCGAAGAGGTGAAAACCTTGTTCGTCGTAACCATATCCACTATCGGAAGCAGAGGAACCGCCTTGATACCGTAGATCTTTTCCAGGTCGATATCTTTGGGTACTGCGCTAAGGAGGGCTTCGGCAACCTTTTGATCTGCCTGACGATAACGCAATCGGACTTCAACCGAAATCGATGTGGCAGAAGTTGTCAAAGGTATTCCGTAAAAAACATCCTTATACCCTTTGGGGGGAATCGTTTCGTGCCGTGAAAAGGCAGTGACTGCCCATGGATCGATGGCAAAATGGAGACCGTCTCCCATGCCATCCGAATTAAAGAGACGGACATTATCGGGGAGGCTGCCATCGGGTTTGACTGTGCCGCTACTCATGACAACCTTGCCGTTCTGGTCTTTGGCTGTAATTTCAAGCCACATCTGGCGCACATTAGTCAGAGAGGTCGGCAGATTATGGCCTGCGCGCATATTTTTAACTCGAATCTTGATCTCGGAAATTTTCCCGTTGATGTAGACAGGAGTTACCTCCAGGTCAGCCGCTGCTTTCAGTCGTTCGACAGCCATCGCATACTGCTTCATCAATAGGTCGGATTGCTCTTTGTCACCCGCTTTTTTGGCCGCTTCAGCACCAAGATAGCTCAGCAGGTAGTTCGCCCCGTTGAAATAGTGACGGTACTCACTGCGCTTTGGCTTTTCAAAGGTATCAGCTGTACGCTTGAACACCTCCGTTTCTACCATGTGGCAGTCCTGACAATGGATGTTCTTTTGGGCATACGGTCCGTGCTTCCATTCGAGGTAGGTCGACTCAAGAGGAAAATGGGAATCGTAATGGTAAACCTGGTGGCATGAAGCACACAGATCGGCTTGTATGTGTAGTTCTGACTCGACACATTCGTGGAAACCGCCCCCACAGTCACTATCAGATTTAAGCGGGCCCCTCTTGACAAGCTTACTTCCATCCTGAGTATTGACTCCCGGAGAAAGTATAAAAGAACCGTTTTCAGGTTCGTGGGATGGTGTCTGCCAATGGG
Source organism: Geobacteraceae bacterium (assembly GCA_043743795.1). Classification (GTDB taxonomy): domain Bacteria; phylum Desulfobacterota; class Desulfuromonadia; order Geobacterales; family Pseudopelobacteraceae; genus JACRCG01. The sequence goes on from JAYTVV010000222.1 coordinate 2,745, forward strand.
TAACCCCACTGACCGAATGGCAGATGTCGCATGAGACACCAGCTAACGCCATTTCACCCAGGCCGGCATTACCTGGTCCCTTGATTTCACCAGTTACCACACCGGCAGGAGAGTGGCACCCTTCGCACTGTCTCGATATCTCATGCCCGACGGCTTTGACTGCCTTGTTTAGCTCACCTTGGTAGACAGGGTCTCTAAATGCCAGGCTATGGACTGATCCGTTCCATTCCTTGTACTGCTTTTCGTGACAATCCTTGCAGGTACTTGGCGGAGTGAATTCGGCTTTTGACTTTTCCCATTTTATTAGCGATGGGTAGTATGGATAGAACTGTCGATCTACCTTGAATACCGACGAGTCTGCTATCGCCAGGCCGAGGGATGTTATAAGGATGACAAGTATCGCAGTTACTATCAGTGAATGATGTTTCAGGTTCATAGTAGTCATCCTTAGTTAATCATAGAGTGCGCGGGTCGCTTCATCGCAGATAGTTGGTGCAATAAGTGGCTTCCAGACAGGATTATTCCAAGTTCCAAGACACATATGATTTTCATAATAATTTGCAGGAATCGGATGCGTTCCGACAACAACCTTGACCCCATACTGCATTTCAATAAATGCTCTAAATGTCTCGATGTATGGACAGGGGGGATAGCCGACAAGCATGCCTGTGGCCAGATGAATAACCTCTGCGCCATTCTTGACCATCTCTTCGCCCGCATATTCTACGTTGCCGCCTGGACAACCATTGCAGGTTGTAAATCCTACCAACTCGACATCCGTGTCAGTATAGATACTGAAAGCCCCCTCCTTGTTCCGCATTGCTCTGAGGCATTTCCCTCCCGCACAACTGCGGTAGCGGTCACAGATAATTATGCCAACCTTCGTCTTTGAGTTCATATTATCCCTGCCTCCGGAGTCAATTCCCTTCCCCATCCTGCTTCTGTCTCAAACACTGAAGGACTTTTTTTACTTGTTCTGTATCCTCAGGATCAAGGTCACGAGGGACACTGTTTTTGCCGAACTCCTGATAGATCTTAAATCTGTTACAGGCCTCATAATCTCCACGACAGAGCTTATCCTTCACGTATTCTGCGGTTTTTGGCATTTCCTTCATATTGTCATTAAAGAACTGACAGCAGTCCATTAAGCCACAAGCCATTTTCAGCACCTCGGTTATTAATGCGTTACTTTGTCATTATCTGACGAATTGTTGATCCTATTGCCTCGGCACTGACAGACGTATCAAAACATCCTGCACCGGCGTAGGTATCGAAATTGCCGATCTGGTTGATAAGGAGCTTGATAAGTTGAACTTTATCTGCGTAATGTTTTGGCTCATCGGCAATAGCCAGGATATCCGTCAAAAGCCAAGTTGGGAATTCTCCCTCCTTACCCAACATGGTCGCAATTTCTTTCAGTTCTGTAAATGCATCCATATCAGCACCACTTTTTGAAAATTCCCGAACCAGATCATTCATCCAATAGGCATTGTTTCGCCAGCAGCTGTCGAACGGTACTGCTTTACCGCTGTATGCAACGCGGAAGTAGCCATATTCGAGCAATGCATTTTTTCTTCAGGCAGTCCATCCAGCGCAGCTGCTATTCTTTGGTCGTTGAGGGTCAGTACTTCGTCAAGGGTTTTTCCCATTACAAGTTCTGTTGCTACCGATGAAGTTGCTATGGCTGCGCCACATCCCTTGATGAGGAACTTGATGTCATGGATGATTTCATTTTCTATTTTGATAAAAAAGACGAGAGCATCGCCGCAGCTGGGATCACCGGCCTGAACAACCACATTGGCATCTTCAATTGAACCCACGTTTCTCGGGTTGTGGACATGATCCAAAACTTTTGCTGAATACTGAGTACTCATACTGAAGAACCTTTCGCACTCCCAAGTTGTTCTTTAGCGACGCCTTCTATCATACTGTTGCTGTCGACCTTTTCAGGTGTGTTGCCAGAAATCGCCAGAGCTTTCTGCCCGATAATGGCCTTAGCCACTTTGCAACGAGCAGCTGCAAGTAGTCGCTGAACTGTGCCACGTGACACTCCCATGCAGACACCAGCCTCTTCCTGGGTCATCCCTTCTCCGTCACATAAATGCAAGGTCTCAAGCTCATCATTAGCAAGGCGAATTATTTCCATATCCTTAAGAGGTGTCCCGGCTGGCTTGAATACTGCGGAAAAGCCCGCCCGGTGAGGACAAGCACATTGTCTTGGTTTACGTGGGCGTGACATGATTAGTGAGAGCACCCATGGCTATGGCCATGACCGCCACAGGTATGGCCAGGAAGATATTCCTGAAGTGTACCGACCTTCAACTTGTCAATGTTTTCAGAAATTGATCCGCTATGAGCCTTAAATGCACGGATGCCTGCCACATTCAACTTATGCAGTGCACCGCCGCCGATACCGCCGACAACGATTGCATCAACATGAGTTCCACCAAGTCCCGCAACAGGATTACATGCTCCATGCTGATGAATCTGGTCGCTGTTGCTGATTGACTGAAATTCTTTGGTGGTCACATCTACAATCAAAAACTCCGGTGCGGAGCCAAAGTGATTGAATACCTGACTGGCCAACCCCTGATTATCAACTACCGGAAAACAGACTTTCATGTGAGTACCCCTTTTGTTTTGTGAATATGCACAAAATACTATTCAATAATATGAATGTCAATATGTAATATTTGAAAAAATATCAGTCGCAGTTTTGCGAAAAAACAGGCGGCTATGAAACAGCGGGGGGACAGTGTGCAGGTACGTGCAAGGGAAATAACCTGATCGCAGATTTTGCACTAAATCAGATGGGTAGGAGTTGTTGCAAAATTTATATGGCAAGCAATATTGGATAGTTATGTTTGGATTTATGTTTGGCACGCTCCGTGGAACAAATCAGACAAACACACCCTAAAGGAGGAAGTACCGATGAAAACCAGGAAACTCATGATTACAGCAACTGCAGCACTTGTAGCATTGTCACTCAGCGTAACAGCCTTCGCAGCAACCAAGAGCCAGACCGGCACCAGGATCCAGATAAAATCCGGCACGTGCGTGAAGTAATTTCCAATCCCAATTATCATCACACAACAACAAAAAGGAGAATCACCATGAGAAAACTCGTAATTATTGCAACCGCCGCCCTTGTTGCCCTGTCACTTTCCGTAGCCGTCTTCGCAGCTAATGGTACTCAGACCAAATCCGGTACCCGTACACAGATCAAATCCGGCACCTGCGTAAAGTAGATTTTCCCGGATAAGCAAAAAAGCCACTTATCATTATTTGATTGGTGGCTTTTTGTTTTCTGATTACGGACTCAAAGCAAATGACAATTAATGAGCTGTTTATTAGCTTGAAACTGTTCAAATGTATTCATTTATGAAACCTTGCAATTCAAAATATATATGCTAAAAGCAATATGTTCTTGAAATCTGCATGGGGTGGCAATTTGGTTGATTCTGGTGTGATAAATATGCCGGGTAAGCGGAACAACTGGCTAAAGGTAATCTTGATACCGGTCCTGGCTGCTGTCCTTGCGGCAGTGGGGATGTATTATGCCCTTTCTGCGTATGTGATGAGTGAGGCTGAGGAAAATATCCAGAATATCCTGCTTTCTCATAGAGCTGTACACCACTATATCCAGAGGGTCATGCATCCGACTTTTTTCAAGGCACTTGATAACGAAGAAATACCAAAAGATTATTATACCCCCGAGATCCTTTCTTCATCGTTTGTAGTACGTGTAATGCATGCCTTCCACAATGAGGAACGTGTTAAGGCCGGATTACCCGAAGTCTATTACAAACTGGCATCCGACAACCCTCGTAATCCCTTGAATAAGGCCGATGAATTCGAAATGGGCCTGATCAGGATGTTTAACGAACAACGCAGCCTGAAAGAATTCCGCCGGGTCATTAAACTCGATGACAAAGAATATCTCTATTATGCGATCCCCTTTCTTGAAACGAATAAAGCATGTATACGATGCCATGGTAAACGTACTGATGCGCCACTCGGTTTACAGCGGATTTATTCCGGAAACGGCGGTTTCAACGAGCAGGCCGGACGGATACGCGCCATAGAGTCGATTCGCGCTCCAATCAACAATGAAAAATCCGCCCTTTCCATTGTTACTGCTGCTTCAACGGTTTTTGTAGTTGCTGGATTAGCCCTGTTTTTCTACAATAGAAAACTGCACTATAACGTCATTGATCGTACAGCTGCCCTGGAAAAGGAGATAGGCGAGCGGGTCAAGATTGAAAAGGAACTGCGGGAAAGCAGGCACAATATCAGCCAGTTGCTGGATGCTACTGACCAGGGGATCTACGGTATCGACATACGGGGGAATTGCACCTTTATCAACAAGGCAGGCCTGCAAACATTCGGTTACCAGCTGGATGAATGTATCGGCAGAAATATGCATGAGCTCGTTCACCACCATCTCGACGGGTCTCCGTATCCGATGAATGAGTGCCCCGTTTTTTGCGCCGAACAAAATGGCGTAGGATTCCGGGCTGACAACGAAGTGCTCTGGAGGAAAGACGGCACATCGTTCCCGGCCGAATATTCATCGTATCCAATTACGGAAGACGGTAAAATCCTCGGATCTGTTGTTACTTTTACTGATATTACCGAGCGTACGCGTGCTGTAGAGGAGACGACCAGGCTCGAATCCCAACTCCATCAGGCACAGAAGATGGAGTCGGTCGGTCGATTGGCAGGTGGCGTTGCTCATGACTTTAATAATATGCTCGGCGTTATCCTAGGTCATGCCGAGTTGGGACTTATGCATTGTGATCAGTCCAATCCGTTACGCAAAGATCTGATAGAGATTCGCAATGCTGCAGAGCGTTCTGCCGATCTGACCCGTCAACTTTTAGCTTTTGCCCGCAAGCAGACCATAGCCCCGAAAATACTCGACCTGAATGAGACCGTAACCGGTATGCTTAAAATGCTGCAGCGACTTATCGGTGAGGATATCCACCTCAACTGGCATCCGGCGCCTAATCTCTGGCAGATAAAAATCGACCCTTCCCAGGTTGACCAAATACTGGCGAATCTGTGCGTTAACGCCCGCGATGCCATTAACAATGGTGGCAAGATCACCATTGAGACAGGAAACAGGTATATTGATACTGCGTACTGCGCCAACAAAAAGGATTTTATTCCTGGTGAATATGTGCACGTAACCGTCAGTGACAACGGCAGCGGAATGGACAAGGCTACTCTGGCCAATATTTTCGAGCCGTTCTTCACGACTAAAGGCATTGGCGTTGGGACCGGCCTCGGCTTAGCTACAGTCTACGGAATAGTAAAGCAGAACAGCGGATTTATCGATGTTTACAGTGAGCGAGGTTCTGGAACCACATTTTCGATATACCTGCCCAAATATGCCGGCAGTGAAGAAAAAAGACCTGTCGCCAGCGCGACAGATGTCATTCCGGGAGGACAGGAAAAAATTCTCTTGGTGGAAGACGAGTCGGCCATAATGAATATAACCACCATGATCCTTGAAAAACAGGGTTACATGGTACTGCCGGCAAATAAGCCAAGCGATGCGCTTCGACTGGCTGAAGAGCAAACCGGTGAAATTCATCTGCTTATTACTGATGTCATCATGCCTGAAATGAACGGACGTGATCTCGCCCAGCAGCTGCAGTCAAAATATCCGAAGATGAGGTGCATATTTATGTCGGGATACACCTCAGATGTCATTGCTCACCACGGAGTGCTTGATGAGGGTGTGCATTTCATTCAGAAACCGTTCTCATTACCAGCCTTGGCAACCAAAGTGCGTGAGGTGCTGGACTGTTGATTGAAGATTTTTAAAAAAGCTTGCTGTGCGACTTTAGAGACAAATCAGTCACTTGCATAAACAGCTTATAACCGTTGTAAAAAAGTCACCTATCCTTACTTGATAGGTGACTTTCTTTCATGCCGCAACTTCAAACGAACTGGTTACAACAGAGTTTTTGCTTGTCAGGCAAAAGTTGAAAAGGTGCTGTTAAGAGGCAATGCAGATACTTGCTGCGCACTTCCGCTTGTGGAAGCGGTTGTGCAATTGCTGCCATTACGGCTGCCTTGACCGTTACCACTGCCATCCATTTTACGTAACTGTGTCTGCTGTGGCTGGGCTGACATTTGAGTTTGACCAGTTGATTGAATCTGCATGATATACTCCTGTCATTTGAATTGCGCTGAGTAGTTCAGATATCCATTACCTGCTCAAATACTCCGCCTACTTTTTCATCTTCATCATCTTACGTTTGTCGCGGATCATCCTGGTATCATTGTACATATCCTCATAAGCTGCTTTGATTGCTTCCTCAAAACCGGTCTGCCTGCCACCATTTTCCTTGATGAATGCCGCAGCCTTGTCTTTGCTGCTGAAAGCCCACTTGGCGTTTTTGGTCATGACCCCCTGCTTGCTGCCACCGATCACCCACACGGCCTTTTCGGCATCAATCAACTCCTTGCTTCCAAAATCGGCGACTTTGATTGCTTTGGGAGTTTTATCTATATTGTTTGCCAGGTCGACCGCAGCGCAATGCAGGCTGCAGGTTGCTGCCGTAGAGCCATCATCGAACTCGATCAACATTCTGCTGTGGGCAAATTTTTCACGGTCCATGCCGCAGTACTGACATGACTTATGGGCTGCAATGTCAGCATCATGACCAGAGGCAATAACCGGACCAGCCTTCAAAGAAACCAAGGTGACAATCAAGGACAAGGTCAGACAGAACAACGCGAATACTTTTTTCATTCGATTTCCTCCTGTGGTAGTTTTTTAGCTCACCAAGTTCACATTGGTTCGCCGATTAAAATAGTTTTGAGAACTTCAATTGGGACCACTCCCAGTCGTGTTGATGCCTCTTTCAGTGTTTCATCCTCTTTGATTGTCATCTGTCTGGCAGCGAGTTTTTGTTGTATCTTCTGATTATCAAGATGAAGTTCCTGACAGATAGCTAAGAGTGTCTTTTTTCCGATTCCCTTCCCCTCAAATTTCTCAATAACGATATCGCCAGTGTAGCGTGGTACATCGGCAACGGCCTTGGCTGCAGGCAAGTTGTTCTGCTTATCTTTTGCTGCATTTGGGACTGTCGGGACAAATTTCTCAGTTACCAGTGATAATGCAGGCATTGCTTCAGCTACAGCAGCAGTCGGAACATCTGGACGTTCCAGTTTTTTGATAACCTGATACACTTTAGCTGGTGTCATTTTGTTCGTGAGGGCAATCTGTTCAACCGTCATATTCTCGTCCGATACAGACATTCCGGCTTTATGCAGTTCTTTAAGTACTTCCCCCGTATCAATATACATTTTTTTGCAGAAGCCTTTGAGTGAAAGCAGTTCGGCATGACCAAAGGGAGGATCATCTGCCGGTGTCTTGACCCAGCTTTCCTTGATCCAGTTATTGAAGTTAAGTATGTAGTTAAGTGGAGGGGTTTTGGTAACAGCGCCAACAGTGAAAAAGACCGTTATCAGAAAAGCGATGGCCAGGTCTCGCCAGCTTGCCGACATACGACCGGGAATACCCTTCAAATACTGCATTAGTGGAGTCCAGTTGTAGCAAGTGTGCCAGATGCCTGCGATCAGGAACAACACGCTGGTGGTGATATGTATGTTACCCCACTGTGTTTTGGAAAGACCAAGAAAGGTCCAGTTGGTCCAGAAGGCAACCTTCCCTTGTGGTACAATGAATGCGGCGATACCTGATAACGACATGGCTACGAAACTCAATGCCGTGACCAATGAAATAAGGATGCGGTTGATAAACGGGCGTTCTTCCATTACTTGAATCCTTTTCTTCTTTTCTGGATTTTAACTACGGTTCTTCCTTAACCAACAGCTCAAGTTCTTTAAGACGATACTGCAATGTCCGAAGTGAAATTCCGAGAGCGTCAGCTGTCTGACGACGATTGCCTTTGTATTGCTGAAGGGTTTTCACGATTGTCTCTTTCTCGCGATGCTTGAGAATTCCTTCGGAGGTTTCGGGAAGCGTATGCTGCTCCAGCATCCCGGCTGGCAATTCATGGGGGGTTATTTCACCTCTCGCGAGAATGACACCGCGTTCGATTATGTTCTGCAATTCACGAACATTCCCGGGCCAGGAATACAGTTGCAGAAGCTTCAGGGCATCGCTAGAGACACCGTTCGGGCGGCGAAGTCCCGTTGCAGCAGAAAACCGGGCACAGAAATGCCGAACGAGTCCAGGGATGGCATCAACCCGTTCACGCAATGGTGGCAGGCTGATTGGAAAAACATTTAACCGGTAAAAAAGGTCTTCTCGAAAACGCTTCTCGGCGACCTCTTTGGCCAGATCCCGGTTGGACGCGGCAATTACACGCACATCAGCCTTAATCTGCAGACTCCCGCCCAGTCGTTCGAAGGTTCGTTCCTGAAGGACACGTAACAGCTTTACCTGGAGCAGTGCCGGCATTTCTCCAATCTCATCCAGGAAGATAGTCCCGCCTTGAGCCAACTCGAATTTACCCCGTCTCGCTTGGACAGCCCCCGTAAATGCACCGCGCTCGTGACCGAACAGTTCGCTTTCAAGAAGGTTTTCCGGAATAGCGGCGCAGTTGAGCGGTATAAATGGAGCACTTTTTCGCGGGCTTGCCAGATGAAGCATTCGTGCTATCAGTTCCTTGCCGGTTCCACTTTCACCGTGTAGCAGTACGGTTGCCGGAGTTTTGGCCACATCCTGTACCAACTTCCTGACGACCTCCATGGCTCTGCCAGCAAAGATCAGATCTTCAGGCGGAAGACCGGCTTTCTCTATCTCCTGCAAGGATACCGTCAAACGCTCAAGCTCCACTTGCTCAAGAGCTCGCTGTACAATGGCCAAAAGGCTCGCCGGATCTTTAAGCGGTTTGGATAGAAAATCGAAGGCCCCCTCTTTGATGGCTGCAACGGCCTCATCAACTCGACCAAAGGCGGTTATGAAGATAAACAGCGGAGCATGCGGTTCAGTGCGGGTTGCACGGAATAGGTCGAGCCCGCTCCGCACCGGCATTTTCAAATCACTGAGCACCAGGTCAAAGCGCTCGCGCTGAAGTCGGCGCAAACCCTCACCGCCATCAGCAGCTGTCGTCACTGTATAGCCGGCTTGATCAAGAATGGTGGTCAACAGTTCCCGAAATACGGCATCATCTTCTACAATCAATATGGTTGCCGACATGGAATCCTTTCTTTTGTTATGTCGCCAGTGGCAAGGTTACCGTAAAGGTGGTACCAACCCCAACCGTACTCTCAACAGTTACATTACCACCATGCTCATGCGCGACTTTTTGACACAGAGCAAGGCCAAGTCCAGTCCCCCGCGCCTTACTGGTCCAGAATGGATCAAAGATATGAGGGATACTTTCCGATGGTATGCCGATGCCGGAATCGCAAATTTTGATGATTGCCGATGACTTCGAGCCTTTAAGCTCTACGCGCATCTCTCCGCCGTCCGGCATTGCCTGAAGTCCGTTTTTTAGCAAGTTGAGCAGGAGCTGAATAATTTGGTCAGAAGAAACCACTGCTTTCATAGCAGCTTGGGGTGTATGAACAACCTTTACTCGTTCCGAATCAGCCTCTATACGTATCATCATGACGCTGTCACGCACCAGGGCTGCCAGATCAGTCGGTTGCCGTTCACCACGATCTTCACGGGCAAACGAAAGCAAGTCATCCACCAGGGATTCCATGCGGAGTGATTGAGTTACAACCTTGTCGGCATACAGACGGGCCTGCTCCAGGTTGTTGGCGCTCTCTATCAGTTGGGCATATCCCTTGATCCCGGCCAAGGGGTTGCGGATTTCGTGGGCCATGACTGCGCCCAACTCACCAAGCCGTGCCAATTCCTCACGTCGATTCATTTCTCTATGGTGTCGTTCTTCCCGTCGCAACATACATAGTAACAGCAGAGTCAGCCCCCATAATGCAACAGTTAGTGCGGAGACGACCGTAACGCCGGTTTTTGCCCTACGTATGACCTGATCTGCACGATAGGTGTGCAACGCCAGTACGAGTAGATATTCTTCGTGGCCAGCGTGGACTTTCGTACGGAGAATATAGGCCAATTCACCGGTACCAAGTTGTTCGCGTTGCTCTGAGATTCCATCAGGAAACGGTCTCTGCTCATCATTGGAAAATGGCTGGCCAATCAGGCCAGGATTTGTGTGAAAACGGATGATTCCTTGTCGGTCAACCAGCGCAAAGTAGGCAATATCGGGAGTTGTATAACGTCTCAAAGAGCGAAATGAGGAATCGGCGACCGCCAATTGTTCGATAGCCGCAGAAATAGAGAGTCCGGCGCCACGCAGATTCTCAGATGCTAGCGGTGGGGCCGAGTGAAAGGCAGACCAGGCAAACCACGCTACCAGCATGGTGAAGCAAATTGGAATACCGATTATAATTCGGGTAATTTTACCCATGTTTAGAACGAGTAGATAACCGCAATACCACCACCATATTCAGGGCTGCTGTCGGCAATTCCATGCGAGCCGTACAGGTCAAGGGATGTGGAACTGGTAAGTGACCAGATAAGTCGTGCACGCACTTCAAGTAGTTCACTGGAGTAATCTGATGGTGCCGAAGCCCCTTTTACCATCATCATAGGTTCTATATTTTCTGTGAGCTGATAACCGATTCCACCGGTATAGCTGAAGTAGTTTTTAAGACCGAAACCGTCTGCCCGGCCTTGATAGTTAAACATTCCTTCGCCGGTCAGGTGGACATCGCCAAGCCACTTTGTCAGCTCGACACCAATTCCGGCATCAAACTCTCCGGTTCCCAGGCCATCACTCTTATTGGCAGTCGGGAATTTTATAAATACGGAGGGTCGGATTTGGGGAGTTGTAGTATTTTCTGTGAGAGCAATGACACCCAGGCGGAAGATTATATCTCCCAGTCCTGCGACATCCGATGATGGTGAACCGGATGACGTTGCACCACCAGGACCTCCTACGCCCGGTTGCAGGAAAGCGCCCCCGGTGCCACCTGGACCTCCTTTTGCTACTGAAGCTACTGCAGTTGCGGTCTGCTGGCTGTCTCTGAACAGGTTGGTTGTTACATTGGAATTGCTTTGATAGATAAAAGGTACTTCGATGCCTATGTCAAAGCGATCATTAGGCGACCATGTTGCTATCAGTGGCATATAAAGGCTGCGTGTCGTGGTGTCCGTGCCATATTTACCAGAGGCAAACTCCGCTCCCAGGCTGATAGACGCGGTCTGCGGTTTGTCAGGTATTGTGCTGAGCGCGTAAACCGGACTTGAATTGGTTACGAACAGAACCAGTAGGCCCCATATACAATTCATATAATTTCTTATCACCGTCTTCCACCTCTCATACCATTGCCACGGTTACCTGTACCAGAATGAGAGCCACTCCCGTCCATCGGGCGATTTCCGTTTTGAGTTCCCGAACCGCCTCTTGACCACAGCGGCTTGCCCGACTCAGAACGAAGTAAGACCGTTTCTCCGGTAGTACGGTTCTCAAGCCTTTGAGCAAAAAGGTACAGTGCTCCGTCCTTTCCCTGTGCAAGTGAACCGGTAATAGTAATATCCTGATTTTTTGTAAGGGTTATGACCTGTTTTTCCCAAAACGACCATGGTCCGAGTATGACTGTCACCAAACACTGAGCTGTAGAAACCATCATCACAGTATGCTGTTCTTCGCCTTTACGTTCTGGCGACATCGTTACTTTGCCGGCAACAGTGGTTATTGTGTTGACATCAAATCCTGCCGCCACGTTAAGACCACTGGTTGTATCTGTTGAGTCACTCCCCCAGAAGGCCAATGCTTCACTATTCCAGAGGGCCGTGACAGTAAGCATGAATATGAGAATAGTTCGTTTCATCGTACTCTTCCTGGTTTAGGCGACCCGGCAGGGGAACTGAACTGCCGGGTCGCAAGGTTCTGTATCTACTGAACAGGTGCTGGTGCCGGGGTGGTTGTATTCAGGCGGGAGCCGTCCTGAAGACCGTTGCCATTACCGGGACGTGTCGTAGCTCCGTTAGCGGTTACTCCGGTAGTCAAAAAGGTGCCGTCACGGCGCTGTGATCCAACCGGACGGGTTGCCGTTGTGCCGCCGCTCCCGGACTGCTGGCTGACGCACATGCCATTACCTCCCTGTCCCTTGCCACCACCATTACCGCGTCCTGCGGCAAACAGATCTCCTGCGCTCAAAGCAACCAATAGTCCCATTACTGCTGCAATTGTGACGATACGTGGTTTCATGTTCTATTCCTCCTGAGTTTTTTGAATTTCTACCCAAGGATAGAGCAGAGTATGTGCCAACTCCGTATCATATCGTAATTACGGCATTTTATGACAACCAAAAGTCCCCAGCGATGTTTGTATCGTGCAGATTTTGCACTTCCTGCCATTGTATTGCATTTGCTGCATGAGAACGAAATACAACTCTTTAATTTGTTGGGATTTGTGAGGTTACCTTTTGCCCCATAGAGGGGTATCCATGAACTGCTGTCGGAGACGCTCGTCCTGATTCTGTTCATAAAATTCATCCTCTGCAAAAGAGAACCGATACGCAGTGACATAATCAAGCAGTACTCGATAGGCGGCATTCACATTGCGAATGGTCTCTTGATCGCCTGCGTTTCCAGCATCTGGATGATGACGCTTCACCAGTACATGATGACGAGCTTTGATCTCTTTGATACTGATTCTATCGCCCAAGCCAAGTATTCGAAGGGATTCCTGCAAATCGGCATACGTCATGATTTGATGCCAACAATCTGGATTACTGATGCCAGTCCGGTGTGTCTGCTGCCTTCACGTACTTCCCGTTCTACCTGAACAGCGTGCCTGAACTCCAGCCCTGCAAGTTCTCGTTTCACATCATCCAGAGACATGAGCATGTCAAGCGATTGAGGACCGCCCGTATCATAGGTGAGCTGCTCTTTGCTGTACGCCTCCAGCACAAAGACACCGCTCGGCTTCAGTCCCCGTACCGCCGCATGATGGAGCGGAATGCGAATTGCTGAAGGAACATGACAATAACTGGCGATAATTCCATCCCACTGTTCATGACCGATTTCAAAATGACTCAAATCAGCATGAATTGTGGTAATAGCGACGCCACGTTCAACAGCAAGCGCTTGAGCCTTGTGAAGGCCGACTTCAGATCCATCAACTCCGGTAACATCATATCCCAACGATGCCAGATAAACGGCATTTCTCCCTTCTCCTTCAGCCAGAGATAGAATCTTTCCACGCGGAATCTGGTTAACGACCGATACAAGGAATTCATTTGCATCAGTGCCGTAGACAAATCCCGGTTCGCTGTAGCGTTCATCCCAATTCATTTTGCAATCCTTTCATACAATTGGCTCCCCAGTGCTACTCTCAGACTAGATCAATATTAGCACACCATTTATTTCGCTCTTTTTATTGTAGTTGAATAGGTGTGCTGAGTTACTCTCAAGCCTTCCAAAGTAAATATCCACCAACAATAGCCACAACCAGTCCACCCAGGCGTTTTGTCCAGAGCGAGAAGTTGACAACGCCCTTCGCCTTGACAAATGACTCGATAAATCCGGTGAACGTCCCTGCGGCCAGCATCAGCAGACAGTGGCCGATGGCATAGGCGAAAAGCAGTGCCGTGCCATAAAGTACCTGCCCCTTGGTAGCGACATAGGTCAGGATCACCACCAGCACCGGTGTCGCACAGGGTGAAGAGACGACCCCGAAGAACAGCCCCAGCAAGAAGGCGCCGACCATGCCGCCCTGCTTTGGCTTGAAATCGCGCCGGATCGGCAGGCGGATCTCATACAGCCCCATCATCTGCCCGCCCATTACCAGGGCAACAATCCCCGCTGCTATGTACCAGCCGCCACCCAGCGTGCCGAACATGGTGCCCAGCAAACCCGCAGCTGCGCCGAATGCGGTGAACGTGAGCGACAAGCCGAGAATGAATATCAGCGAGTAGCGAAAGGCTTTCCAGCGATCACCATCGGCATAGCCCCCCACGAAGCCAACCACCAGGGGGATGGTGGCTAACACACACGGTGATGCGGATGACAGCACTCCGGCCAGAAAGACCGCCCCTAAGGCCAGGATCGGATAGAGAGCGACAATCTGCTCGATGTTATCCAGAAAGGTCATTTGAGCCCGGCCGCCTTCAGTTCTTTGACTATCTCGGTTTTATCAAAGAAGCCGGTGTGACGCTTGACCTCTTTCCCCTGGGCATTGAAAAAAATCTGCGTGGGGATCATCTGGACACGGAACTTCTGGGCAGCCGGCTGATCATCATGCACATCGATAAACAGGACATTGGCTTTGCCCCGGTACTCTTGAGACAGCCCTTCCAGGATCGGCGCCATCTTCTTGCAGGGGATGCAGGTGCGGGCACCGAGGTCAATGACCGTCGGTTTGCCGGAGACAAGCGCCTGGTTGACGTTAGTTGATGTGGCAGATGGGAGTTCGGCGTAGGCGATGTTTGCGGTTATAGCCAGGAGCATAAGTGCTAGCAGAGTTTTCATGGGTGGATTCCCTTGTGGATTACTTTTCAACCGGGTAATTGTTCAGGATTGAACCCTCAACGGCCTTCAAGGTCAAACCGGTTGGCATTGCGGTCTTCCATGACATATAGCCCCATTTGAGAGCATAGGCACGATAACCAAGCATACGCAGAACCGTCAGAACTTTATTCTCCTCATGCCCGGTGGCGCAGTACACAATGATGTCCTTGTCTTTTGGCAGTTTGGCCAGGTTTTCCGGTCTTGCTATGTCTTTGAAGCTGATGTACATCGCTCCGGGGAGATGGTTTTGATCAAATGTTTTGTCTTTGGGAACTCTGACGTCCACAAGGACAAAATCATTCTTGCCGGAGTTGATCCGCTCATGAAGTTTGTCTGCCATTATGTGATACTCACCGGCGGGGATATTGCTGAGGTAGGACTCAGCAACTTTTTGCACAACCGTTGCTTCTTCGGGAGTGAGGGCGGATGCAAGTGACGACAAACTCAGGATACATGCTGCTACTGCCAAGAATCTTGTTTTCATACTAATCTCCTTTGATGTTTTGTGATGCATTACGCGCCTTATCATAGCATCCCCATAATCTCGCTTACAGAAGCCACCTTGCCGGAAAACCTGACCTGGCCGTCAATTACCAGAGCGGGCGTACTCATGACGCCATAGGCCATGATCTTCGGAATTTCCTCTACCTTAACAATTTCAGCGACCGTACCGCTTTCAGCGACCGCCTTTTTTACGTTCTCATAAAGTGTCTTGCACTTGGCGCAGCCTGTTCCCAATACTTCAATCTTCATCTTTCATTCTCCTTTCTTTGTTACGAGATGTACGACTGGTACAGTGGTCTATCCATGTATGGGCTTAATCAAGCCGCTTGAAAAACGGCACATATTAAGCTACGCTGTAGCTACAAAATACAGGAGGTATCAGTCATGTCAGAAACCGTTATTCGTTCACGAATTGACAGCAGCGTTAAACTTGAGGCTCAGGTTCTGCTGGAGCGTTTCGGCCTCACCATGAGCGAGGCCATTCGTCTTTTTCTGCATCAAGTGGTTCTCGAAAAAGGGCTCCCCTTTCAGATCAGACTGCCAAAGGCAGAGGCACTGGAGCACGACCGCTGGTTCCGCAGCCAGGTTGAGTCGGCGCTGAAAGAGGCTGACGACCCTGATGCCGTGTTCATCCCCCATGACGAAGTTGCCTCGCGCTGGGCTGCAAAACGTAATGCAT
>JAYTVV010000223.1:0-4307 GCA_043743795.1 Geobacteraceae bacterium
AATTCGAGGTTCTTGCCATATTTTCTGGAGTAAAACCCTACTAGAGTCTTCAGACCCGGATACCCGTCCGGCCTGGATAGAGGCGGCCCTTGTGGTCGCCTTTTTTCATTTTTCAGCACAATAATCTAGCGTTGCCAAGACACAATAATCTAGCCGTAGTCTGATCTGCGTATGGTGATGCAAGGGTATAGGGATGGAACTCACCAACGAGCGCTTGTGAGAGGCGGGTGTATTGTGTCGAGGTTCATTTTTTCAATCGTATTATTTCTTACCAAACCTACATATATTCCCAGAGGTGGCTCGGCTACTCCAACAATAACGATCAAAAACGCTTTCAGCCCATGCTTTGATTTATTGAAACATTCAATCATACTTGCAATGTCGATCGAGGATGGGCTAGGGATGGGCTGTGGGTGAGTGTGCCAGTCTCCAGCGAAATGGAGACCCATAGTGTAGCGGCGGGCTATATCGATTTGTTGTATATTACGGTCGGGCCGGAACGAAAACCTACCTCGTTTATCAGACGGATTTGGCGGTGTAGCATCAACAATGTATGTATCCGCACCATCGAATTGTGCGAAGAGCTGCCCTCCGGCCTCCTTTTCAAAGATTTTTTTTTGCCGGTACTGTTTTAAGGTCTCAATTACCTTTTCAGTCAATATGACAGAGCCACCGCCAGAGTCTTTGACATATCGCAAAATCACTCTATATCCCCGCAAATAACGCAAGATGGGTCTGTAACGAATGCAGCTTCAACGAATCGGCCGCCGTTCATAGGATCACCGTATTTTGTCGTCCATGCAGTATTCCATGTGCCGTTGTTCATCTCCAACAACTTTTTCTTGCCGATCCAGGCATGGTGCGTAATCTTTTGCACCCGAGCAGTCAAAACATCAACCGCCAGATCCGCTACAAGAGTCTGTATGTGGCTCAGTTCAATCGCCCCATATGGTTGGAAATCACCTCCGCACGAAGGAGTCGCACGCAACGTCCCTTCATTGGGCCATGATGTCGTTGGCAGCGGATCCCGGCCGCTATCATCCAAAATACAACGAAGACACCCTTTCCCGCCGAAGATCGCCACTACGTGACCAGCTGCCGCATACGGTTCCGTCCAGCCATAAACGATCGGTGGAAAATCGGGGGTTCCCTTGGCCAGAGCATTTAACTGGGACTCGGCTCCCCATATCCCGATTGTTGATATAATCAGATCCTTAGAATCAAAACAGTTATTGCACTCAGCGTACAGTCGTTCCCAAGATTTGTTATACCCTGTAATGGATAGATGGGGGAATCTTCTTCCAAGGACCTCAGCCAGTTCAGTCGCTTTATGCCGTTGCAGGGATTTAAGCCCAAGCGTATGCCGACTTGTGTTTTCTGAAGCAAATAAATCCGGATCAATTAGGACTAAATTACCGACCCCAGCTTTAACCAGTAGTTCCGCCAAGCCGCTACCGACCGATCCCACGCCGAGAATCACAACTCTTTTCCCAGTCAACTGGGTGAGTTGCAGGTTACTGTCCCGCCCGTGTATCCAAGAAGAGTCACATCGAATCGCAGAAACGCCTTTAATCGGCACAGCATGATATCGTTCCAGTCGCACTTGCAATGGCACACGGTCTTTGGTGCGAAACCCTTTGATGACTGGCTTTATGTGTCTGGGGTAATTCTTTTCATGACTAATCGTAATGCCGGCGAACACCGGACCGTTCAGACTCTGGAAACCGAGAAGAATTGTTTTATGGCGAAAATTTGATGATAACAATGCTTGCCGGAGAATGTCGCGATCTTCGATGGTCGCGATCTGAAGTGACAGCAATTTCCCGACTGTATTTGGGTATTCCGAAGGGCGCAGAGGTCGCGGTAACCAAAGCAACGGGACGGGTTGTATGGTCGGTTTGCCGTTTATATTCTCCCCATGGGCGTTTTTAAGCCATCCTACCAATGATAATTCTTCGTCTGCAATAACAGTCCTATACTGTCCATGCCAAGCAGACACCCATCTCGATGGTCCTCCTGGTTGGCACATCACCATCAGAACTGCATTGTTGTCATGCCACCGTAACCAGTAGCTCTGAAATTCCTCCTCGAACTGCTCGAATTTACGGCCGGCTAGGCAATCGTTCACAAGGCACTGCGCATTTACCAGCAAAGCTCTTACAAGTTCCTCTACCTTTTCGGTGGTGACTGGTGCCTCATTAGGTAAAAGGCAGAGCATTCCGTTTTCTTCGAGATGCGGCCAAGTCAGAACCTTGGGAGCTGGGTACACTGCAATACGAGGAGGGTTGAAAGGGAAACCTGTAGGTATAAGTAGGCGCAGATGGATATCGGCGTCGCTGAAAAGTTGTGGAATCTCCCAGCCTGTCGCGAACCTGCCACGGTAAGTCTCGGCCAATTCAGCCATGGTCAGTTGCCGCGACACCGGAAAACCCGATAAAAGACGTGTAACCCTTTCTACGGCCTGCAAACCGTATTTATTAAGCAAACCTTTCCCCGCCGACTTTGGTGCTCATTTCCGGTGAGTTAGATGATGAAATAAGATTCGCCAGATATAAAGAATTTTCGGACTTTGACGTTTCTTCTTTACAACGCCCAGAAAAGAATGACGTGTTAAAGACATTATCCCATGCGGTCAACGCTTCTTTCTGCTTTACGTCTGACTTGTCGAGCACCTCCAGTTCAATAAGAGCATCATAAAGTTTGTCGCGAAAGAAAATTGATTTTTCATCGTTTGGCCCACTGGTTAATTTCGAGTTTGGGGTAACAGGGTGGTCCACCTCCAGATTGTATATCAGTCTATCGTAAATGTTTCGCATCGTCATCCGCAACGCTACATCATTGCGGTCGCAATCAGCCACAAAATGTTCTTGAGCAAGCTTGGTAATTGTGAAGCCGGTTGCGATATGATCTTTCCACATTTTCCTACTACGGGCGAACTTTTTCAGCATACGGACTACGTGTCTAAACTGATGCGAATTATTTTCAGGGCTCAGCTCCGTATTTACAGCTTTAAACCACTGCTCCACATCGGCCGCCCGGGAGACAATCCACTCATCGCCCGAAGCCAACTCGAATTCGCTGTCTGATTCGCGGATCCGATATAATGGAAGGTCCACGTGGTAACCTTCTTGATAGAACACTCGAGCACAGTTCTTTTTTACCTGCGGCTGTTTGTTGAAACGATCGTCTTTAAGAACATCGCAAAGCATTTGTCGGACTGCTTTCGACTGCATATCTTTGCCTTCGCTATCCCTAAGTGATGCCTGGGTATAATAAACTCCATCGTCGATGTCGTAGTCGTTGTCAGGGTCCTGAACCATCGTAAGCATGGCGTATGACCCCTGTTTGATAAACTTCTGCGGAGTTGGGTCGTTGGCAGCCTTTAGACGAGATGTCAGCCTGTCTCGGTTTGCATCGCGACGCTTTCTCATCGATGTTCTTTCACTCTGGGGGAGGGTTACCTCCTCCTTATGGAACGCAACCACATCCTTTGAACAGTCATACATGTTTAAATCTCCCTCGCCTGGCCCCTGGCCGGCATGTCGTTAAATAAATCTTTTATCAACAGGCCATCGGGGGTGCCCGCCTGGATCCCGCTATTGATCATACTCGCATCGTTGCTCGCTTGCTGTTTAAGAGCCCGCAGGCCCTTTTCGCTGGTTTCGTCCAGATCGAGGTATTTAAGCATAGCTGCAGGTATTTTTTCTGCTGGGAATCGAACGATCCTGACCTTCTTTTTCAAGTGCGGCACCAAAAACTTGGCGATCATGTCAAAAGCGAATTCTTGGGCGGCAATTGAAACACTTGCGGCCTCACCGCCAAGTTTCCACTCGAACAAGCCTCTATGTACATCTTTTTTATTTATGAGCTCACCTTCCGGCTTGCCGCAGCTGCCGAGGCAATACAACTCAATTTCTTCTTCGCGGTCTCCAACCATCTTTAGGGCTTCAACCAGAGCCACAATAACAGGGTTGTTTGCCCACAAACCTCCATCACAGAAAACATCATAACAATCTTTATCATTTGGCTTTTCGATCGCTGCGAGAGATCTGTAAAGAGGAGCGGCGCTGCTCGCCCTACAGACATCCACCAAGGTGTAGTTGTCATCTCGACCTTCACTCTCCGGGTCGTGAGCCGTTTTGAATGCCCATGATCTAAAATTCAACATGTTCACTGCAGGGATTACCAAGGCAATTCCTCTATCATTCCATATCTGCGACACGGTGGTGGCTTCGAAGACGTCTTTAAGTGCTTTAGTCAACGCTTCATCACCTTTCCTCAGATATTCAGGCCGCTTTGAAACCTGC
>JAYTVV010000224.1:0-6023 GCA_043743795.1 Geobacteraceae bacterium
TCACCATCACTCTAAACACAGTCACTAACGGAGGACTCCCATGAATCGAAGAGAATTCTTGATCAGCGGCACCGCAGCCCTGGCAGCAACAGCCCTTGCCAGCCCGTTTTTCCCGGCCTTTGCCAGTGGGAAAAAACTTACAATCAAGATCGGCTACCTGCCGATTACCGACCATCTGCTGATGCTGGCTGCTGAGCACGAACGGCTTCCGAATGTAACGCTTGAGCCGGTCAAATTTTCGTCATGGCCTGAGATTACGGAAGCGCTTAAAGCTGGCAAGATTGATGGTGCCTTTCTGTTAACCCCCATGGGGCTGACACTGCGTCAGAAAGGAATACCGGTCAAAATTGTGCTGCTCGGACACCGCAACGGTAGTGTCATAACCGTCAAGAATTCGGGTGAGATCAACAAAATAGAAGACTTGAAGGGCAAGACCATCGCCATCCCCAGTCCCTTCTCAACCCATAATATTCTGTTGCGTAAGGTGCTGACCGAAAAGGGCATTGACCCGGCCCGTGACCTCAAAATCATCGACATGGCACCGCCCGAGATGGTTGTTGCTCTGGCGACCGGTCGTATTCACGGCTATATCGTGGCAGAACCGTTCGGAGCCCAGGCTGAGGCTCAAAAGGTTGGCAAGATTCTGACACTCTCCAAGGATATCTGGCATGACCACATCTGCTGCGTACTGAATGTACAGGAAAAACTGGTGCAAAACTATCCGGGCGAGCTACAGGAATTGATCTCCGGATTCCAGCGAACGGCCGATTTCATTGAGACCAATCCGGCACAGGCTGCCAAAGGGTCACTGAAAATCCTCGGTCAGAAAGCTGAAATTGTCGAGAGGGTTCTTACTACACCGGCGGATCGGATTACGTTCCGAAACCTGATCCCGGCAAAGGCAGACTTTGCTGCGACACAGGATTACATGATCAAATTCGGTATTGCTAAAGAGAAGGTTGATCTTTCCACGTATCTTGACGATCGTTTTGCCCGCAAGAAGGCCTGAAAAAGATGTTTCGCTCCATATCCAAAAAACTATTGCCAGCATTGTCTCTCGTAGCTTTTCTGGCGGTCTGGCAGTTTGCTGCCAGTTTCTGGCCACCAGAACTGTTTCCGTCGCCTTTGGATGTTGCCAAAGCTTTTCGTGAACTGGCAGATATGGGAGTTCTGTGGGGGCATATCGGTATCAGTCTGGTGCGTTTTTCAACGGCCTATCTGGCAGCAATTGCCATAGCGGTACCACTTGGACTTTTTCTGGGGCGCAATCCACGTTGCCGCCAAGCTATAGATCCACTGGTACAAGTACTGCGGCCGATATCACCAATCGCCTGGTTCCCTCTGGCGGTCCTCTGGTTTGGAATCGGCAACGCACCTGCCGTATTTATCATTTTTCTGGCAGCCTTCTATCCGGTGCTGCTTTCCACCATTAGTGCCGTGGTCGGAATTCCTCCTGTCTATCTCAAGGTTGCCAACAACTTCGGCGCCAGGCCGGGGGCAGTTTTCCTGAGGGTTATCATCCCGGCGGCTTTTCCAGGAATCATGGTCGGACTGCATATCGCTGTCGGTACAGCCTGGATTCATCTGGTGGCGGGAGAGATGTTGGGAGCGCAATCAGGCCTGGGTTTCATGATCGTGGATGCACGTAATTTTCTGCGGACTGACTGGATTATGGCCGGGATGCTGATTGTGGGCTTTCTGGGGCTTTGCATCAACCAGGCCATGCGAAGGGCCGAGTTATGGCTTGGTCGTCGCTGGGGAGGTGTTGCATGACAAGGATACCTAAGATAATCCTGCAGGCTGCTGAAAAACACTACCCCTCGCCTCAGGGAGAAGATGTCATAGCCCTTGCTCCGGTTGATCTGGAGATAGCAACCGGCGAGTTTGTCTGTCTGGTTGGTCCTTCCGGATGCGGCAAAACTTCCCTGATCAATCTGATGGCCGGATTTGAAAAGACCAGTTCAGGCACGGTTACTATAGACGGACACCCGGTTAAAGGCACTGACCCTGATCATATTATGATTTTTCAGGAATATGGCCTCTATCCATGGAGGACAGTTCTTGGTAATGTTCTTTTTGCCTTGGAAGCCAAAGGAATCAAAGGCAAAGAAGCCGTTCAAAAAGCTTCTGAATATATCGAGTTAGTTGGACTTACAAAATCAATTGAAAGCTTTCCTCATCAGCTTTCAGGTGGTATGAAACAACGGGTGGCCATTGCCCGCGCACTGGCTGTGGAGCCGAGCGTGCTATTTCTCGATGAACCCTTTGGCGCACTGGACACCTTTACCCGTATGTATCTGCAGGATGAATTGTTGCGCCTCTGGCAGGAAAAGCGGCCGACCGTTGTCTTTGTTACGCATGACCTGGATGAAGCGGTGTATCTTGGCGGTCGGGTGGTTTTAATGGCACCTGGACCTGGTCGCGTTCAGAGAGTCATTGACATTCCTCTCCCCTGGCCGCGTGAAAGAATCGGAGAGAACCTTGCAAAATATCGTCGTGAATTATTCGAAGAGTTCCATCTTGTTCATCAGCAGGCTGCTGGTGAAGCCGAGTATAGTATCTGAGGACATATGAAACTATTCAGGCAACATAACAATGTACTACCTGGCTTCGGGCCGACTCTGGGCTTTACGCTCTTTTATCTCTGTTTGATTGTGTTGATTCCACTATCAGCCCTGGTCTTCAGAACCGCCGGTCTGACCTGGTCCGAGTTTATCAGCACCGTTACCGCGCCGCGAGTGCTGGCCTCTTACAAGGTGACCTTCGGCGCGGCCATGATTGCTGCGCTGATTAACTCAATCTTCGGTGTGCTGGTGGCCTGGGTGCTGGTCCGCTACCGCTTTCCCGGCAGACGGATCGTGGATGCCCTCGTGGATCTCCCCTTTGCCCTGCCGACGGCCGTGGCCGGTATTACCCTGGCTACGATCTACTCACCCAACGGCTGGGTAGGGCGCTATCTTGAACCGCTCGGCATCAAAGTGGCATTCACTCCGCTCGGAATCGTACTGGCCATGACCTTTATCGGCCTGCCCTTCGTGGTGCGCACTGTCCAACCGGTGATAGAAGAGATTGAGGTTGAACTGGAAGAGGCCGCTTCCTGCCTGGGTGCTAACCGCTGGCAGACCCTGCAGCTGGTAATCTTTCCCATGCTGTTGCCCTCCATCCTGACCGGTTTCGCACTGTCATTTGCCCGCGCTGTTGGAGAATACGGCTCAATCATCTTTATCGCCGGCAACATGCCGATGGTCTCCGAGATTACCCCGCTACTGATCATTACCAAGCTGGAGCAATTCGACTATCAAGGTGCCACAGCAATCGCCTGCGTCATGCTGCTGACATCCTTTTTGATGTTGCTTGTCATTAATCTTCTGCAGAAGTGGAGCAGACGGTATGCGGAATAGGGGCGTATAACCATGTCAGTAACGATAACATCTAAAAATTTAAAAGATCGCTCCCAGACCGAGCCGGCTTTGGTGCGCTGGCTGCTCATATCTGTAGCCCTGGTCTTCCTGGCGCTGTTCCTGCTGCTTCCCTTGGCGGCCGTCTTCAGCCAAGCCTTTGAGAAAGGTTTGACCGTCTATCTGGAAGCGCTCAAGGAACCGGATACACTCTCATCCATCAAGCTGACGTTGATAACTGCTGCCGTGACCGTGCCGCTCAACTTGTTCTTTGGTGTCACCGCAGCCTGGGCTATCGCCAAGTTCAGTTTTCCTGGTAAGAACCTGCTGATTACCCTGATCGATCTGCCTTTCTCGGTCTCGCCTGTTATCTCCGGCCTGATCTATGTCCTGATCTTCGGTTTGCAGGGATGGATTGGTCCCTGGCTGAGTGCTCACGACATCAAAATTGTCTTTGCCGTGCCGGGCATCATCCTGGCAACGATCTTCGTAACTTTTCCCTTCGTGGCCCGTGAATTGATCCCGCTGATGGAGGCTCAGGGCAAGGAAGAGGAAGAAGCCGCACTGGTGCTGGGAGCCAGCGGTCTGCAGACGTTTTTTCGCGTAACCCTGCCCAACATCAAGTGGGGCATCATCTACGGTGTGATCCTCTGTAACGCCCGAGCCATGGGGGAGTTTGGCGCAGTCTCGGTTGTCTCCGGTCATATCCGCGGCATGACTAATACTGTGCCGCTGCACGTAGAGATTCTTTATAACGAATACAACTACACCGCTGCATTTGCCGTAGCCTCGCTCTTGGCTTTTCTGGCCTTGATCACATTAATGGTCAAGACCGTAGCTGAGTGGAAAGTACGGCAGCAGTTAGACAACAACTAATCCCGATAATCGAGATAACGTGCGTTAACGTAGAAATTTCTATCCAATTACATAGTAATGACTTTTAACTTACTAAGCCGACAGGTGAGCAGATGAGCATTGAGATTGAAAACATAAGCAAACAGTTTGGAAGCTTCAAAGCCTTGAGCGATGTCAACCTCACCATACCATCCGGCGAACTGGTGGCGCTGCTGGGGCCTTCCGGCTCGGGAAAAACTACTTTGCTAAGGATTATTGCCGGACTGGAAACCCCCGACAAGGGTCGGATTCTGTTCAACGGTGAGGACACCACTCAGAGTCACGTGCGTGAGCGTCGCGTCGGCTTTGTCTTTCAGCATTATGCCCTCTTCAAGCACATGACAGTCTTCGACAATGTAGCCTTCGGTCTGAATGTCCGCCCCAAACAGACACGTCCCACAAAGGGAGATATCAAGGACAAAGTTACCAATCTGCTGCGACTGGTGCAGTTGGAAGGAATGGCCGGTCGTTATCCCGCCCAATTATCGGGAGGCCAACGTCAGCGCATTGCCTTGGCTCGGGCCCTGGCGGTGGAACCGCAGGTGCTGCTGCTGGATGAACCGTTCGGTGCCCTGGATGCTCAGGTGAGGGCTGAATTGCGCCGCTGGCTACGCAGGTTGCATGACGAAATCCACGTCACCAGTGTTTTTGTTACCCACGATCAGGAGGAAGCTCTGGAGGTTGCCGACCGGATCGTCGTCATGAATAAAGGCAAGATTGAACAGGCCGGAACTCCCGACCAGGTTTACGAACACCCGGCCAACCCTTTCGTACTCAACTTCCTGGGCAATGTTAACCTGTTCCATGGTCGGCTTCATCAGTCTGGCAGCCTACACGAGACAGATGAAAATGCCGTATCATACGTCCGATCTCATGATATCGAAATTGATCGCACTCAACAGGATTCAACATCTCTCAGAGCCGAGATTAAGCACATCCAGAAACTGGGGCCGGCAGTGCGGGTTACGCTTTCGATTGAAGGCAACGCGGAGTTTGTAGAGGCGGAACTAACGAGAGACGTGTTCCAGAATTTGGGACTGCAACATGGTGAATCTGTGTTTGTGCGGCCACGTCAGGTCAGGGTGTTTGTGGAGGATTACCAAATATGAGTACACGTATTCCCGAGGTATCTCCGAATGCCACACCAGCGGACATCCTTCGTGCGGGTATCGAAGTCGCCAACGGCCCTGTTTCTCTGGCCTGCTCCTTCTCGCTGGAGGATGTGGCCATCATCGACATCGCCCATCAGGCTGGTCTCACTCTGGGAGTCTTTGCACTTGATACTGGGCGCTTGAATGAGGAAACGTACGAAGTGTCCGAAGGCTTGGTGGAGCGTTACCGGTTAAAAATCGAATGGTACTTTCCCAGGCATGAAGATGTTGAAAAACTGGAACGGGAAAAAGGGCTGTTCTCTTTTCGTGAGTACCTGGAGAACCGACACGAATGCTGCCACATCCGCAAGGTAGAGCCGCTTTCACGTGCTCTCAAAGGATTGGCCGGCTGGGTAACCGGCATGCGTCGCCAGCAAAGTGTCACCCGTAGCGATCTTAAAGCTATCGAACGGGACGAACAGAACGGGGGCATTCTCAAAATCAATCCACTCCTCGAATGGAGTGAGAGCCAGGTGATGGAATATGCCACGGAACATAACCTCCCGACCAACCGACTTTACAGCCAGGGCTACCGCTCCATCGGGTGTGCCCCCTGCACGCGTGCCATCGGTCCGTGGGA
>JAYTVV010000225.1:0-3948 GCA_043743795.1 Geobacteraceae bacterium
TTACCGCCGAGCCGTTCGGGTTGTATGGTTGTGGCGCTACTATCTTTGGTAAACTCTTGTGGGGGCTGTTGTTGTAATCGGTGGCGGCCTGGTCTAAAAATTCCAGAAATTCAATCCAGGACATAAGCAGCTCTGAAGTTTTGGCAACCATGCCAAGTTTACCTTCATTCTCGATCTTCTTCAGGTCTCGTTCCAACCGGTCATACACGTGGCGGCGTGCGCCCCTGTCCATGTCCTTGCCGGTGTAGGTTGGCAGGTTCTTGGCGGCGGTGATCCAGATAGATTGGTTACTTCGCTCGATAACACCGTGGCCTTGCGGATTGCCAGCGCGTTCGGGAAATTTAACAGTAATGCCAAGCCTTGCAAACAGGCCGGTGAATTCGTCGCTGTTTAGTTTTGCCTTGTTCCCGCTCCCGAGGTCTGGTTCCAGTATGGACATTATGCCGCCGAAAGGTTTTTTGCTGTTAATCAGGCAGGAATGCTTGACTGCTCCGGCAACGGTAAGGTGACTTTCGGCAAGCCCGGCGTTCCAGCCGGTTAGCACTCTGGTTGTGGTACAGATAACTGCGCAGATTTCCGGGTGGAAGTGTGCGCCGGTTGCAGGGTGTGCCACGTATGCCTTAAAGCTGTGACCATCAATCTGACAGATGGACATAGGAGCAAATCCAGAGGCATCACGATCAACATAGCCCAGGATACTGTTGTATTCTGCTCCGGTCATGCGGCCTTTTTCAGCATAGATATCCGGTATCTTTTTCATAATCCGGCGAATCTGGTCGTATGACGGCCGTTCGATACCAGTTGGCATGTTCCGGCAGATATTTTTCAACGAGTTGTGCAGTGACGGTTTTTGTGGTCGGCGGTATTCATCGAGAAAGTATGGCAGCCATGCCGGTATCTCCACCGGCAGCGCGGCAACGGCAGCGGTCTTTGGTTGATAGGTATCCAACCAATCAATGATGGTAGTACGCTGGAGGCCTGTTTTTATAAGCGGTGCCATGGCGTTGGCCTGTTTTCCGCAAGCAAGATGTTTTGTCCACCAGCGCATGAGGGTAGGGAATGAGACGCCTTCGCGGTTGCCTTTGCGGTCGTTGGCGGTATTGGCAAGGCTGGTTAATTTTTTATCAGTACCGTCCATGAGCTTCTTTTCCAGTTCGCGGATGAAGGGTGTTACCTTTATATGCTTTGGACGCTTCTCAATGATCTTCATCAAGGCATAGCGGGCGGAGGCGATACGATCTTGTTTGCCGGTCAGCTCTGTGCTGTCCGGGATGGTTAAGTGTTTTGGTGTGGTGACGGCAGGCAGATTTGTTGTTACCGCCGGAAGGTTAGCCATAGTTGGCTGATTTGGTATCGTCAGTAGTTCGTCAAGATATTTGATTCTTGCTGCTTCAAGCTCTTTGCCGTTGACGGCTTCATACATGGCAACCTTGTACTGATCTTGTCCAGTCAGGAAATCGAATGGGAAACCGTCAGTATTGTTGTTTTTAACTAATATTGTAATACGTTGTTCTTTTGGAATTTTAGAATAGCGCCGCCGAATACCGGAAAAGGTTCCGCAGCCTATTATTTCAAGCTCTCGTGCGGTATAAATGCGCTCCTGTTTTGCAGTGTGACGGGTCATAGTTTAACCCGCTTCTGGTTTTTGCGTTGCCGCTTACCTGTGCTTGTGGTATTTTTTGGGCGCGGGTAACGGGGGGAATTCGCTATGGGTTTACCATCATCACCGTATCGCTCCGGCCATATCCATTCAGGCTTTAGAACAAGCGTATCTGCAATAATCTTTTGAGATTTCGGGTAAGACTTGTTTTTAACAATTGTAAGGGTGTTTTTGGTTATCCCATGTTCTTTTGCCAACTTGGTAAAGGAGTAGCCCCTTATCTCAAGATGCATTTTTATGGCGGCCCAGCGATCAGGCTCTTTTTTGGGAAGCTCAATTATGTTCATGTCTGCATAAAAACATATTATAAAAGTCATTGCAACACAAAATAACAGTCACACACATATTGTTTCGGTCACAAAACGCCTTGCTTTGTAAATTGCTATAATTGAATAGCTTTTTTAATGGTCACCCCCCCGTAGGTCTAATAAAATATGGTCACCCCTAATCAGCTTATGGGTATGACCATTTCTGAGGATTAAATATGGATATTGCGGCTCGTTTTAAAATGGTTCGGGACTCTTTAGGGTACTCTCAAAGAGAAATGGCAAAAAAGCTTGATTCTTCACTGGGGGCGCTGCAATCGTATGAATCAGGCAAGAGCGTTCCAGGTGGCAACGTGCTTGAAGCTCTGGCGCGTCTGAGGTTTAATGTAAATTGGATTCTGACGGGTGAAGGGGAAATGAGCAATAAACCGTGTGGCTGGTGGGCAGAGAGATTCAAGCTATTGCGTGGAAGTATGACTTTTCCTGAGTTTGCTATTAAAATGAATTTGATTGATCCTGAAAAGTGGGTGTCTACGCTTCAGGCCATTGAGGAAGGAAGGATTGAGCCAAGCTGGGGGCTTATGGTGGTTCTCCAGGGGGAACTCGGCATAAGTCCGAACTGGATGTTTGGGATTTGGGATGCTCAAATACTTCAAGCTGACGAAGATAAATTTAAGAATGCTGAATTGGAGCCAGTACTGCTTAAATTAATATATGAAGTTATTGACGATATTGACGAGTCACGCCTTTTAACCTCTGAGCAAAAAGCGGAACTTTTTTCTTTAGTGTACATAATGAATGCACGTACTAAATACACGAAAGAACGATTGAAGCGTTTTATTGAAGCCGTTTGTAGCTTTATTGAACAGGGGATAGATTTCAATAAACTATCTGAACAAAAGTTAAGTAATATTATTGTTGAAATAGCGCATCATGTCGTCAAGGGACAAGAGTAGTGCGTGCAATTTGATGAGATTTTGCGTTTTTTTGTCTGTTTGTACACATAATGATTCTCGTTACCGGCTTTCGGCCATAGGCTGCCGACGCCTTTGGATCAATCCATTGATGAGCGCTTGCGGGGTTGCCGCCCTCGCAGCCGGTAACGGGTTAAGTCCCCACGAGTGACAATTCTTTAGGTCGATGCGGCATCAGTGGCATTGAACCGGGAGTTTAAAGGCCCCGGTCGTGGGGGCTTTTTGATGTGAATTTTATGCCTTGATTAAGGTGATCCAAAAACTGAGGGGTATTCATGTCACGTGAGACAATAACCAAGCGTTTAAACTGCTGAACAGGTTAAGCTTATGAAGGAGGGATTAAAGGAAAGCTGGTCTACCGATCCCAAGCTAGATGGTTATAGAACAGAATCGCAGGATGATAATAAATAGCAGAATACTATCAAACGCACCGCCTCGTTTTTCTGAAATTGCTTATTTCACTATCAAATAATTCGCTGCACACATTTTTACCATTCTCACGCCATACTTACCACAATCCCGTATAAAATATGGAACCGGGATGAAACCCACGCATTCCCGTATCATCCCACACCATTATCAAACATATAGCCTCCTGACAAGAGGCTCCCTTTTTTGTGCGAATTAAGAAATAAAATCACCTACGTATTCTTTTTTTCAGCATACCCACGCCCAACAGTCCAACTCCCAGAAGGAACAGGGTGGAGGGCTCGGGAACGGTAGGTGGTTGCGGAGTGCTGTTACCAAGCGTCACATTATCAATAACAGGTGCGCTTCCCACGCCGTTTACTGAATCAAGCCTAAAACTGGTAAAAAACTCTCCCGCACCGGCAACAAAACCATAAAAATCAAGACCGTGTTGCACTTCAAGAACATTCAGATTGTTATAGGTGTATGTTGCAAGGTTTGTTTTTATCTGAAAATTCAGGGGGCTCTCTGTACCCAGGACGGCAAGGTCAAGTGCAAACATATCAAAATTGGGGCTGATTGTTGCTGTCAGTGGGGTGTAGAAGTTGAATGCAAATACATTGGAACTATTGCCATAACC
>JAYTVV010000226.1:0-24014 GCA_043743795.1 Geobacteraceae bacterium
GAAGGTTATGAAAAAGAATTGCGCGCACAGGCAAAAGCAGCAGGTGGTCGGTGGAATCCGGAGAAACAACTCTGGTTTGTTCAGTATGGTAAAATTGCCAGTACGCAATTAGAAAAGCATATAGTGGTAGATGAAAATGATAACGGCGGTAAACCGAAAAAGCGTCTATATGTATATACTTCTTAGGCATCTATTTGTAGATGCTTTTATCTACAGATAGATGCTTGCATATAAATGTAGATGCCGGTGTCTAACCGGTCAATAACGAGTTGGACAGAGAAAAGAATGAAAATAAATCGAAAGAAAAGACAACTCATCCTTTCCGGAGAACGCTTGACGGAAATCTATTCAAAACTTCCACCACCGAGCAAAGCAAATAGGCTTTTCTGGCGAGTCTTCATTCTCTTGATAGTAGTTGCCTTTCCCGGTGTCATGATAACAACCAAACAACTTTCCGTAATCTTGGTTGCTTCCGGCATCGGGTTAATGTTGGGTCTCATGCTGACATACGTTAAAGAGTGGGTGTTCGCCAGAGAATCCCCGCTTGTTTTCACAACTCGCGGAATAACAGCAGGCCCTTTCATAAATGAGCTATGGGAAGACATAGAAACTTACCGCTTGCACACGATAGAAGGCCTGAGAAGGCATACCATCTCAAAAATTGGGACAGGAACAACCATAACTCTGATTAATAAGGGGTTCTTGCAGAGGACGATTGGGAAGAGTGGGTCAGTTTTCCCAATTCAGGGGTACTTCTTCGACGAACAGCAACAAGCAGATATTCGGCGGATATTTCTGGAGCACGGAATTACCGAAAAAGTGTGAATGTCCAATAACGAGTTGGACGACGAAACACACAAATGAATTTTTACGGAGAAATGGAGTTTGATGCGATCAAGCGATAGAAATGCTCCTTTGAAAAAAGAAAGAAATGATTACATATCAGGTGCTGCGTCAGGCTTGGTTACCGGTATAGGAATTGTTGTCATAATGGTCATAAAATCAATGACATGGAACTTCAATGTGTATTTTATTTGGGGTTCGCTGACATTCATCGTCGCATGTGGAATTTTAGGCGCTCTGTTTGGTGATAAGGTCATAGAGAAGCTAACCGACATGATCAAGTAGTTCATTGAACAAGACAAAACTGGAGAAGATGAAGGTGTCAGGCTACACATCTGACAAAAATTGAAAAAACACCGGATTGTGAAATGTGTAGCCCCGACACCTATTTTTACTCCCCGGCATAAGTTGACTGGAGAGGGAGGCATCAGCGCAAAGTAGCGGAGCAGAAATAATGAGTAGTAGCGTTTCGTGGCGTCACTAACGAGGACGGGAAAAGTTACAACATAAAGCTGCGAATAGGAAAACAATGATACTGTTATTACTGGGAATTATAATTACTGGATACGGAGTTTCATCACTCATAATGTATCGGGACATTGGAGGTATTTCCCTCCGTTCAGGAACTATTATTTATGGGATGCCTGCTCTCACTACTGCAATTTTGCTAACATTATTTGGCCTTTTTTCAATTTTGTTGTTTCTGAAGCAGCGAAAAGATAATTCCGAAAATGATTTTCAGGTAGGCAAACATCATGTGGTTTTAAAAAACAAAAATACGACACTTGGAGCTGTACAGTCTCTGACTTTACACTTTGAAAACGGACAACAGATAACATTCTACTGTTCGGCCCAAAAGGTAGCCTCAAGTCTTCTTAACGAATTTGAGCTCGGAGAAAAAGCCATTCTGGACATTAAAAACAAGAATGGGCGAGACTGTGAATTGACTGCTAAACCTGCTTATGCATATGGAATGATTACAAAGTAGGTGGCACGCAGTGCTGAGTATCTTAGCGAATGAAAGCAACGAAACAAGAGAAAACAGAGGTTCAACCAGACAGAAGCAGCGGCCTAAAACCGCCGCTGTTCTGCCAAGCCGTTCTACGAGGTAAGATGAAATGGAATACGATAAAGAAAAATACAAGGAATGGAAATTACCCCACCCATTGCTTCTTCACTGGATTTTAAATCCTGGACTTGCCTTCAATGAATTGATTCTAGGTCAACGTGTTCCCAAACTGACATTGATTGACAAGACCAGTTCTGCCCCGCTTATGGAGCGACAATACGTCCCGTGTCCAAATTGTGAGACATTGAATGACGGACGTTTGTGGTCAAAGGGCAATTCCTTTGGGCATTGGTTTGGCTATGTCTGTCCTAAGTGTGGGGGCCGTATTCCGTGCCTTTGGAATATTACCAGTCTTATATTGCTAACAGTGACATTCCCATTATGGTTTTTCTTCAAAAACAAGTTAGAGAAGCGATGGCTTGAAAAAGAAAAGGAACGTTTCACTGTAATTTCATTAAATGCTCTTCCAGAAGCAAAGACAACGTCATGGATAAAAATGGGAATGCTGTATGGTGTTTCTATGTTTTGCTTTATGAGCCTACCAAGCATTCTTAAAAATCAGGCTTCGATGACAAAGATAGCCCTACAATTTATTGTTTGGATGGGAGCAGGACTGCTTTTCGGAGGAATGATGAAACTGGTTTTGGGTAGAAAAAGTAAATCGTAGAACCAGAAGGCGGCACACGGACTTCGCTACGCTTCGCCGGTGCGCCCCCGCCCCGTTACAACTGCCCCTATACTGACCCCTAATAGGTTGAAACTGGTTGAAATCGACTGGACTTAACTGGACTGACTACCGACGGATCGCTTGCTAACAACTTAATTTGTTTATTGTTTTGGTAACATACTGTAATTGCTTTGAATTTTCGAATCTCGTTTCCCGCTCCATTTAAGTACATAGAATCATAAATGATTCTGAACGATTTGCCCCGACTATCACTAAAACTTTCACTAAAAAGTTTTTACTGGTAGATCGGGGTTTCGTTTTGTTGTGGATAATTGAACTGTTGCAGCGGAATTGAAGGCGGGAAGGTGAACCGGTTGTGACATTCCATCATTATTGCTGACTGTTTCATCTTTGGTTGTGCGAAGTCTTTGCCGTAGTATTCCAGGATCAACCAGAAATCCTCTTCCAACCCTTCGATGTAATCCCCGTATATCCCACCGGAAAAAACTTTAAAACAAGCAAAGTCTGCTGCATCTAAAACCTGGCATAAGCTTGGCGGCACCAGAGCATCAAAAGCTTCAATGCACATAATGCGGCATAACTATGTGCAGGCCGAGAAGTCGGCGGGTGTTCCTCAGGAACAGATCAACCGAGATATCGGACATGGCGACGGTCGCACTTTAGGAAGTTATTCGAAGTAAAGTTTTTCATAAAACAGCAAAACATCGAGACCCACCTCGGCGCAATATTTACTTGCGTTGAGGGGGTTTTTGTTGTCCAAAATAGTCAAATATTAGGGCTTACCATCGTACCTCTTAACATGACATGAAGTAATTCCTTCATGGCTTTCGGGAAGGCTCATTCGAAGTAGTGGTGGGTAGCAGATAAATCGTTTTGAGTTACTGATTTTCGTTTGCCCTTCTGATATCGACAAGCAAAATGGATTTCAATTCTGATTCAAATTTTAGTATTTACATTGCCTTGTCCGTTTGTCACGGACTGGACGGTAAAGACGCTTACACTTCGCTAATGGTTATGAAGCTCCGATGGATTTTGAAATGATACAAAATGCTGCTTATACATTGTGTCCAGAAAGTGCTGACACATCATGTATCCGTTCACTAGTAAAATGATGTTTTTTTATTAAATTATTGACATTGCCGATATGCATCCTTTATATGATAATCGTAGAAATGGAATCAATGTATTAACTTTAGCTATGTTCGACCAATATGGCATTTTGCAAAGACAAAAATTTAATAAGTGCTGTCAGTATTATAGATTGTTACATATGAAAAAGGAGCCGTGTCAAATGATCAATATTGGAGTTTGGCCCCCATATTACCTGAAAAGCATGTACGCAAAAGCGTCTAGGAAACATTTTAAAACCATGTTTACAATATTTATGTTTATATTGTTATTTTTCAGTAGTGAGGCCTATTGCTCAGGAGACTGTGACGCGAATGGAACTGTTAGTGCGTCTGAAGTTCAGTCTGCTATTGACACGTACCTGGGCAAAAAGCAGCCTGCTGCTTGTGTTGATGAGGATTCATCCGGAACCGTCAGTATTTCGGAAGTCCAGAAGGTAATTAATACATTTCTTGGGGTATCGCCTTCAACCGCGCAAGCGGGAGGACCGAAGGCTCCGGTTTTGATGGGAGGGGCGGTACAAGGAATTTCGCTTAACCTGTCCACAGCCGCGAGCACAATTGTTAACACCTTTGCTGGGTCTGGGATATGTGGTGCTAATGATGGCATTAAGACTGCTGCTGTATTCTGTACGCCTAGTGGCATCACGACAGACGGAACGAATCTTTATGTAACAGATTATTCTTATAATTATCTCCGCAAAGTCGAAGTCGCCACTGGCAAAGTGACAACCTTGGCTAATTGGTCAATAGGAGTATCTATATATGGACCTGATAATACCGCTAGGATCACTACTGACGGAACTAATTTATATTTGGTGTTTTCTGGTTGGACAAAAATTTTCAAAATAGAGATTTCAACCGGCGCGATGACAACTTTGGCAGGATCAGGAGCCAAAGGGTCCGCCGATGGTATTGGCACGAAAGCATCGTTTTCAACACCTCAGGGGATCACGACTGACGGTATCAATTTGTTTGTAACTGATACAGGAAATAATAATATACGTAAAATAGTGATCTCAACCGGAGAAGTGACCACCTTGACGCTATCGGGAAATGATGTCTCATTTCATCCTAAAGGCATTACTACAGACGGTACGTCTTTATATGTAACGTCTGGTCATTATATTAGCAAAATTGTGATTGCAACAGGCGAGACCACCAAATTCGCAGGGTCAGAGACTCCTGGAGCTGTTGATGGTTATGGACTTGCTGCATCATTCTCGTCTCCCAATGGCATCACAACAGACGGCACTGCACTATATGTGACTGATTATGGAAATAAAAAAATCCGCAAGGTCATTATAAGCACCGGAGCAGTGTCCACCTTGGCAGGATCGGGGACAAGCAGCGACATCACTAGCAACGGCAGTGCACTGTATGTGGTGGATCCAGGCACGCATATAATACGCCAGATCCCGGCAGAAAATGGCAATTTTCTACTGATAAGCACTGCATCGTTAGAGTTTTATCCACTTGATATTGGCACCAGTAGTGCGACAAAATCTGTAATTTTGAGTAACATCGGTAAAGTACCGGTAAATACCACCAATATCGTTATAAGTGGTGATTTTAGTAAAACAACAACGTGCCCTAATACTTTGGCAATTGGTGCTACCTGCGCTATCACTTTATCATTTAATCCGACAATGTCAGGGATAAGAACAGGGATATTAACGGTCACAAGCAGTGCAACTGGTAGCCCACAAAAAGTAATGTTGAGCGGGACAGGTACTGTTCCAACAGCTAAGCTATCGCTTGACCACAGCTCCTTGAACTTTGGCACACCAGAGGTCGGCACAGCAAGTCTAGCTCAAACATTTAAATTAAGTAATATATCTACAATACCTGCCATCATTGCCAGTATTGTGTCTAGCGGCGACTACACAGCGACCAACAACTGCGGTGAAAGTTTAGCTGCTGGTTCCAGCTGTACCATCAGCGTAACCTTTACACCTACAGTAGCCGGGTCGAGAACTGGAACCGTAACGATTATCAGTAATGCAACTGGCAGTCCACACACGGTAAATTTGAGTGGGATAGGTGGGGTTCCTTCATTATATATTCAAATTGTAGGATATGGTTCGGTGTCTTTTGCCGAACAGAATATTAACACAAGTAGTTATTATATCCCTTTGAGGCTGTCTAACAGAGGCGATGTACCGCTCAATATTACTGATGTTACAAGTACAAGCCACGACTTTTTAGTCTCTTCACCTTCAAGCTGTACATCGGGACCACTGCTGCCATCTGCTGAATGGGGGAATTGCGGATTCTCAGTAGCGTTCACTCCAACTTTGATTGGTGCAAGGACTGGAACAGTTGTTATAACTAGCAATGCGCCTGGTAGCCCACATACCATAAGCCTAAATGGCATTGGGGTAGCGCCATCTTCTCAGGCATTCAGTCCGACATCGCTGAGCTTTGATTCGCAAAATATTGGTACAAGCAGTACTCCACAGAGAATAACACTGACCAATACAAGTAACGTCACACTTTATAATTATAGAATTGACGTTACTGGTAGCTATACAACGACCACTACATGTAATCCATACCTATATCAGGGCTCTAGTTGCACTATTGATGTGATTTTTAATCCGACTATGGAAGGAGTAGTTGCCGGAGCGGTTACTATTACAACTAATGCCACAAACAGCCCTTCAGCAATTAGCCTGAGCGGTACGGGTAAACCAGCTCCTCCCCCATCAGGTAAAGTCGCTTTCTGGACCAGATATTCAAATGGAATCACCAGGATAGAAATACCAACGGCAGGTACTAGCGGTTCTGGCCCATCGATAGGCCTTAGTTCGCCTCCAACCTCTTGCGATTCGTCAGATTTCTCTAGAGTGGTGGTCGCGAATCTTCCAGTTGGAGATCATTACGCCCTCGTTATCGATAAAGCACTTTATCAAGACTACGCGCACACAAATTTTACGATTACGAATGGCGGCTGCACAATAGTCGAACTCTCAGGGACTGTCAAAGTTGCGCCCCCACCGGTAGTAGTTCCACCGCCTGTAGTAGTGCCGCCACCGACAGGAGGCGGCACCGGGGGGAATCAGGCCGGCGTATTTGAAAGCACAGGGACAGGTACCAACGCTGCTGCCTGTATAACTTTTGGCATGACAGGAGACGCAGCTAATCAAACTGACAGACAAACAATAATTAATAACTGCAACGTGCCTATTAAAGTCGATTGGTGTCATACTCAGAGCTCTAGAGACTCAGGCTCGTTATGCGGTGCTGGGGGTGTGTTCTATAAACAATTTGTTACAATACTTCCGGGTGATTTAGCGGAAAACATATATAGTACACCTCCAGATGCAGCAATATGGTATGGCGCATGTAGCGGTGGTAAAGTACCTAGTTCCCCGACTATGGTTCAAGTTGGGACTGACGGCCATTATGTGTGCAACTGACAGTTGATAATAAACAACCGGCCTCTTTTAAAGTGGGTTGGGCAGGGAAAGCTTCTCAGCACATAGCATCAAGGAGAATGTATGAAATTGAGATCTATTACGATGTGCATCATACTTACTCTTCTGTCAGTGCCTGCTTTTGCGGCAGGGACGGTCACGGGTACAGTCAAGGGTGTGTCATTTCAGCCGTTGCCAGGGACCACGGTACTATTAGAACCGTTGCCAGGGATCTCGGTACAATTTTATGATACGATAACCGGTAACGCGATTGCCAAGACAGGTATCACCGACACTTCTGGAAACTACTCTGTGACCGGTATTGCCGCTGGGTCCTACAAGGTTGTTTTCTTCGGGAATAATGTCGCATCGGCTCCGTTTGTTCAGAAATGGTATAGTGGCGCTGCGAATTTTACGTCAGCAACGGCTATAACAGTTTCTGACAACGCCACCACCTCCGGTATTAATGTATCCCTGTCGACTTTTGCAAATCCTATAATCGATTTAGGAACTATTTCTAACGCTGCAGCTGGCACTGTGGTCAAAATCCCAGTTTCAATCACCACAAATGGAGTAGCGATATCTTCT
This sequence comes from Geobacteraceae bacterium, assembly GCA_043743795.1. Taxonomy (GTDB): domain Bacteria; phylum Desulfobacterota; class Desulfuromonadia; order Geobacterales; family Pseudopelobacteraceae; genus JACRCG01. The sequence continues at coordinate 7,735 of JAYTVV010000226.1, forward strand.
GTCGGATTACACCTCACCTATGATCAAACAAAAATAGACAGTGTTACCTCGTACGATCCAACCGATACGGCCCACACTCCGGCCCTCGGACTGGCGGCAAGCACTGCAGCTAAAACTATCTTTGACAACATGCCGGTACCTGGAAGCTACGTCATTGGTTTGCTTTCAACAAACAACACTAACGTCATCGGAGATGGTGTGCTGGTAAACCTTTACTTCAAGTTGACTCCTGGAGCCACCGGCCAAGTTTTAATTACCAGTACTCCATCTGCCGCAGATCCAAGTGCCGCGAACGTTACAATCACTGGGGCTTCAGGCAGTATAGCTTTGTCAGGTATCTCGGCGCCCAGCGTTTCAACACCCATTATTGTAACTAACTTTACTGTTCCTGCTACAGCCACCACGCTGATCGTACCCATTACCACATTCACGGCGAGTGGAAATACGGTTACCGGTTACCTCTTGACCGAAAGTGCCACACCACCTGCAATCACGGCAACCGGGTGGTCTACAACGATACCGGGCACATACTCATTTTCCACTGCAGGAGCCAAGACCCTGTACGCCTGGGTCAAAGATACGGCAGGCAATGTTTCGGCCAGCCGTTCTGCCAACGTGACAATTATACTGCCTGACCCTTCACTGACATTTTCTGCTTTAACGTTGTCTGACGGTACTTCAACCAAGAATCCGGCCTTTAATATTGCCGGTACGGTTCGTGGAAATGAAATTGCAATAAAGACCCTGACTATTGCCCAGAACAGTGGGGTTCCAATAGTAGTGCCTTTCGATGCAGCCTCTGGTGGTTCGTTTAACACCGCACTTGTACTTGCAACGGGAGCAAACACAATTGTGACGGTTGCCACAGACGTCAACAATCATCAGACAACCGATACAAGAATTATTACCTTGAATCCAGGATTGATTGACCTGCTGGTAACTGTGCCAGCAAATAATAGCTTTATCAAAGATCCATTTATCATTCTTACCGGCACAGTTGGGTCTCCGCAGTCAGCAGTAACTTATTCACTAAATGGTGGCCCGGCGGTCCCAATAACCCTTTATGGTGATAACTTTTCAACGTCTATATATCTTAACTCTGGGCCGAACACCATTATAGTTAAAGCAATTGATTCCATTACGGGTGGGGTGCATACCCAGGCATTAGGCATTACTTCGGACGGCAGCGGGCCAAATTTGTCAGTTTTCTCTCCAATCAGTGCTTTTGCCACTCCTAAATCAAGCGTCGTCTTGAGTGGAAATATCACCAACGCAGTGGCGAGCTCAATGGTTTCTATTTCAGTTGATGGTATAGCAATTTCTACTCAGCCGGTTATCGCAAATGATGGCTGTTTTAGTGCGACAATCACGCTTCCAACAGTAAAAACCTACACCGTTGTCGTTACAGCAACTGATCAAGCACAAAACAGTTCATCAGTTGCACGCAACGTCATCAGGACCTATCCAAGTGGTAACCTGAGTGACGGTGTTTCAACCCCGACTCTTTCGGATGCTCTAATTGTAATGCGTTATGCCCTTGGCTTGGTTACTCCAAGTGCGGACCAGATCCTCAACGCAGACGTAGCTCCTCTTATAAACGGCAAGCCCGCACCAGACGGTATGATTGATGGAGGAGATGCTCTGGTAATCCTTGAGAGAGTCGTTGGTTCAGTTTCATGGTAATAAGACGAAATACTTATGGAGACAAAATAATGCAAAATATTAAGTCAATATTACTTTCTGCCCTGATACTTGTAATTACATCCTGTGGCGGTGGAGGTGGCTCAAGTAGTCCCACGCCCACTCCAGCCACCATAATTAGCGGCATCGCTTCTGCGGGGATTATTAAGGGGGGTACCGTAAAAATTTTTACCTCATATAGTAGTCTTACTGGTGCCGATAAAAAGCAACTTGGCAATACCGTTCAGTCCTCACTTAATGACGGATATTATTCAGTAAATATTGGCTACTACACTGGGCCGGTTATTGTAGAAGTAACCGGAGGGAGTTACGTTGATGAAGCAACTGGCACAACTGTTTTAGGCGGAATCCCTTCAACAGCGCCCCTTCGTGCCGCAATGGGCAATGTCAGCGGGGCAGTGAATATTTCAGTCACTCCATTGACAGAGTTGGCCGTAAAACAGGCTAAAGCACTGGATAAAAAATTGGGTGCGGCAAGCCTTAATAAGGCGAACGGACAAATATCCGACCTTTTCAAGGTAGACATAATTGCGACCAAGCCACTTGACGCCTCTAATTCGATCAATACTGGAACTTCGGAACAAAAAGATTATACACTGATACTGGCAGCCATTTCACAACTGGCAAAAAGCTCGGCACAGACACTTGATACAACGCTAACCGGACTGGTAGGCAATATAGACAACACTGGTATTATGAACGCAGTTGCTGGAGACAACGTAAAGACTGCGCTATCCAACTTTATTGCCGATGGCACAAACAACAAAACTGGTGTGTCCAGCATTTCGGATAACTTGAAAATAATAGGTAAAACTACACTTAGACTTACTATCGCACTTACGGGAAGTGGAGTGAAAAGTGTAGAAACAATCCTCAATCTGCCGCCGCACGTTACTGTGCCTTCAGATTCAACCAATACAAACGCACCGCTTGAGGGTTACCTTTCTCAGTTGATCAATGGCACAAATACTTATTTAGGAGGCAATGTTAGTTCAGTCAATGCCCTGCATGTGATTTTGAATAATGGAGACCAACACTTCACAATGCCTGTCGGAGACATCATCATGGTGAAAGTGATTGTTGATGCTGGTTTTGCCCCCCCAGACATTAACGCATTTACTTTGAACAATACCAAGCTCAAAGATGGTAACGGTGTAATAGTTAATGGAGCTAATATAATCCTGCATTAATTTTTGGTTTGTTTGCCAGGATCATTTGTCTGCTTAAAATTTTAGTCAAGTTGGGCAGGTTTACATTTTTTATAAGATGAGCTGGAGTATAGCAAAGCATGAAATTACTTATCAGTTACATATTGATCACTGTCGCTATTTATAGCCGGTGAACCAGCGGAAGGCCATGTCAGAGTTAACGCGATCAATCAGGACGACTTGGCTACAGATCGAGTAGACGAACTGAAGCACCAGGCCCCGCTGAAGTACTTGAAAAATTACAACGTAAATATTCCATTCCAAGCAATTTAAAAGGAGTCTTGTCATGCAAAAAACTGTGCAAATAGTTTTTGTCGTAGCAATAACAATCCTGGGTAGTTCTATTGTTTCTGCTGGTAACCCAGGTACACAGGCATCGTCCTGCATCTCGGAGAGCAATCGCAATGGTAACACCGTCTTTGAAAACAACTGTGGCGAAAAGGCTTTTGTCATTTACTGCGGTGATCTGAAATACACCAAAAAGAAGTGCGGTGAAGGCAGCGGCTACTATACTCATTCTTTCAACCTCGAAAGCGGGGCGAGAAATGAAGTTGCTACAAATGGCTATATAAAATGGGGCGCGTGTCTCGGTGGCGTTGGATTCGGTCGTGATGAATTTTCTGATTCCAGGAACGGCGACTATACATGTAAAAGAACTGGCCGATAAAAACTTCGTCCAATAACGTAAATAAAAAATGGGTTTACAATATTCTGAAATTTTGAAACTCCATAAAATGAATCTGATTGACCTCATCGACCGTAGCCAGATCTGGTACGATCAGCAAAGCGCTCTACACCCAGAGACATCATTCGTCCTCCGAGCCTCCATCCTCGTCTTCCTTATCATGGGTACCGTTTCACTGATGGAAGATAACAGCTTCCTTGAAGTCATATTCTTTTTCACCATATTATTCATGCCGATTTATATGGTGATTTTCTGTATGCACCGTTGGCGAACCAATAGTGTTGGTTTTTTCCGTAATCTCTGGGAGTTTACCAGAGAAAATGTGACTGTACTCAATGTTCCGGCTGTTGAACACCGTGAGAACTTACGGAACAGTGCCTGGGTTACCTACTCACTTATTCTCGTCAACGAGATTATATTCTATTTCGTCCAACCCGCATTCCCGAAAATTTACGACTATCTGCTATTTATACCTAGGGCGCACGAATGGTGGAGTCTGCCATTTGCTCTTTTTGGCAGCATGTTCATGCATGCGAATGATGGACACTTATGGGGAAACATGCTCTTCCTCTGGGCAGTGGGAACCGTTGTCGAACGGAGAATGGGCTGGCAACTCTTCATTGGCGGCTATCTCATTTCCGGCGTCATAGCATCATTGCTTGCGGCGGACATACATTACTACCTTATGGACAGCGAAATACACGCTCTCGGCGCCTCCGGAGCTATCGCCGGTATTATGGGAATGTTTATGATCCGCTGCTACTTCAAACGAATGGTGTTTCCCATACCTTTCTTCGGTGTCCTCCCCATCAGTTTCAAAATACGGATCAACTCAATGGCCTTTATCGGCCTTTACTTTGCCTATGATGTCCAAGCAGGTTTTGGACAGATCAGCGGCGATTTTAGCGGGGTTGCCCATTGGGCACATGTAGGCGGTATGTACGCCGGCATGCTAATTGCCGCCACCAGAAAGTTAGAAAAGAATGCAGATTTAGAGTATTCAGAAGAAAAAGGAATGAGCGCTGTCAAGGATGGCCGCCTGAGCAGCGAGGGATTTGATCAGCTTATCGGTCTTGATGCCGCCGAAGAATTACTTCGTAAGGTGTTGGCTGCACGTCCTGATGATGTCAATGTGATGCTACAGCTAGCAAGAACGAGATCACTCCTGGTATCGGATCCAGAGGCCAAGGAGCTATACTGCAAGGTGTTGGCAAAACTTGTTACTACTAACCCGAAAGAAGCTGTTGAGGTTTTCAGGGAGTTCTACAAAAAATATATGGATATTGTTTCTCCAGATATTCAGTACCGCCTCATACCATACATGTTGAAAGAAAACGACTACCAGCGGGCCAGTATGGCGCTTGAACTGATTATTGATCACCCCGGAACATCTGATGAGTTAAAGGAAAAGGCTATGTACAACTGCACCAGAGTCTTTGAAGATATGAGCCTCCCTGAGGCTGCGAAGAATATGAGGGTACGATTCCTAGAGCTTTTCCCGCTCTCCGTTGCTGCAGAGAAGGTAAGAGCTGCTACTATGCAGTAGTGGTTTGGTACTGTTTTGATAAAAAAGGTACTCCGGGGTACCGGATGTTTTGTTTCGATTCAGTTCTTAATATTCGTTACATTTCAGGTACCCTAACTCCGTACTTAGCAGAAAAGTACTAACGGAAGTTATTAATACAAAACTGTATGTGCGCTGTATTTGAATACAAGGAGAATGCTTATGATACCAGTCAAGGATTTAGTTCTTGGATTTGCTAGTTGGCTTAAAAAGGGGACGGACACACGGTGAATTAGAAGTAAGAGGATGCTCAACAAAGCGTTGCACTCGGGAACCGCTTCGCCGTGCGCTCTCTCGTTATGTGAATAGGAGAAAATATGGCAGAAATCAACAAGCTTGGGAATGTAATTGCCCGCTGTCCTGGATGTGATGGGGGTAAAAGCTCTTATGAATATTCTGCTGAAGGCAGGCCACTAGGCTTTACCAAGGTAGTTACGCGTAAACCTAACAGAAGCTATGAGGATTGCGATATTCAATTTAGATTGTTCCGATGTGCAGGATGTGGTCGAGGGGGACTAGGAGCAATTAGAATGATGAACACCCTTTCAGAGTATCCCGCTGATATATGGCAATTAATATGGTTCTACCCTGAAGCTAAAGCAAGATTGCAATTACCAAAATATACCCCCAAAGGTATTGTAAGTGAGTTTCGTGAGGCAGAAATTTGCAAAGAAAATGAATGTTTTAGGGCATCTGCTGCCATGTTTCGTTCCGTCTTAGACAAGGTATTAAGAAATAACGGATACAAAATAAAGCAGTTAAGAAATTTAAAAGAACAGATTGATGCAGCTGCCCAAGATGGCGTTATTACGGAAGCGCGAAAAAGAAAGGCGCATGAAGACGTAAGAGTCCTCGGAAATGATGTTCTGCATGACGAATGGCGAGAGGTTAAAGAAGAAGATGTAGACCAGGCACACCACTATACTCAGCGGGTTTTGGAAGACTTCTATGACGACAGAGAGTCAGTCTTAAAGTTAATAAGAGAAGCAGGAAGAACACCAATTGATGAGGAAGCTTATACATAACTCCGCCCAAAACCGACTGGTGTGTCTTCACACGGTTTTCCAGAAAGAAGAATAATGAAATTTACCTTTAGCAAAAGCAGCTTAGGGAACTTACTGAGATTAAGTGTCATCTTCGGCGCTCTGGCTGTATTCATCTTTAATGTTGATCTTACAAAAGTAATATTCAGAAAAACAGTAGAAGAACTGAAACAGCCGAACATTACTGAAACGATGTCAAAAGAGCAGTATGCAGAAGTCAGAGAACTATGGAAAAAGCAATATGCGCAAACAGTGCAACCCATCAAAATTCAGGAGATACAAAAGGAAGAGATAAAGCCGACAATAGAACAATACCCGCAAGGCACAATTTTTCAGTATAAGGATGTGAATGGGGTTTCTGTAATGGTGGACAGCCTTGAAAACGTGCCGAGTCATTACAGGCAGAACATGAAGGTTTCTGGTGGGAGCTACGGACAGCAAAGAACACCTGTTGAAGTGGTAAACAATCAGATTTATGTTCCGGTATCCATATCGTATCAAGGTCGAACCGTTACAGCTAGGTTGTTACTGGACACTGGGGCAACTGGAATAACTGTTTCGCCGGCTATTGCTCAACGTCTCGGAGTTCGGACAACATCTCAAGGTATGGCTACTCTTGCCGATGGCAGGCATGTGCAAACTGCGTATTTTGACTGTGACCGTGTCACGGTCGGAGTCAAAACCAAGGTGATGTCGAAAATAGCCGTTATGCCTAGAAATGGAACTGAAGAGACGGGCCTGCTCGGAATGAGTTTCCTGAGTGATTTTCCTCATACAATTGACGTGAAAGCAAAAGTAGTCAGATGGCTTTAAAACTTTAGGGCGAGGATCAACAGTAGACGGGGAGGTTAAACACCGTTGAATTGAATTGTGCTGCCCCCATATTGTCCCTTTCCTGATTGAAACTGATTGAAACAGACTGTACTGAATTGGACTAACTACCGACGGAATGCCAGCTAACTGTCTAGTTTATATTGCTAATATAAATATCATTAAAATTGTTTTAAATTTTAGAATCTCGTTTCCCGCTCCATTGTAAGTACAGGGAATCCTTCCGGATTCCCTGTACTTTTTGCCTCGGCCTTCACTAATAAAATTTTAATTTAAGTTTGGGGCTACATTTTGCTGAGGATAATTGTACGGTTGTAACGGAATTGTAGGTGGAAAGTTGAAGCCATTTTGATATTCCATCGTTATAGCTGATTGTTTCATCTTCGGTTGTGCGAAGCCTTTGCCGTAGTATTCCAAAATCAGCCAGAAATCTTCTTCCCGTCCATCGATGTAATCGCCATATACCTCATAAATCATTTTCTTTGTGCCATGCCCCATGAGTCTAACCAGGCGATTCGGGTCAATTGAGTCCGCTGGTCGATCCTGACCAGTCAACAGATCCGTTTCGATACGCAGATTGGTTCAAGTGTACTTTTGTGAGCCGGTTTTTCTGCATATGTTATTGTTTTTGATCTTTCCGGAAGATTATAGTTGCTTTAGAATGACGCTGGTGTCTTGTTAGTGATTGCAAAGTAGATAATTGGAGATTATATGCACGAGCTTGACCTAATTATGACAATAACAGGTGCTTTCACGGCAGCGCTTATATTTGGCTACCTAACTCACCGCTTGGGCATGTCGTCGATTGTCGGTTACCTGTTGGCCGGCATTGCTGTCGGAACGCACACTCCCGGTTTTGTTGCTGATCGCGTTTCGGCTGAACAGTTTGCCGAAATCGGCATTATCCTTCTCATGTTCGGCGTCGGACTTCAGTTCCATGTCAAGGAACTGCTAGAGGTGCGGCGCGTGGCCATACCGGGAGCCGTGTGCCAGAGTGCCGTGGCCACTCTTCTGAGTTGCCTGGTGGCACGATGGCTGGGGTGGAGCTGGTCGGAGGGGATTGTCTTCGGTTTTGCCGTGTCGGTGGCCAGTACAGTAGTGCTGCTGCGTGTGCTGGTTGACAACAATGAACTTCACACACCCACCGGACACATTGCCGTGGGGTGGCTGGTGGTCGAAGACATTTTTACCGTCTTTCTGCTGGTGATTCTCCCCGTATTGTTCGGCGTAGGCTCGGTTGGATCGGGCAGCCTGTACTTGGCTATAGGACTGGCTACGGTAAAGATCGCCATCCTGGTCGTACTGACCTTTTTTGTCGGTGGTCGTCTCATTCCATGGCTCCTGGAGCACGTTGCCGCCACCCGATCGCGGGAGCTCTTCACTCTGGCGGTCCTGGTGCTCGCACTGGGGATTGCTGTCGGTTCCGCCAAGGTGTTCGATGTTTCCATGGCGCTGGGCGCATTTCTGGCCGGCATGGTTGTAAGGCAGTCTGATTTCAGTTTTCGGGCAGCCTCCGAGGCGCTGCCAATGCGGGACGCCTTCGCGGTCCTGTTCTTTGTCTCAGTGGGTATGCTCTTCAATCCTGCTCACCTGATGGAGGCGCCGGGTCTCGTGATCATCACCCTCGTCATCATCTTGCTGGGGAAACCGTTGGCGGCGTTGGTAATCGTCCTTGTTCTCGGCTATGCCCCCCGAGTTGCACTTTCCGTTGCTGTGGCCCTGGCTCAGATAGGAGAGTTTTCATTCATTCTTGCCACCGTAGGAAGGGATCTGGGGGTTCTGGGAGAAAGCGAGACCAATTCGCTCGTTGCCGCATCGATCATCTCCATAAGCCTCAATCCGCTCCTCTACCGCCTCATCGGACCATTGGAAAAGCGGGCCAAGCATACCCGTCTGTGGCAGATGCTTGAAACTCGTTCTAAAACGCGTACGCTCGGAGGGTCTGAAGTGATTTCAACCAACATGCCAGTTTCCCGAGACCGGGCGATCGTGGTGGGGTATGGACCAACCGGCAAGACGCTGGCACGCCTGCTCGGCGAGAACGAAATCGACCCGGTCGTCGTGGAGATGAATCTCCATACCGTCCGCCACCTCCATGCCGAGGGGATTGCAGCCATCTACGGGGATGCCACGCTCCAGGAAACGCTGAAGGCGGTCGGGGTGGAAACTGCTGTTGCTCTTATTCTTACCTCCGCAGGGATGCAGGGGAGTGAGGAAGTGATCCGGGTGTCACGGGGACTCAATCCCAAGCTTCGCATCATTGCCCGTGCGGCTTATCTTCGGGACATCCCGAACCTACGTCGTGCTGGAGCAGACGCAGTCTTCTCCGGTGAGGGTGAAGTTGCGCTCAACATGACTGAGCACATGCTGCGTAAACTTGGTGCTACAGATGAACAGATCGACCGTGAACGGGTGCGAGTCAGATCCGAATTGTCGGACGACACCATGCCCGTTAAACCTTCCGCGACATAACATACATACTTTGTTTTGAAATATGAAACGAGAGGACACAGGAAGCGTAAAAGAGTTGTAGATCGGGAGTTGTTTACGGACATCAGACATTCTTCTGGAAGAGAGCAGATTACATCTTGTCATAAACCGGTTCACCATGATACTGGTCAAGTACAACAGTAGCGACCAGGCAATGAAGCCCGGCATGCCTTTACAGGTGTGCCGGGCTTTTTTGCTCCGGCGCATGAACGCTATTAGGGAGGATATGTGGCTGCGATATTATTCTGGGAAAAACCGGGGTGTCAGGGCAATGCCCGGCAAAAGGAAATCCTGCTCGCATCAGGGCATGAGTTAGAGGTGCACGACTTGCTCAGCGAGCCGTGGAGTGAGGAAAAACTTGAGCTCTTTTTCGGCGAGCGCCCGGTGGCGGAATGGTTCAATCCGGCCCACCCAAGGGTGAAGTCGGGAGATGTTGTGCCGACTGCGTTCACACGGGCCGAGGCGCTACTCCTGATGGTAATCGAACCGCTTTTTATCGTGCGTCCCCTTATGCAAGTGGGCGATGAGCGGTTGGCCGGTTTCGAGGTCACGCAGGTGCATAACTGGATCGGCCTGAAGCTCGACAGTATCGGTGAGCGGGACCCTCGGAACTGCCCCTGTGTAACTACCGACGGATCGCTTGCTAACAACTTAATGTGTTTGTTTTATCGTAACATACGGTAATAACTTTGAATTTTTGAATCTCGTTTCCCGCTCCAAAAAACATAATCAATTCCGTAATTTGTTTGGATTGAGCCACGACTATCCCCAAAACTGTCCCTAAAAGTCAGTAATGGGGATATTTTTTTGCCTGGTTTTATTAATAAATCGAATTAGTGCTGATTTTCAGCTATGACTTATTCTGGCTTACTGTTGTATTATTGACGTATCTCACAACCAGAGGAGTTGGTTAGTGCTTGGCAATTACTACATTTCACGCTACCTGATTTTCCTGTAGTGAATTTGATTGTACAGCTTCTAAACCCCGGAGGTCATGGGCATGCCCATTGTAATTCACACTTCAAATAGAATGGAAATACTTCTTGATCATTTGGCTGAGGTTCTTAATGAGCCACTAGGACCTGTCTTATCACAGGAAGCAATTGTTGTGCAAAGCCAGGGTATGTCACGCTGGATTTCCATGGAGTTGGCTAAAAAATTCGGTATATGGGGAAATAGTGACTTTAAGTTCCCCAATAAATTTGTAAAAGATCTCTTCACGGTAACGATGCCGAAGATCGGTCAGTCGGAACTGTTTGAAATTGAAATATTAAACTGGCGAGTCATTAATCATTTAGAGCGATTGCTGGATAAACCCGAATTCAAAGAATTGCAAAATTACCTCACCGGGCATAGTTGCGGTTTAAAACTGTATCAGCTGGCAGAGAAGATTGCGGATACCTTCGACCAATACACCTTGTATCGAGGTGATGTGTTGGAACAGTGGGAGTCGGGTACTGAATCCGACTGGCAGGCTGTCCTCTGGAGGGCACTTGCAGCAAACAAGAAGGAATTTGACCGGGCTAAATTGAAGACGGAGTTTCTCACCAGGCTCAATAATGGTGAAATTGACGTATCATTATTACCGCCCCGGGTTCTTCTCTTTGGCCTGTCGTATTTGCCGGCATTTCATATGGAGATATTGGCTGCCATAGCTTCTTATATCGATGTACATATATTCGTTTTAAGTCCGTGCAAAGAGTACTGGGGAGATATTTTATCCCAAAAAACACAGGCAAAACTGAGTACGGAGGTTAATGCGGTTGCGGAGGAAGGTAATGCTCTGCTGGCCTCTCTTGGCGGCCTGGGAAGAAACTTCAGCAATCTGATTCTCGAAAGCGGCGCTCAGTTTAGCACCGAGCAGGATGAATACCTTGAATCCGACGCTGTTACTCTCTTGTCGTCTCTTCAGAACGGCATCCTCAATCTGAACAATGCGGATCCGGACAATAAAATCGCAATTTCTCCTGATGACAGATCTATCGCTATCCATTCGTGTCATAGTCCCATGAGGGAAGTGGAGGTGCTCCACGATCAACTGCTTAATATGTTTGCCACTATAGACGGACTTGCTCCGCGTGACGTTATTGTCATGACGCCTGACATCGAAACCTATTCATCGTATATATCGGCAGTCTTTTCCGGGCATCAAGACCCAAAGCGCCGTATCCCCTTCACAATTGCCGACAGGTCAATGCGCAGTGAAGGCAGGGTAGGGGAAGCGTTGATGGCAATCCTGGCTCTTCCCGGCGGTCGCTTTACCGCTCCGGAGGTCGTTGATATTTTGGCGTCTGACCCTGTGTGCAGTCGATTCGATATTTCTCAGGGTGATATTGATCTCATAAAAAAATGGATCGAAAAGACTCATATTACCTGGGGTATGAGTTCTCATGACCGCACAGCCTTAGGATTGCCGGCATATTCGGAGGGGAGCTGGATGGCTGGACTCGACAGGCTTGTCTTTGGTTATGCGATGTCATCAAATGACGATATCCTATACGGTGAAATAGTGCCGTTTGACAATATGGAGGGAGAGGCAGCAGCTGTTCTTGGTCGTTTCGTCACATTTGTCAGATCGCTTCATGCTGTTGCTTCAGATCTGGGCAGGCCGCGAACGTTGATACAGTGGAGAGAAACACTCCGTACTATTCAAAAAGACTTCTTTAAAACCTCTAAAGATGTTGCCAGGGAATATAATTCAATTGGCAAAGTCATCGATTCGCTTGAAAAAATAGATAAACATTCCGGTTATAAGGATGAAGTGGGTCTGGATGTCATACGTTCATGGTTCCGGAAACGATTGGACAATGAAGGGGCCGGGGTCGGTTTTCTCTCCGGCAAGGTTACGTTCTGCGCCATGCTTCCGATGAGAAGCGTACCGGTTAAAGTGGTGGCGCTTCTTGGTATGAATGATGGCTCGTTTCCCCGCCAGAGTCGCTCTCCGGGTTTTGACATAATTCCGGCGAATCCAAGACCTGGCGACCGATCACTGCGTGATGAAGACCGTTATCTCTTTCTTGAATCGCTGCTCTCGGCACGAGAGCGTCTGTATATCAGCTACACCGGCCTTAGTATCCGGGACAACAGCGTCATACCACCATCAGTCCTTGTCAGTGAGTTACTTGATTTTCTGGATCGCGGCTATATTCGCGGTCCCTTGGGTGATGACTTTTTGGATGACAAAAGTGACTTTCATCAAAGTATCGTGATCCTGCATCGTCTCCAGCCCTTCAGTTCGGCATATTTCAATGGCCAGGATAAAGAACTCTTCAGCTACTCTACTGAAAATCTGAGTGCCGCCCGTGGGTTTGTAAGTGCCGGCAGCCGACGTCCTCAATTTTTCAATGATCCTCTCTCTCCACCTGCTGAACTCTTTCATGAGGTTAGAATCGCTGATTTACTCAAGTTTTATGAGAATCCTGCCGCCTATATTTTACGTCATCGGCTCGGCATTAAACCGGAAGAAACGGTATCACCACTAGAAGACCGCGAAGTTTTTGAGCTCGATAGTCTTAAAAAATACAGTATCAAAAAGGAATTACTTGTTCATGTAATAGCTGGTAATGACGCAGGTGAACTGCTCCCAATCGTGCGAGGACGAGGTGGCCTGCCACCGGCGGGGCAGGGGAACGCCATCTTTGAGGCGTTGGCAACTGAGGCAACTGAGTTTGCTGAGCAGGTTCAGTTAACAATTAATGGGCAGCCGTTTCTGCCACCTTTGGATGTGGATATAACTATTGGTGAATTCAGGTTATATGGCCGTATAAGTACTATTTTACCTGAGCAGCTGATACGATATCGCAGCTCAAAACTATCAGCTAAAGATCAGGTAAAATTGTGGATTGAGCATCTCATTCTCAATTTTTCTGATGCAGAAGCATACCCGAAAACAAGTACGCTGATCATGCTGAACGGGAGTGTCACATTACAGCCGGTTGCAGACAGCGCCGCGCTTCTTGAAATGATGTTGCATCGATACTGGCAAGGATTGACTAAGCCGCTGCACTTTTTTCCGCGCTCTTCACTAACATTTATGGAAAAAGGGAAAATTTCATCTGCAGAAGCTCAGTGGAATAACGAGAGATATCCGGAGAGTGACAATCCTGCCTACAAGCTCTGTTTTGGAGATGAATCTCCACTGGACGGTGAATTTGAGGAGGTCGCGTCAGATGTTTTTAAAGCGTATCTTGAGAACGTGAAGGGGGAACAATGACAGCTTTGGACAAGCTCCAGATAGATTCCTCAAGTGGCACTCCAGCTTTTGACAGCCTCAAAATAGACCCGTCAGGTTGCAACCTGATCGAGGCTAGCGCCGGCACAGGAAAGACATACGCCATTGCCTCTCTCTATGTGCGCCTTGTCGTTGAGAATGAACAATATAAACCGGAAAACATACTTGTCGTAACGTTTACCGAGGCAGCCACCAAGGAGTTGCGCGACCGTATCAGGAAGCGTCTGCGTGAAGCTCGCGATGCTGCCAGCGGTTCTGTTACGTCTGACCCGTTTCTTCTGGAACTGATGTCCTCTGAGCATCCCGGGTGGCCGGGAAGAGAAGCAGCTCTTGCTCGTCTCGATCTGGCGCTGCAGTCATTTGATTGTGCGGCTATTTCCACAATTCATGGCTTTTGCAGTCGGGCGCTTCAGGAAAATGCGTTCGAAAGCGGCTCACTGTTTGATACAGAACTTGTTACAAACCAGAAAGAGTTGATCAATCAGATTGTTGATGACTTCTGGCGATTCAATTTCTTTGCAGCTGATGCACCACTGTTACCGCTTGCTCAGGCAAAGAAATGGTCTCCTGAAACCTTTGCAAAATTTCTCAAGGGAAAGCTCACCAATCCGGTACTTAAAATTGTTCCGGAATGTACTCCTGGTGAGATTGATAAGATCAGAAGTGACTGCAAAAAAACGTATGACAGTCTGTGCGGTTTATGGATCACCACGCGCGATGAAATCGAGCAGATACTCCTCAATGACCCCGGTTTGAGCAGAAGTCAGAAGAACTACCACCTAACGGAAGTTATTCCGGAGTTGATTGAAGGAATGAGTACATTTGTCAGCACGGGGACTCCGTTTGCGTTTTTTGATGGCTGCAAGAAGCTGACAGCCAGCTACATGAATATAGACGGTAATTTTATTAAAAAATATGGCCCGCCGAATAATCCGTTCTTCATGCTTTGGGATGAACTGGTGGCTCTTGTCGATAAGATGGCAATCACCGTGTATGGGGATTTGATCACATTCGCTAAAAAACGGCTTCCGGAGCGGAAGGCCGCCATGAATGTGCGCTTTTTCGACGATTTACTGGCTGATCTCCACCAGGCCCTTATCGGTCCGAGTGGGACGGTACTGGCGGAACGCATGCGAGGGAAGTACCGTGCCGCATTGATCGACGAATTTCAGGATACGGACCAGATTCAATTTAAAATTTTCAGCAATGTGTTCAAAGAAGGTTCACTACCGCTCTTCCTTATTGGCGATCCAAAACAGGCAATCTACAGCTTTCGTGGGGCAGATATTTACGCGTATCTTGAGGCCAGGGATGGAGTGCCGGAGAAACAACGTCATACTATGGCGCTGAACTGGCGATCATCTGGGAAGTTGGTTGAAGCGGTCAATCATCTTTTCAGTCTGAATAAGAATCATCCGTTAGTAATCGACGGGCTCTCCTATCCGGAAGTAAAAGTCCCTGAAGCTGCTTCAGAACAGCAAAAAGAGTTGCATGTCGGTGACCGGAATCCATCTCCACTGCAGGTCTGGTTTTTTTCTCGCGAGGAGAAAGAGAAAAAATATATTCCTCATAACCGATCTATGCCAACTATTGTAAGCGCTGTGACTGAAGAAATTGCCGGTCTGCTTGAGGATGCGTCTGAGGGTAAGGCTACTATAGGCACCGCGTCGAGCGCCAAGGCGGTAGCGCCTGGAGATATTGCCGTCATTGTGCGTGGCCACAAACAGGCCAAATTAATATATGACTCTTTGCAAATGCGGGGTATTCCGGCTGTAGTGAGGAGCGATCAGAGCGTATTTCAGACTCCGGAGGCATCTGAACTCCGTACTGTTCTTAACGCACTATCAGAACCGGGACATGAGTCACGAGTCAGGGCTTCATTGGCAACCAGTATTATGGGGATAAAAGCTCACGAAATAGCTCATACTTTCGATGCTGACGGAGAAGCAGATTGGGAAAAACGCCTTGATTCGTTCAGAGAGTATCATGATTTGTGGAAGAAATACGGGTTTATGGCGATGTTTAGAACGTTCCTCGATATTGAAGGAGTTCGTGCCCGTTTCCTGTCGATGCCCGGTGGAGAGCGAAGTATTACAAATCTTCTCCAGTGTGGAGAATTGTTGCACACTGAGGCATTGGCATCACACCTGGGGGTTGACGCTCTCTGTACCTGGTTTAGTGAACAGGTGACAACACCCCCGGAAGGAGAAGAACATCAGATTCGACTTGAGTCTGATGAGAAGGCGGTCAAGATTCTCACTATTCACGTCAGCAAGGGGCTTGAGTTCCCGATAGTATTTTGTCCGTTCCTGTGGGGTGGTGTTTTTGATAGCAGCGATACAGTTGTTGCCCATGAGGGGTACGAGCTGGTGGCTGATTTTGGATCTGACAAATTTGAAGAGCATCGCAGAGCTGCCATGGATGAAAGCCTGGCAGAGAACGTTCGGTTGCTGTATGTCGCTGTTACCCGTGCAAAATACCGTTGCTATGTCGCATGGGGGCGTTTCCGCTACGCTGAAAGTTCTGC
>JAYTVV010000227.1:0-5373 GCA_043743795.1 Geobacteraceae bacterium
GATGGCGGCCATGATTTCCACCAGCGGCTTGATGCGCCCTTTCAGCTTGAGCGACATGAACTGGCTGGTGTACAGCGCGGCCAGCAGGGCCATGGGAACGGCGAACAGCATGGCAAACATGGTGGCCTTGATGGTGCCGAAAACCAGGGGTACCAGACTCAACTTGGGTTCGAAGTCGTCATTGGCGGCCGAGGATTGCCAGGCGAATTCCGGCTTGTCATACCCTTCGTACCAGACCGTGCCGAACAGGGTGCCAAACGAGATCTCGGGGTGCGGGATGGCCAGTTTCCAGAGCGTCAGGGTGCGGTTGGTGTCCAGCGCTGCGAGGGTGTTCCCTTTGGGCGACAGGGCGGCGCTGAGTACGGGGGCGGCCGTTTTGATGCTCAGCAGGTTGCGCTCGGAGGTCATGTGATCCACATGGATTTCAGCGGCTTGCACGGAAAAGACTGTTTTATCACGGGGTGACGGGATGATGGCTGCTACCGCACCATTGTTGGGGCGCAGGGTATGGATGCGGGTCAGGCGGCGATCTTCGCCGCTGCCTGAAACCTTGACGGGAAACCAGGTGGTCAGGGTGCCCTTTGCATCACCGACGGCAACGGATACGTCACCCAGTACAAGGGCGATTGAGGTTATGGCCTGCCGTGCATCGGAAACCGGTACACTGTCAACAAGACGGGGTTGTCCCGGCTCGGAGATATCCCAGCGCAACAGCCAGCCGCTGTCCGTGCCCGCGTACAGGTAGTGGCTCTTGGCATCGACGGCGACTGCTGACAGTTTTCCCGGGAGCTGGTCGTTAATATCAGAGCTTGAGTTGCTCCGTTTCTCATTGCCCAGCAGGTCTTTCTCAACCAGCTGATGGGTTACCCGCAGGTGGTCACCGTTCAGACGGTCGATCCGTACTGCACCCTTGCCTTCGATGATCCGGACGAATGAATTTACAATACCGGCGGAAGCTGCAAAGGCCAGCTCATCCTGTGCGGCGACGTCGTGGGTGAGGGTAACAGTGCCGCTGGAATCCCTGGCTGCGGTGAGTGCAACGGTAACTGCTGTTACGGCTCCATTGTCCCACAGGAGGGTGTAGACGGATTTGCCGGTTGATTCGGCGGAGACGACCCGGGTGGCTCCCGTGGGGATGACCGGGGCTTTGATGCTGGCGGACAGGGTGCCATCGGTACTCTTCAGGAAATGAAACGTTCCGGTGTCATCAAGTACGAAGGCTCCCTGCTGACTATCATCCGAACCGACGGCAATACTTTTGATACCGGCTATGGCGGCGGGCAGCGGTACGGTTCCGGCAACATGGGCTGTCGGGGGGAAGAAGAGCGGCAAGGCGACCTTCGAGATCATCACCAGAATCCAGACGACGGATACAATGACGGCAATCCCGCCAACGCGGATAACCAGTTCGGCTATTCGGTCGTTGCGTCGTGATGTATCGGTATAGTTCTTTGCCATAAATCCTTGGGCCTGCATAAAAAAATCCCCTCCCCGGAGGGAGGGGTGAGTGCCTGTATTACCAACGTTTAAAGACTATTTCAGTGCTTTCAACTGATCATCAACCAATTTGGCGGTCAATGGATCGTAACCGTCCTTGATGACGATCTCCTGCCCTTCCTTGGAGAGGGCATAACGCAGGAACTCTTCTACGACCTTGGGCAGCGGCTGACCCGGTTTCTTGGCTACGTAGATATAGAGCATACGGCTCATGGGGTAGGAGCCGTTCAGCACGTTGGCGTTGGTGGCTTCGGCAACCTTGCCGCCTTCTTTGTCTGAAAGGGGTACCGCACGGACGCCGGAGGTGGCGTAGCCGATACCGGAGTAGCCGATGGCGCCGATGTCCTTGGCGACACCTTCAACAACCGATGCAGAGCCGGGCTGCTCTTTTACGGTGTTTTTGAAGTCGCCCTTACTCAGGGCATGCTCTTTAAAGTAGCCGTAGGTGCCGGAGGCGGAGTTACGGCCGTAGATGCTGATCGGCATGGCAGCCAGTTTGCCGGTTACGCCCAGCTGTCCCCAGGTGGTGACATCAGCGCCACCACGTTTGTGGGTCTTGGAGAAGATGGCATCAACCTTGTCGAGCGACAGGCTTTTGATCGGGTTGTCCTTGTTGACGAAGACCGCCAGGGAGTCGAGTGCGACACCGATCTTAGTCGGTTTGAAGCCATGCTTCTTTTCGAACTCTTCGATCTCGGAGCCCTTCATCTCGCGGGACATGGGGCCGAGCTGGGCGGTACCGGCGATCAGGGCCGGAGGTGCGGTGCTGGAACCCTTGCCTTCGATCTGGATGTTGACGTTGGGGTACTTCTTTTTGAAACCTTCAGCCCAGTAGGTCATCAGGTTGTTGAGGCTGTCTGATCCGATGCTGCCGAGATTGCCGGCGACACCGGCGGCAGGGGTGTACTTCTTGATCTTGCCGTCTACGGTCGTTTTCTCGGCGTGGGCAGCTACAACGGTGACCAACAGCAGGGCGACGGTCAGGATTGACTTCTTGAACATGGAATTGTTCCTCCTTTTATTTTGCTACAGAATTTAATGAAACATTATCAGACTACCGTTACATTGATGTTACAGAATTGAAATAATTCGGTTAAATGTTACTTCGGTTATCACGCTTTCTTTGTTGTAAAAGAAAATACTGAACCCTGACCGGGTTCACTTGTGACGAAGACATCACCGCCATGCAGCTGCACGATGTGTTTTACAATCGCCAGACCGAGTCCCGTTCCACCCTGCTCGCGGGTTCTGGCCTCGTCGACCCGGTAAAACCGCTCGAAAATTCTCGGTACGTCTTTGTAAGGAATGCCGATGCCGGTATCCGATACTGAAACCTTTACAAATTCGTTATCTTCTTCCGTAAACAAACGGATCGTTCCATTATCTGGAGTATATTTTATGGCGTTTTCCAGCAGGTTGACCATTACCTGTTCCAGTCGCCCCTGATCGGCCATGACCCGTGGCAGATCACAATTCAAGGATTCGTTGATTATGGTGATATTCTTCTGTGCGGCACGTTCCTGCAACAGCATGCAGGCCTTTGCCATGGTTCCTGATATATCAAGGTGATTGAGTTCAAGAATTGTCTCTTTTGACTCAAGACTGGAGAGCGTGAGGATGTCGTTTATCAAATTTGTAAGGCGTTCGGAATGGCTGGAAATGATTTCCACAAAGCGGAGGGCACGGTTCGGGTCCGATTTCATTACACCGTCCAGCAGGGTTTCGGCATAGCCTTTGATAATAGTCACGGGTGTCCGCAGTTCATGTGAGACATTGGCGACAAAGTCCCGGCGCATGTTTTCCGCCTTCTTCAGGTCGCTGATGTCATGGAAAACGGCCACCACACCCTGTCTGACGCCATCCACGTTCAGTGGAACCCAGTGGGTAAAGAGCGTTGTTCCGTTTGGCGGGATGGAGATCTCCCTCACCAGTTCATTTACATCGAGCTTGGCAAGATCATCCAGGGCTCCCTGTAAGTCGGGATGGCGGGAAAATTCAACCAGTTTTTTCCCTTCCACGTTCCCGTGGATTGAGAAAAGGGTACGGAAAGATGGGTTTACCAGGGTGATGGTTCCATCGGGAGCTGTCACCATGATTCCTTCGCCCATACTGTTCAAAATGGTGTCCAGACGTTGTTTCTCTGTGGATAGGCGCTGCACCTGATCCTCAATCCGGTCCGACATGTCATTCAGGACTCCTCCAAGCATACCGATCTCATCTCTGGAATTTACCGGAATCCTGGCCCTGTTTGCCCCGTGGCCGATACGTGCAGCCGCGTCAGCCATATCTTTTAATGGTTTGGCCGTCAGATTTGAAAGTGCATAGGCGAACAGCAGGGCAAACAGTATGGTGATACCTGCTGCCCCCCCCACCACACCATGTAGGGTGCTTCGGGCAGACGTGATGTATTCCAGAGGAAGTGCCAGTCTGATGATGCCGTGCGTGGCTCCAATCCCGTATGTCGCTGCTGAGTAAAGCATGGTTGTCTGTAACGTGTCTGAATAGCGCAGAGAGCTTCCGGTGCCGTTTTTGAGGGCTTCCTGAACTTCAGGGCGCTGGATATGGTTCTCTACTTGGGCCAGATGTGACTGCCCCAAGTCGGAGTCTCCGATGACAGTGCCATCAGGGGCAATCAGAGTGACCCTGGCCTTTATAATTGAGCCGATTGCCTCTGAAAGTTTCTGGGGAGAAGTAAGTTGTTGATCACTCGTGACCAGCAGTCTGGCCAGCTGTGTCTGGTTGGCCAGGTTCATTTTACTCTCACCCAGCATTCTATCCTGCAGGGTATGGCTGAAGAACAGATAATAACTGCCTGTGATCAGTGCAATCAGGAACACATAGGACAGCGCCAGCTTCGTTCGAAATACCATCTTTTACTCCTCGATCTTGTAGCCGAAACCGCGGACTGTCTTGATGATATCTCCGGGAGTTCCCAATTTTCCACGTAAGCGCGTAACGTGGGTATCTACAGTTCTCGTGTCACCTGAATTACTGTAACCCCAGACTCTTTGCAGCAGCTGCTCACGGCTCTGAACATATCCCTTGTTTTCTGCCAGGTGGAGCAACAGCTTAAACTCGGTACTGGTCAGATCTGTATCGGCCCCGGCGCTTTTAACCGTATGGCGCTGTTTGTCGATGATAATCTCATCCAGAGTGAGAATCTCCGCAGTGAGTAATTGTGTCTCCTGATCAAAGCGTCTCATGACCGCTTTGATCCGCAAAGCCACTTCCCTCATGGAAAACGGTTTGACAATGTAGTCATCTGCTCCGACCTCGAAGCCGACGACACGATCTATCTCGTCACCTTTTGCAGTTATCATGATTATCGGGATGTTAGACGTGCGCTGATCCTTGCGTAGTGCCTTGCAGATCTCCGTTCCCAGCAACCCTGGCAGCATCAGGTCAAGCAGGATGAGGTCCGGTCTGACTGTGCCGGCCAATTCCAAACCCTCTTTGCCGTCATGGGAGCAGGTTGCGGTATAGCCTTCCTTTTCAAGGTTGAATGCCAACAGTTCCGCCAGGTCTTTTTCGTCCTCGATAATCAACACTTTTTTCATGTTGTGCTCCTGCTTTTAATCACAATTTTTCAATCATATCCAATCATATCCAATCATGGATTTGTCTCTTGTAACACACGATTGTTACAAAAATGTTGCAGGTAGATAAAGATTGTGTAGAAATTTTTGAATTCAATCTTCTTTAACTAGCAAAATTTACAAAGATTTTATGATACCTCCACATGAATGTAATACTGGCGGTATATACTCGGATAAAAAGGAGGTGCCACATGATGAGATTGAAAAAAAACGAGGATTACTACCGCTGGTGCTGTGACTGGTGTGATTCGGAAAACCGTGTACTCTGGACAAAACTCCA
>JAYTVV010000228.1:0-5902 GCA_043743795.1 Geobacteraceae bacterium
GAGCTGGCGCGGGAATTCTTTCAGGCTTTTGTCAATCACTGCGGTCTCAACCTGCATATCAATGTGATGTATGGCGAAAATGTGCATCACATTATCGAAGCCTGTTTCAAGGCGGTTGCCCGGGCGATGGACGTGGCTACCCAGCTGGATCCACGGGTGGAAGGCGTCATGTCGACCAAGGGTGTCCTGTAGGTTTCGGTTAGATAGGCATTGTTATTGATTGAAAAAGGCGACCCGCATTCGGGGTCGCCTTTTTCGTGTCAGAATCAGACGGCGTTACGCAAAGCTGAACTGTTGCACAAGTCGCTGCAGTTCTTCAGACAGACGAGAGAGCTGATTGGCGGCGGTCGCAGATTCATGAGCCCCGTTGGCAGTCTGCTGTACGACATCATTGATCTGCAGAATATTGCAACTGATCTCCGCCGTAGTGGCCGTCTGTTCCTCGGCAGCCGTTGCTATCTGGCTTACCTGCATATTGACTACGTTGATTTCTTCCAGAATCGCCTGCAGCGCTGCGCCGGATCGTTGGGTCTCGGCGGTTCCGTTCACAACCTCCTTGACGCCTTCCTCCATGGCTGCTACGGCGCTTTTCGTTTCGTGCTGAATGGCTTTGATCATCTCGCCGATCTCGCGCGTTGCCCTGGTGGTCCGTTCTGCCAAGGCGCGCACTTCGTCGGCCACCACCGCAAACCCGCGTCCCTGCTCTCCGGCCCGGGCCGCTTCAATGGCGGCGTTCAGTGCCAGCAGGTTGGTCTGGTCGGCGATGTCTTCAATTGTGCCGATAATGGCTCCGATCTGGTCGCTACGGGCCCCCAGTGCTTCGACCGTCTTGGCAGTTTCGGTTACCCGGTTGGAGATGCGCTTCATGGCCTGAATGGTCTTTTCAACGACTTCTGCACCGCTCTGGGCGGTTTGGCTGGATTTGAGTGCGCCGCTGGCGGCATTGTGGCAGCTTTGGGCAATGTCGCCACTCGTGGCCGACATCTCTTCACTTGCCGTTGCCACGGTGCCGGCCTGGGCGGCCATCTGTTCCGCTCCGGTTGCCATTTCTGAGGCCGTGGCGTGCAGTTGTGTGGCTGCCGAAGCCACCTGTTCACTATTCTGGGAAACGGCCGTAATGATGTTACCCAGTTTTTCTGCAGTTTCATTAACCGTGCGGGCCAAAAGCCCCATTTCGTCATGGCTGCTGATCGAAGAGCGGGCGCTGAGATTTCCATCGGCAACGGCCCTGAGGGTCGTCAAAACCAACTGAAGCGGTTTTGATACCGAATTGGCGATCAGGTATCCCAGTAGCAGAGAAACAGCCGAAACAAAACAGATAATTGCCGCCAGGATGATGCCCGAACGATGATAATTGGCCGTGCTGGTCTGGGCGGTTTCCTCCCCGCCCTTGATATTTGCTGTTACCATGGTGGCGATTGTCTCTGCCGGTTTGGCGTAGAGCGGTGCTACTGTGCTGGTGGCAAATTTTGTGGCATTTTCAATGGCGGCGTCATCGCCGGAGCGGTGGGCAGCCTTGGTCATATCTTCCAGTTTTGTCCCTTCGCTGACATATCCTTCAAAGCCTTGCTGGAATGTCTTGATCTGCTGCTTTTCCTCGGGGTTGATGTCGCTTTTTTCATAGAGTGCCAGTTTGGTCCTGATATTCTCAACCTGGGTGAGGAAGTCCTTCCCCTTTTCTTCAATTTTGGCCGGGTCTTTAAGAAGCAGCATATATACCAGATCCAGCCGCATGGTGATGAAATGATTCTTGAGGTCCTGCAGTAGTGCCGTTTGCCGTAAACCATCGGTAAGGGTGGCCTCATCGTGGTTCATGCGTGACATGTTCAGGATACCCAGGCTCCCGACGCAGATCAACCCCAAGCATCCGGCTACGACCAACGCCATGATCTTTGTCCTGACTTTCAGATCCGCCCAAGAACCCATACTGCACCTCACTGTTAAAATGAATTTTTAATAATAAGGTGACATTTGTATATGTTTTCAAATTAAAATATATAGGTCAATTCGAAGGAGGGGGTGCGGAATCTCTTGCGGATGAGAAGGCTGGCTGGATTTTGAGTAATACTCTTAGAACGCGCGTTTTCAGGGTATTAGTGGGTTTTACCTGATAAAGTCGCGGTGCTGGGGGTTTCGGCAGAAATAGCTATAGCCGAACGAAAGGGCAAATCTGCATTGCGGGGAGTTCATCAGACACTTCGAATAGTTTTCCAGTAGGGGGGCTGTTTGGCAATCGCAGAATTCACTGGCACGTTCAGGTGAAGAATTATCCGTGATCGGGCGATTCAGGGGATCATGTTGAATTTCATGGGGGTACATGACTTGTTCCCTTCTTGGGGTGAAGCGATGACAGGAACCACTATTACGATGGAGCCAAGTATACGTTGGATAGATTGAAGTCGAAATAGGGGGATTAGCAGGTGGCGGGGAGTAAACTCCCAAAGCTTTGCCGGGTGGGAGGTGATGTCGGTCCGGCTAGTCGGGACAGGTCAGACCTTCACGGATGGCGTACTTGGTCAGTTCCGCAATGCTAAAGAGGTTCAGTTTTTTCATGATGCTGTTGCGCTGATTTTCGATGGTCTTGATGCTGACATTACCGGCGTAGGCGATCTCCTTGGCGTTTTTACCGTCGGCGATCATCTGTAGGATGTCACGTTCACGCGCAGTCAGATTTTCACAGGTCAGGCTATCCCCCACTGGAATACGCTGAAGATATTCCCTGACGATGACCTCCGTCACCCTGGGTGCAAGATACAAATCTCCGGCAGCAACGGTACGTATGGCAATGGCCAGTTCCGCAAAGGCCACGTCCTTGAGCAGATATCCACTGGCCCCGGATTTCAAAATCTCTACCACAAAACGCCGGTCGGCCTCCATGGAGAGGGCTAAAATCCGCGCATTCGGGCATTGCTGCAGGATCTGGCGTGTTGCTTCGATGCCGTTCATAACAGGCATGGAGATATCCATGACAATTACGTCGTGGCTGTTGTCGCTGGCCAGCAGCACCGCTTCCGCACCGGTCCCGGCCTGACCCGTTACCTGCATATCCGCTTCATTGTCAATCAATGCCCGCAGTCCCTCACGCACGATGGTGTGGTCGTCCACAACCAGTATCTTCAGACTCATGGTGCCCCCCGCTGATCCTCGTTAAAAATATCGATATCGAGCGGCGCCGTGATGGTAGTGCATGTCCCGCTGTCGGGATTCGATGCGATAATAATGCTTCCACCCAGGTGCTCGATCCGGCGCTGCACGTTGATCAGGCCAAATCCCCCTAATTTTGTCTTTTTATTGATCATTTGTACACTATTGAAGCCGCAGCCGTTATCGGAAATAGTTACAATCAGCATGCTGGCATCGCGAACTATTCTGATTCCGATGTGGGTGGCGCCGGCGTGCTTGACCGTATTCAACATCATTTCCCGGGCGGCCTGAAACACCGTGGAGCGGAACTCGTATCGCATCGGTTTGGGTTGATCGTCGTTGTAATAAGATATCTGCAGGCCGTGGTTCTCTCGGAACTCTTCACCCAGCCAATGCAGGGCCGCTTCAAGGCCGGCGCTGGCCAGAAGCGGTGGCCGCAGCTGAAAGGTGAGCGATCTGATGTCCTGGATGGAAAGGTCAATGATCCGATCCAATTCCTCGACATCTTTTAAACAACTTTCGGTTGGCGCCTGATTGGCCAGGGCTCCCAGCTTCATCTTGCCAAGGATCAGGCGTTGTCCAACCTGGTCGTGCAGTTCTCCCGCAATGCGGTCACGCACGCGCTCTTCAGCCATGGTGAGATCCAGTGCCATGGATTCCAGCTTCTGTTGGTAATTCAGGAGATCCTGTTCCATCTTTTTCCGCTCCTCGATCTCCAGACTGAGAAGCCCGATGGCCCGTGAAAGGGAAAATGTTCGCTCCAGCACCTGGGTTTCCAGCATCTCCCTGGCCTCGGCAAGTTTCAGCTCTGCCTGCTTGCGCTCGCCGATGTCCCTGATGATGCAGCAGTTGATCTCCCGTTCGCCATACAGGTGATAGCTGACCGCTATCTCTACGGGGAATTCGCGGCCGTCTTTGGTGCGATGGACTGTTTCGAACTTGACCCCATGTTCGTTTTTTGATTTTGCCCAGTGAGTACTGAACGTGTCCATCGGAAAGACTGGGTCGATATCACCTACCGAGAGTTGAATCAATTCATTGCGGGTATAGCCCAGCATGTGGCAGGCGGTTTCGTTGGCATACAGGATACGCGCATCGGACGTAATCCATTGGACCGCATCAAAGGCCTTATCAATAGAGTCGTTGAACATTTTTATATCGCGTTCCAACCGCTTTCGGTCAGTGATGTCGGTGATGATGCCATTCCAGAGGATGCTGCCGTCAGAAAGTTTCTCGGGATGGGCAATGCCGCCACGCCAGCGGGTGCCCTGTCGCGGGAGTACTACCTGGTATTCGTATTCCCATGGCTGTAGCGTCTCAGCTGATTTTCGAATGGAGTTGAAAACGCCTTCGTAATCATCCGGATGCAGGATGGCGAATACGGCCGAGGCATCCGTGCGTACCTCATCGGGCGACACTTCATAGATCCATGTTATCGCTTCGCTGGCATAGGGGAAGCAGGACCGCCCGTCCGGAAATAGCTGATATTGGTAGATCACCCCCGGTACTTGTCGGGAGAGAACGTCGAGCAGGTCATGACTCTGCTGCAATTCTCTTGTATAACACTGCACACGTTCCGTCATGCTATTGATAGTACCAGCCAGATCTGCAAGCTCATCTGAACCGCTGTCATTGATCCTGAATCCCAGGTTGCCACTGGCGATAGTCCTGGCGCCGGAGTGGAGAGATGTAAGCCGCTGGCGCAAGGTACGATTGAGGAACAGGGCGTTGATGATCGTGGTCATGGCGACCAGAAAAACAAAGAGGGTGGTAATGAGAATAGAACGTTCGTTTGCCTGCGCAAGGCCGGTTTCAGTCAATCTCTGAAGGCGGATGGTTGCATTCTGGAGGGTGGCGGCCCTCTGTAGAAGCTGGCTGTAGAGCTGTTTTTCTAACGCTGAATTATGGAAATCGGTTGTTGCCTCGGCTCTTTTTGACTTCTCGGTCAGTTCCAGGATCCGGCTGAAAATGATAACGGTATCGTCAAAATTTTGTCGCATTTCTCCCAGCAATAGAAGTTCTGCGCCATCCGAGAATTGCACGGCCGCCTGCTGCAATAGTAGAGAGGTCTTCTTGGTTGCGGCCAGCCACTTGGTTTTGGACGCTTCTTCCTGATAGATGAGGTATTCGTCCCGGTAAGAGATGCGTTCAGAGACCTTTTGCATGATGTCGTCGGCCAGATCGTCATCATGTTTGACGGCAGTGGCCCTGGCAAGCGACCAGACCAGTACTGGTATCATGACTACCATCACACCCAATGACACGTACGAGTTAAGTTTAAGTCTTTGAGTGAAATTCATCGGATCTGCCTTTTAATTGAACAGGTAACGAGAATGGACGGCCTCACGGACCGCCCATCTATTGATCATTTCACACGGGACATGATTTATTTGATTTCCTTCAGCAGTTCCTTCGCTTTTATCGCCTCATCGCTCTTGGGGAAGCCTTCTCCCAGTTTCTTCAACACATATTTGGCGCTCTTGGTGTCGTTGATGGCGTTGAAGGCCATGCCCTGCTTGAGCATGGCGGCCGGAACCTTGTCCTTAGTCGGAAAGTTCTTGATGACATCCTGAAATGCCAGGATGGCCGGTTCATAACTTTTCTCACTGTAGTGGGTCTCGCCGATCCAGTAGTGGGCATTAACTGCCAGGTCATGCTGCGGATACTGCTCGAGGAATTTGGTGAATATCTCGCGAGCGGCTGGCATATCACCCGCCTTGAAGGTGTCCAGTCCCTTCATGTAGGTAGAATCCGGTGT
>JAYTVV010000229.1:0-18665 GCA_043743795.1 Geobacteraceae bacterium
ACTGCCGCATATGATATCCGCGATATCTCAGCGATAACATCATCAAGCAATTCAAAGTTAGGGCCTTGTGTCATGACGCAGAGCAGGTAGGGGTGCTTAGGGTAGTAGATTATTCCGCAGTCATGTAACTGCACCGTGCCATCACTTGCATTAGATTTTTCACCAAATTTGTGCGACACCGCGACCGTCGGTGGAACACCTGCTACGAGTCCGGTTCTGAACTCTGACTTGGACAGAATATCCAACGCCCAGTTTGATGATTCACGACTTAAATATGAGGTATTGAAAAGTATCCGAAAGAAAGACTCGTACGTCTGGACAGAGAGAAAAGCATCGTCTGTGAGCGTCCTCGGGTTTTGCAGTCTCAACGTAGAATACACCTTGTCAAACTGAACGGGATCGACTGTTTTCGTAAGAAATGTAAACGCGTTGTTGTCTGAATAGACAATCATCCGGTAAATCAGATCCCTGATGCTATAGCTGTTACCTGACACCAGGACTTTGGAGGGTTTGAAATTCTGGTTGAGATTATAATCGTTTGCCAGATCATATTTCACCATGCGGTCAAGCAGTCCCTTTTCTTGTTCAGCCTGTTTCAGGAGCGCGATCATAAGCGGCACCTTCCGCAAACTTGCCGGAATAAACTTCTCTGAATCTCCGATACTGAACCAATTGCCGTCATTGAGTTCCCGATAATAAACACTTACTTTTGTTGCCCAGCGTTTATCCATACGGATATTCAAAAATTGTTCAATCTGGTCTTTAAAAGGAACCAGTTCAGGATCGCTGAGAACGTCATTCGCAACATCACATGCGAGAAGCGGGTTAATAAACTTCGACTGTCCTTCATGTCGCTCGACATAACCGGTAGTATCCTTCTTATTTTCTGACGTGAGTATCACTTTGTGTAAAACAAATCCAATGATAGCACCTGAAATAAAAATAAAAATACCTGTTAAAAATTTACGCACATTCATACTGATTCCCTTCGACAATAACACGAGTAAACGGCTGGGCCGTCAATGAATAAGTTACCTGCCTACAAGCTCAATCATCATCCAGCATGCGGTGTTTCGGTCGTTCAACATCCTCAAACTCACCCTTCTTAACCGCCCAGATAAAAACCAGCCAACACCCTGCCCCGAGACTGAGTGACAGTACTATCAAAATGATCAGACTTTCATCCATGGTGTTTGAACCTCATCAGGCGGAGCGAATTAAGTGAAACCAGCAGTGAACTGGCAGTCATGGCAATTGCTGCGTAGACCGGCGTCAGGAGACCGGTCATCGCCAACGGTATGCCGACAACATTATACACGAATGCCCAGGCAAGATTCTGCTTAATAATTGTCATGGCGGCCCGACTGATGCGGTACGCCGTGGCAATACGGGAAAGATCTTCGCCGGTAATGATCACGTCGGCGTTTTCAAGAGCAATGTCACTTGATCCGGAGAGCGAGCAGCTGACCGTAGCTGCTGCCAACGCCGGCGCATCATTGACGCCGTCACCGACCATCAATACCTGCTGACCCCGCCGCTGAAGTTCGGTAACATATGCCAGTTTCTGATCAGGAGTCATCCCCCCGTGAGCAGACAACACCCCGATTTCCATGGCGATACGGTCTACCGTTGCCTGATGGTCACCACTTATTATGGCAACACCCATCCGTTCAGCAGCAAGCCCCGCAACAACTGACGCGGCACCTTCCCGCAACTGATCGGTCAACTGCACACGCCCCGCCAGACGACCGTTTATGGCGATTAAAACGGCAGTAGCCGAGCTGTCAGACTGCGGATCCAAATCCAGAGACACACCCCGCTCCAGTAGAAACAGCTCGCTTCCGCACAGCACCAGTTCTCCGTTCGGCACAACACCTGAAATACCCCGCCCTGGAACCGATCCAAACTCACGACACTGTTCCGGTTGATACCCCTGTTCAGCTGCATACCGGACAATGGCCCGGGCAAGCGGGTGGGATGCCTGTTCTTCAAGCGTTGCAGCAGACTGAAGAACAACCGTTTCGGAGTAACCGGAATAGGTATCGAGCTGAATTACACCAGGCAGGCCACAGGTAATAGTACCGGTTTTGTCGAACAGCGCACTGTTGATCAGCGCCAGGCGCTCAATAACATCACCACCCCGTAAAATTATACCGAGCGAGGCTGAACGGCTGCATGCTGCCAGAACCGCTGCCGGAACCGCCAGCCCCATGGCACAGGGACAGGCAATCAATATGAGTGACAGAGCCGACATAACCGCCGTACCTGCACTGTCGCCAAAAGAGAGAAGTCGCACCGCACAAACCAGGAGTGCTAGCACAATAACCGCCGGCACGAACCAACCGGAGACCCGATCAGCCAACTGCTGCAGTTTCGGTTTTCCGGCCTGTGCCATCTGCACCAACGATGCAACCCGCATCAGGTAACTCTGACCGGCCGGCCTGAGTGCCTGAATGGTAACGGGAGACGCTACATTGACACAGCCGGAACGGACTTCATCGCCACTGCCAAGCAGAACCGGCTGACTTTCACCAGTGGCTAGCGATTGATCGACCTCAGTTTCTCCCTCAATAATGAGGCAATCAACGGGAAAACGCTCCCCCTGTCGAACCAGAAGCAGGTCACCCGGGCAAATATCACCAACATCAACAGAATGACTGCCACCCTCACCCACTACGGTTGCCCGCTGCGGAGCTGCTGCGTACAAAGAACTGATGCCGGACATGGCGCGGCGTCGTACTGAAAGCTCCAGCAGGCGGCCGATCAGGACGAACGTCACAATCATGGCTGCACTTTCAAAATAGGTTTCCTGTCCCGCACACGTTGCCCAGAGGCTGTAGAACCAGGCCGAAAGTGCCCCCATGGCAATCAGCAGATCCATTCCGGGTGCAGCGGTTTTTAGTGAACGCCAGGCACCGACGATAAACGGCCACCCGGAATAGAACACGACTGGAGTTGTCACCAGCAACGAAACATACTGCAAAAACTGTTTCATCGTACCGCCGATACCCTGAAAATATCCCGCGTACAGGGCATAGGAATACGCCATCAGCTGCATGGTCAGAAAGAGTGCCGTACCGAAGCGAAGCAGCAGATCATCCCTCTCGCGCCGTGCCTCCTTCTCCGACTGATCAGCTGAGTAGGGACGCGGGGAGTAGCCGAGTTGAGCGATGATACGAAACATTTCAAGAGGGGCGACGCAAGAGGGATCAAAACGAAGTGACGCGATTCCGCCACTGTAAGAAAGACTGACATATTTGACACCCGGGACCTGGGTCAGCATCCGCTCCAGCAGCCAGACACAGGACGGGCAGGTAATGCCGCAAACCAGAATATCTATTTTACACAAATCACCATCTGAAACAACATGTTGTGACAGATCAATGTCAGTATAGCTTGAGGTATTTGCTGCTGTCACCGTTGGAGTTGATCGATCACTGCGCTGATAAAAAGTGCCCAGTCCGGCATCGCAGATCATTTGATACGCGCCACGGCAGCCCCTGCAGCAGAACACATTCTGGCTGCCGTCAGCATCGGTGCTGCTGATCGCTTTCCAGCGAAAACTGATACCGCAGTGACTGCAGTGCTGTTCCGGCAGCATACTCACGGCGAAACAGTTACTGATGCTGTCGGGCGGGCACCGTCAAACAACTGTAGCAGTATTTTTCCAGACTGACGGGAACTATCAGCGATATGGATCATAAAAGTAACTTCCCGATGCTGATTGGCCGCTACGCTGATATCACGTACCTGACCGAGCAGCTCAACGTCACTGGAAGATTCTCCCCCGATCCGAATGGAGTAAACATGCGGCATCTCGGAACGGTTACCGATAATCGCCCGCCAGGGCTGCGCCACAGAACCATCCGGCAGACGGCGTGTGGCGGCGGTTGCAATACGTTGCACGGCAAAAGCATTTTGACTTCTGCTCATAACTCCCCAGACAAGCCCTCCCGCAAGCAGCAGTGTTACGATCAACAGGACAACTGTCGTGTTACCGAATCTGAAACGGCTTCCTTTCACCGTCCCAAAACGGTAATCAATCAGGCCGAGCCCGTCCGGTTTCCGCTCCATGACGGCACGACACGCATCAATGCAGCGACCGCAGCTGATACATTCGATCTGAAAACCTTCACGGATGTCAATATCCATCGGGCAGGTTCGCACACAGGCATTACAGCGCAGACATCGATCGCGGGTTTCCTCCAGAAAAGACAGATTCAAGGTGCCGGCATCCATCAATGCCGTCTGAAAACGGCCGTATGGGCAATAGCTGCGACAAAAGCTGCGTTTGACCAGAATCAGGTTAAGATAGCCAAACAGTGTCAGAAGGAGAAAGGTAACAAACATGAGCGGATGGTTGGAAAACTGGAGAAGATTCTCTGCAGCCTGCCGTGGCGCCATGAACCAGCAGAACAGGTTGAAGGCAATCAGCTTTGCGATGACAAGCGCAACAAGGTGCTCAACCACGCGAGTCGCAGCGGGAGAAGCCTGTACGCGAAAAGTTCGTCCCAGCAACTCCGCCAGATCGTTGAAGACCGTTTGCGGGCAGAGCCACCCGCACCAGACGCGCCCCAAAATTGCCGTCACCAACAGAAAGACAGAGACGAACAACAGTATCACCACCAGCACGAGATAAAACTGATCTATCCTGAGTGGTATACCAGCCAGAAAGAGCGTCATCTTCGCGATGTCCATTCGTAAAAACGGATTACCTGATAGAGTGACAAAGGGAAGCAACAGTGCGGCTACGATCAATAAGCCCTGAACAAGCTGTCGTTTACGGGTGATACGGGGAAGAGGCATCTCGTCAATCCTTACAAACAGCAATAGCCACATCTCACAATGTGGCTACTGCTTGTTTCTGTACTCATTGAGAAACTGAATTAAGCGACGGCGTCTTTCAATCCCTTACCAGCTTTAAATTTGGGAGCTTTAGATGCAGCGATCTGCATTTTCTCACCTGTTTTAGGATTGCGGCCTTCTCTGGCAGCCCGCTCAGTTACTTCAAAAGAGCCAAATCCGGTAAAGCTGATTTTATCACCTGCTTTTAACGTTTCAGAAACTGTTTCAAAAAAAGCATTGACTGCTTTCTCGGCGTCAACTTTTTTCAACTCAGCTTTTTCCGCTACTTTTGCCACAAATTCTGCCTTTGTCATGTTCTCTCCTTTTTGTGAGGGATAGTATCCCCGATTAAATTGGTACCAGAGCGCCATTGTAATGTCTCTGTTAGCCTTTTGTACACATAAAAACCGCCATACCGGTCGTTAAACCGACAAAATATCGACAGATAAATCAAGATCAGCAATTTTTCCCATCACTTCAAGGTGCAGAAACTCACTTTGAATCAATTTTTGTGATACCCTCTGGATATCGCTGCAGCTGACAGCGTCGTAATTGGCGATGACATCTTCAATGGACTGCTGCTTTTGAAGGTAAATTTCATTTTTAGCCAAACGGGTCATCAGACTGTCACTGCTTTCAAGTGACATGAGCGTTTTACCTTTCAACTGTTCACGTGCGGCATCGAGTTCGTCCTGCGGCACCTCTTCAGCAGTAAGTCGCGACATTTCACGTTGGGCAATATCAATCACTTCGCGGCAATGATCTTTTTCGGTACCGGCATACACAACCAGCGCACCGGAGTCTGCATGGGAGATAATGTACGAGTAGACCGAATATGCCAACCCTTTTTTCTCGCGAATTTCCTGAAACAGCCGTGAACTCATGCCGCCACCCAGTATCGTCGTCAGCAAAAACAGTGCATACCGATCCTGATGATTATAGCGCAGTGACCGGGTACCGAGACATACCAGCGTCTGCTCCATTTCACGTTCGATAAGATTAAGTTTTTTTTCAGCAGCCGGAAAGGTATCGTCTGCTTCAGGCTGCCACGCTGAAGACAGCACTGAAAACAAAGGTGCCAGAATGGCAACAAGGTCATCATGGCGTACGTTACCGGCCGCCGCAATGATTATATCCTGGGGACGGTAGCGGCTGTTTTTATGTGCCAGAAGTGAGGCTTGCGACAACGTGGCAACCGTATCCTCACTGCCGAGAACCGGCATGCCGACACGCTGGCCTTGCCAGAAATTTTGATGAAAATTGTCATGGATGTACTCTTCCGGCGAGTCATCACGCATCTTGATTTCCTGAAGAATTACTTTGCGCTCACGCTCAATTTCGTCCAGCGGAAAAGTGGAATTCAGAAAAATATCAGCAAGGAGGTCGGCAGCGCGAGGGAGAAACTTTGCCAGGACTTTGGCGTAATAACAGACATATTCATGTCCGGTAAATGCATTCAGAATACCACCCATGGAATCTATCTCACGGGTTATTTGATGAACAGTGCGACGCATTGTTCCCTTAAACAGCATATGCTCAATAAAATGGGCAGCACCGTTATCTTGCGGCGATTCATGCCGGGTGCCGTTGGCCACCCAGATTCCTGTGGTTACCGTATGCATGTACCCGATGTTCTGGGTTACAATCCGGACACCATTATCAAGAGTAGTTGTAGTTATCATGGGGCAGAGCATACCTTAGTTTTTTACTATTTCAACCAAAAACAACACATTTACTGTTTTGTATTACACGACGTATCTGCTGCCGCCTTTTTACCCAAAGTAAATCTTTGTGTTTTAGCTAAAAAGTATTGACATTAAACAGCCAAAGTAATAATTGGTATTACCTTGCTTTATAACTTGTTTTTATTTCAGCTGAAGCCGCATTTTTTCAGCACAACGAATGATCGTAGCCATATAGCGGACCACGGCAGTATACAAATGATCAGAACAGGAGCAATTCATGAATATTCACGAGTACCAGGCAAAAGCAATTCTCAGAAAATTTGGTGTGCCGGTTCCCGATGGGCATGTGTGCTACAACAGTGCCGGTGCCCGCGAATGGGCAAAACGCCTCGGTGACGGCCCCTGGGTTGTCAAGGCCCAGATCCATGCCGGTGGTCGCGGCAAAGGGGGCGGTGTCAAACTGGCCCGCACTCCGGATGAGGTCCGCAACATTTCGCGCGAAATGCTCGGCATGATCCTTCGCACACATCAGACCGGTGCCGCAGGGAAACTGGTCACCCGCGTTCTGGTCGAAAAAGGGTGTAATATTGCCAACGAACTTTACGTCAGCCTGCTGGTCGATCGCGCCACTTCCAAAGTCACCGTTATGGCCTCTACCGAAGGTGGAATGGATATCGAAGAGGTTGCTGCCAAAACTCCTGAAAAAATCTTTGTGGAAACAATTGATCCCCTGGTCGGGCTGACCGCCTTCCAATGCCGAAACATTGCCTTCAGCCTTGGTTTGTCCGGTAAGTTGGTAAATAAGACAACTGCAGTGCTTGAAGGACTGTACACCACCTTTATGGCCTGTGATTGTTCCATGCTTGAAATCAATCCCCTGGTCGTCACCGCCGAAAATGAGCTGATCGCCCTGGACGCAAAATTCGGTTTTGATGATAACGCCATGTTCCGGCACCCTAAAATTGCCGACATGCGGGACTTTGACGAAGAAGACCCCAAAGAGATCGAAGCATCCCAGTTTGACCTTTCCTACATCTCCCTCACCGGCAACATCGGCTGCCTAGTCAACGGTGCCGGACTGGCCATGGCCACCATGGACATCATCAAACATTATGGCGGTGACCCGGCAAACTTTCTGGACGTTGGCGGCGGGGCCACCATCGAACGCGTCACCGAAGCATTCAAAATCATCCTTTCCGACAAGAACGTCAAAGGGATTCTGGTCAACATCTTCGGCGGTATTATGAAGTGCGACATTATTGCCACCGGCGTTGTAACAGCAGCCCGTCAGGTATCACTCAATGTGCCGCTGGTAGTTCGCCTGGAAGGAACAAACGTACAACGGGGCAAAGAAATCCTGGCAGAAAGCGGCCTGGACATCGTTGCCGCCGACGGCATGGCTGACGCAGCACAAAAAATTGTCCTCGCCGTGAAAGGAGCCAACCAATGAGCATTCTGATCGATAAGAATACCCGGGTAATCACTCAAGGCATAACCGGCGCAACCGGCCTGTTTCACGCTCAAGGCGCCCGTGACTACGGCACTCAGATGGTCGGCGGTGTAACCCCCGGCAAAGGCGGGACGGTCATCGACGGCTTTCCCGTATTCGACACCGTCAAGGAAGCGGTTGAAAAGACCGGCGCTACCGCCTCGGTCATCTACGTTCCGCCACCATTCGCCGCCGATTCCATCATGGAGGCGGTTGATGCCGGCATTGAAATGGTCTGTTGCATCACCGAAGGAATTCCGGTTCTTGACATGGTCAAAGTCAAACACTTCATGATCGGCAAAAAGACCCGTTTGGTCGGCCCGAACTGCCCCGGAGTCATAACCCCCGGAGAATGCAAAATAGGCATCATGCCGGGATACATTCACAAACCGGGCAGAATCGGCGTCGTATCCCGTTCCGGTACGTTGACTTATGAAGCGGTCTGGCAGCTCACCTGCATGGGACTTGGGCAGTCAACCTGTGTCGGCATCGGCGGAGACCCGGTCAACGGCACAAATCATCTGGATGTAATGCGTCTTTTTGAAGAAGATCCGAATACCGATGCGGTCATCATGATTGGTGAGATCGGCGGCAACTCCGAGGAAGAGGCAGCATACTTTGTCAAAGAAAACATGACCAAGCCGGTTGCAGCCTACATTGCCGGCCGCACCGCCCCTCCCGGCAAGCGTATGGGGCACGCCGGCGCGATCATCTCCGGCGGCAAGGGAACTGCAGTCGAAAAAGTGGCGATTCTGGAAGAATGCGGCATCAGCGTAGCAGCCAGTCCGGCCGAGATGGCTCAGGCACTTATGAAAGTGTATAAACCGTAAGTTACCTCAACATACACGAACTAAAAATGGCGGCCATTTGGCTGCCATTTTTAGTTCGTGTATCAGAGCTGAAGATTACGAATCCAACTGCTCCGCCAGCAGCTCTGCAGTATGCCTCACCTTTATAGCCGCTCCATCCTGATCCATACCGCCCCTGATCTGCATGACACACCCCGGACAATCCATTGCCACAATGGGAGCACCTGTCTCCTTGATGCTTCTCAATTTTCGCTGCAGGATCGGCGCAGATATTTCCGGAAGCTTCATAGAATAGGAACCGCCCATGCCGCAACAGGTATCGCATTCAAACATTTCCGTCACCTCATAACCCGCTTTCTGCAGCAGTTCCCTCGGCTGTTCAGACACTTTCAACGTCCGTTTCAGGTGGCAGGAATCGTGGTAGGTAATCGTACCGAGTTTCTGCCCCTCCTTCAGCGTCAGCCGCCCCTCACCAACCAGCTTCGTGACAAGCGTTGAAAAATCGATCGTTTTTTCGGCCAGCTCCTGTGCCTGCGGCATCCATTCGGTCTGCCCCAGACTTTTAAAAGTGCTGATAAATTCATGCGCCAGCGCCACGGTGCAGGTCGGACAGGCAGAAACAACATAGGTTGCATCCACACTCAACAGAGCCTTGATATTATCGATGGCATTGGTTTCAGCAACTTCATAGGCACCGTTGTAACGTGCCGGAGCACCGCAGCAAGTCTGATTTTCCGGAAATACGACCTCCATGCCGGCCTTGTTCAGGATTGTGACAAGTGATTCTCCCATTTCCGGATACGCAAAATCAATCAGGCAGCCGGCATAGAAAACCACCTTTTCTGCCTGCTTCAACTGCCGGATTTTTTTAAAACGATCCCTGAACGGTTCCGCTGCAATTGCGGGCAGACTGCGGCCATCTGTCAGGTCCGCCAGGAACAGCGGCAGGTGGCGGATAAATTTACCCGACGTAAACGGTTTGCCCGCGATTGAAGCAGCACGCAGCATCCCGTGAAACAACGTGCGATTGTTCACCACCGCATAAATGCTCTTTTGCAGGAGCGGCAGCCCCTGATCTTTTACCAGACGGCGGCGAATCTCCATAATCAGATCCGGAATATCAATTTTACCCGGACAGACATCTTTGCAGGCACCACACTGAATACAGAGCCCCTGGATATCCTCAGACTTTTTCAGCTCATCGAACCAGGCGGTCAGAATCGTGCCGATACCGCCGGTATAGACTTTGCCGAAGACATGCCCGCCGACCAGGCGATACACAGGGCAGACATTAAGACAGGACGCACAGCGGATACACTGCAGCGCCTGTTTGAATTTGGGATCCGCCGCCATTTCGGAGCGGCGGTTATCCATCAGAATAATATGCAGATCCTTCTGTGACCCGTCGGTATTCGGCGTCGGCCCGGTAATGATTGACACATAACTGGTCAGCAGCTGTGCCGTAGCACTGCGGGGCAGCGCCTTCAGGATCGTGGCAACATCGGCATACTTCTCGATCAGTTTTTCGATGCCCACCAGTGCTATGTGTATTTTGGGAAGTGAGGTGACCAGGCGGGCATTCCCTTCGTTGGTCATGAGGACGATACTGCCGGTTTCCGCTACGGCAATGTTGCCGCCGGAAATCCCCATATCAGCGGCAAGAAACGTAGGGCGCAACTGTTCGCGGGCTACCTTGACGAGACGGGGAATATCTGAGGTCAACCGTTCATTGACCTCCGTGCTGAACAGATCGGAGACCTCCTCCTTGGTCATATGAATGGCCGGCATGACCATGTGAGAGGGTGTTTGCCCTGCCAGTTGAATAATCCATTCGCCCAAATCGGTCTCACCGACTTCTATTCCGGCTTTTTCCAGATACGGATTGAGATGGATCTCTTCCGTCGCCATGGACTTGGACTTCACGACGGTTTTAACGTTATTATCCTGCGCGACCTTCAGGATATATTCCCTGACCCTGGCCGGGTCGTTCGTTCGAAATACGGTGGCGCCGCACGCTTCGGCATTGTGCGTGAACTGATCAGAAAGTTCATCCAGATGGGAAGCTGCATACGACTTCAACCCGGCAATCCTCCCCCGCAGTTCTTCAAAATCGATGCCCTCATAGGCCTTGGCACGATTGACCGCATATGCTTCGGAAAATTTCCCGAGGGCCCCCGTCAGATTGGCATTTTTTACGGCGTTGGTGATGGATTCCTTAAATTCATTTCCCATATGCAATCCCTCCTAATTCATCGACAAAAATGATAACCAGTCGCTCCGGGCCGTGTACTCCAATCGTCAGTACCCGCTCGATATCCGCTGTTCGACTCGGTCCGGTTATCATGGCGATGTAGGCATTTTCTTTCGGACTGACTCTGGACAGCAGTGTCGGCATATCCGACAGAATTCCACGTGTCGGTACAAGTGCTATGTGAATCGTTGACAGTGATGAAACCAGGCGCTGTTCAATAGCGGTAGAGTTCTGAACCAGCGACCCCGTATCCGCCAGTGCCCATTCCATTTGACTGATGCCGAAGCGGGCGCTTGCTGCCAGCTCGCGCGTGACTTCAAATGTCAATCCGGCAATTGCCTGCAGCTCGCGTCGGTCAACACCGTCAAGAAATGAACATTCAGCCCACAAAGCAGCTTTGTGCGGTGTATCGGCCATGCCCTCCCCTTTCAAAAACGCAATCAGCCAGACGAGTGTTTCGTCCCTGGTTTCAAAGCGGTACACCTCTGCACTAACCGCTTCTGCTCTTGTTTTAAATTGCTGGTACAACATAGGTGCCTCCCTGACTCTCGCGATCGACGTTCAATGTTTCATATAACTGAAAAAATGTTTTACTACTGAAACAACTGTTGCAGCAGTTCAGATAAATATTTTAACAACCACACCCTGGTAATTTAATTTGTATAACCACATTACATGTAACCCTATTTCATATTTATACGCCTTGTCAACTGGCTTTTTAAGCTTTATCAAAAAAACTCTTGACAGCATTTTACAAAACAAGTAATTGGTAATACCAACTTTACAGAACCAGTTTTTATTTTCACACTGCATCGTATCCCGGCTTCACACTGACGCTGTTGTTACACACTCCCGAAAGGAAAGGAGAAACATCATGCCATGGATTCAAACGTACACACCCGCCGGAGGCAGTCTCGGTTTATCGGCACTGATTGCCGCCATCCCCCTCGTTATCATCTTCATCTGTCTCGCCGTTTTAAAAATGAAAGCTCACAAAGCGGGACCGTTGGCCGTGGCCTCGGCACTTGCAATCGCAATTGCAGTATGGGGAATGCCGGTCAAACTGGCAGGGCTCGCCTTTATGCAAGGCGCCGCATTCGGTCTCTTTCCAGTGTTCTATATCGTTATCACGACCCTGTTCCTCTACAACATTACCGTGAAGGGTGGTCAGTTTGAAATCATCCGGGCGTCGCTTGCCGGCGTGACCGGAGACCGCCGTATCCAGGCGCTCCTGATTGCGTTTTGCTTCGGCGCCTTTATCGAAGGCGCAGCCGGTTTCGGCACACCGGTGGCCATTGCCGGCGCCACCCTTGTCGGACTCGGCTTTCGCCCTCTGTACGCCGCCGGTGTCTGCCTGATCGCCAACACCGCGCCAGTCGCCTTCGGCGCCATAGGTATTCCGGTTGTCGCCCTGGCCGGTGTAATGGGTTATGGTGATGACGGCATGATGAAACTCTCCACCATGGTCGGCCGCCAACTACCATTCATCTCAGTCGTAATCCCGTTTTATGTCATTATGATCATGGTCGGCTGGAAAAAGACCATCGAAGTTCTGCCTGCTATCATCGTCTGCGGCGTAACATTTGCCGTTTCCCAGTGGGCTACTGCCAGCTATCTCGGCCCGTACCTGCCTGATATAACCGCATCATTGGCATCCATGGTTGCCCTGGTAGCACTGCTTCAGGTATGGCAGCCAAAAGAAACCTATGTATTCGATCACGAAACGCACGCTGGTACAAAAGAACAGCACCAGTACACCACTGCTGAAATTTTCCGCGCCTGGTCTCCATACCTGGCTCTGACCGTAATGGTACTGTTGTGGGGTATTCCCTCCATCAAAGCTGAACTGGATAAAAGCAAAGTCGTCATTACCGTCGCCGGCCTTGACAACATGATTGTCAAAAAGGTCTCCAAACCGGAGGACGGATTGAAGAAAATTGCCGTCGTAACGACAGAGGTCGACAAACTGCTTGTAACTCTCTCCGCAACCGAGCCAAAGCTGGCCGGTGCCATCACCATGCTGACCGAACTGAAAGGACTGGAAGAAAAATTCCTGTCGGTCGAGCAGGGCATGGCCGGTGCCGGCGCCGTGCTTACTGAAGAACGCTCAGCAGGATTCAATGCCATTGCCAAAAAAAGTGCCGATCTCCAGAAACTGGTAAAGGATGATCTCGAAAAGAATAAACTGGTGGCCAAAGACCAATTTAAATCACTGGCAAAAGCAACTGCAGATCAGTTGCCTGTGAAGCTTCCTGCAAAGTATAACTTTAACTTTATGTCCGCCGCCGGCACTGCAATTCTGATTGCAGCGTTCCTCTCTGCACTTCTCTGCGGCGTCGGTTTCGGCGATGTCATCAAGCTGGGCGGAAAAACCCTCTACGACATGCGTTTCCCGGCAATCACCGTTGCATCGGTACTTGGCCTGGCATACGTCATGAACGCCTCCGGCATGAC
Source organism: Geobacteraceae bacterium (assembly GCA_043743795.1). Taxonomy (GTDB): domain Bacteria; phylum Desulfobacterota; class Desulfuromonadia; order Geobacterales; family Pseudopelobacteraceae; genus JACRCG01. The sequence goes on from JAYTVV010000229.1 coordinate 13,534, forward strand.
CAACTGCCTCGGCCTGATGTTCACCAAAACAGGCCACTGGTTCCCCTTCATCGCTCCGTTCCTCGGCTGGCTGGGAGTGTTCCTGACCGGTTCTGATACTTCAAGTAACGTCCTTTTCGGTGGATTACAGAAAGCTACGGCGGAACAATTGGGCCTTAATCCGATCCTGACCGGCGCTGCCAACACCAGCGGCGGCGTTATGGGCAAAATGATTTCTCCACAATCGCTGGCTGTTGCCACGGCCGCCTGCGGTATGGTCGGCGAAGAGGGTACGTTATTCCGATTTACTCTCAAGCACTCGTTATTTTTGACAGTTGTTGTTGGTATTATTGTATATCTGCAGGCGTATTACCTGCAGTGGATGATACCTTGACACAGAAACGCGGCCATGCCGGATACAGAATGCCGCGTTTCCCAAAAACCGAATCGAGGAAATTATGCAACCATCATTCGTAAAAGAACTTCAAACCATCGTCGGCGAACAATATACGCTTACAGATCGCGAATCACTGGCGGTTTACGGCTACGACTCCACCCCGGAAATCGAAAGTCTGCCGGGCGCGGTGCTGCTGCCGGGCACTCCGGATGAAATTGCCCGCATTATGCGCTTCTGCCATGAAGCCGGCGTTACCGTAACGCCGCGCGGTTCCGGCACAAACCTGTCGGGGGGCTCCCTGTCCGCCGGTGGCGTTGTTGTTCAGACCAGCCGTCTTAATCGTCTGCTGGAAATCGACGAAGAAAATCTGACTGCCACAATGGAACCCGGCCTGATCACCAGTGCCCTTCACCGTGAAGTTGAATCACGCGGCCTGTTTTATCCACCTGATCCGGGCAGCATGAATATTTCCACCATGGGGGGTAATGTCGCCGAAAACTCGGGTGGCCTGCGCGGCCTCAAATACGGCGTCACCGCCGACTACGTCATGGGCCTTGAAACTATTCTGGCAGACGGTGAGCTGCTCCGTACCGGCGGCAAGGTCGTCAAGGATGTAGCTGGATACAGCCTCAATCCGCTGCTGGTTTCATCAGAGGGAACACTCGGTTTCTTTACCGGCATCACGGTAAAGCTCATTCCAAAGCCGCAGGGAAAAATCACCATGCTGGCCCATTTTCCGGCACTGCAGGATGCCGCACTGGCGGTATCGGCTATCATCGCTGCAAAGGTGATTCCTGCCACTCTGGAATTCCTCGACAAAGTCACTATTAAATGCGTCGAGGAGTATGCCCATGTCGGCTTGCCGCTGAATGTAGATGCCGTGCTCTTGATTGAAGTGGATGGTCATCCCGTTGTTATTGCCGAGGAAGCGGCAGCGGTAGCGGAGATCTGTAAAAAGCACCGCTGCTCATTCTTCCAGACGGCGAAAGATGCCGATGAAGCACTTAAATTGACCATGGCCCGCCGGAGCGCCCTTTCCGCTCTGGCACGGCTCAAACCAACCACCATCCTGGAAGATGCTACTGTACCGCGCAGCTGCATTGCAGCCATGTTGAAAATAATTCAGGATTCGGCCACAAAACATAATGTGGTTATTGGTACATTCGGACATGCGGGAGACGGCAATTTGCACCCGACCTGCCTGACTGACGAACGCGACAAAGACGAAATCAGGCGGGCCCACGCAGCATTCGGGGAAATTTTTGATGCCGCCATCGCCATGGGCGGCACCATCACCGGTGAGCACGGTGTCGGTCTGGCGAAGCGAAAATACCTGCCGAAACTTGTCGGCGAAACCGGCATCCGGGTCATGCGTGGCATAAAGCAGGCATTTGATCCAAAGGGGATATTGAATCCGGGAAAGATTTTTTAATCTATCCATGCAAAAAATACTATTCGGTGATCTATTATGGACTATGTAAAACTTATCAATTGCATGCGGTGCGGAATGTGCCTTCCATCCTGCCCGACCTACAAGGAAACGTTTCTGGAAACCGCTTCGCCGCGTGGACGGGTTGCTCTGATCCGTAAGCTGCAGGAAGGTGAACTGGATCAATCGGAACGCTTGCTCGAATATCTTTCGCTCTGCCTTGACTGTCAGGCCTGCGCCTCGGCCTGTCCCTGCGGCGTCAATGCCGGCGAACTGGTGGCCGAGTTTACCTGCGAGAAGAAAAGTGAAACCGGTCTCGGCTTTATGGAGGATCTGGTCCTCCGTAAACTAGTGCCCCATCCGGATCGCCTTGAATCATCCATGGCTCCGATGCGCTTGTACCAGAACAGCGGCCTGCAGAAACTGGTACGGGCACTCGGAGTTCTCAAAATGTTCCCCAAACCGCTGGAGAGAATGGAAGGGCTTTTACCTTCCCTCCCTTCCCGGCCACTCCGGCAGGAAATCAATGAAATCACACCTGCAATCGGAACAGAGCGCGGCACCGTCGGCTTTTTTCTTGGCTGCGTGATGAGCCTGATTTTCTCTGATGCCAGCCGGGCGACCATACAACTGCTGTCCCGTCTCGGCTACAAGGTTATCACACCCCGAAACCAGGTCTGCTGCGGTGCCCCCAATATGCTGGGTGGTGATATGACAGGCCTGAAAGATGCCGCTCATACCAATATTGATATTTTTGCCGGGTATGAAGTTGATTTCATAGTCACCGACTGCGGCGGGTGTGGAGCAGAATTGAAAAAATATGGCCATCACCTCGACGGCTATGCACCTGCAGAAAAATTCAGCGCCAAAGTTCGTGATATTTCCCAGGTTCTGGCTCTGCACATCAATGAACTGCGCGCCAGACTGAAACCACTGAATCAGAAAGTCACCTACCATGACCCCTGTCATATTGCCCATTGCCAGGGCATTCGCAAGGAGCCGCGTGATCTGCTGAAACTGGTTCCGGGACTGCAGTACACAGAGCTGGAAACGGCTGATGCCTGTTGCGGCAGCGCTGGCACCTATAATATTACCAAACCGGAGATGTCAGACCGGATCCTGCAGCGCAAGCTGGATTCAGTTCGCGCAAGCGGCGCTGAAATTCTGGTAACCAGTAACCCGGGTTGCCTGCTTCAATTGAAGAAAGGTCTGGCTGAGCAGCTGCCAAATGTCACACTCATGCATTTGACCGAGTTACTGGCACAGAGCATGACCGGTTGATATGAGTTTGTTGCAGAACAATTAAAAATGCGTTAAAAGAAGGGGTGCCTCTGTATGACACCCCTTTTGATTGGATTACATCATGAATTTTCAACCCATAAAACCTAAAAAAGTTTCAACCCAAATAGCTGAGCAAATCCGCACTTCAATCCTGTCCGGTGAATTTGCCCCCGGGGACAAATTGCCGCCGGAGCGCGAACTGGCCGAGATGTTCGGCGTGTCGCGCCCTTCGGTGCGGGAAGCACTCAACGTTCTCGCATCGTCCGGACTGGTCATGTCGTATCAGGGAGGCGGTACGGTTGTCATGTCCCTCGTGGAAATGTCCTCAAATAACCCGTTGACCGAACTGATCCGCGTTCAGCAGGATCGGGCGCTGGATGTTATCGAAGTCCGTAAATGCATGGAATCATGGACCGCATGGTACGCAGCAGAGCGGGCACTCCCTGACGATATTCGCCGCATGGAAGAGATTATTGCCGGAATGAGGCAGAATCTCGAACTGGGGCAACCCTCGGAAGACCTTGATGCAAATCTGCACATCATAATTGCCCGGGCCACCCATAACATAGTCTGGCTGCACCTGATGCAAAGCCTGTTTGATGCTATGAAAGAATTCCAGCAAACCGTGTGGCGGGCTGTCTACCTGACCCGTGCAGACCACCAGCTGTTATATGAACATCACAGCGCGATCGTGCAGGCTATTAAAATCAAAAACCCCCAGGCTGCCCGCGATGCAATGGTTCATCATCTGACATTTGCCGAGGGTCGCAGCAGCGCCTACGTTTCACAAAATCAACAATAATTTCCGGAGTTCCTGCATGCAGATTACCCCCACAACCATACCCGACGTATTAATTATGGAGCCGAAAGTATTCGGTGATGATCGAGGATTTTTTTACGAAAGTTTTAATGAGCAGCGCTGGCGAGATCTGACCGGTCTGGAGTGCCGTTTTGTTCAGCACAATCACTCCCGCTCTGCCGGTGGCGTCCTCCGGGGCCTTCACTACCAGATCCAGCAGCCCCAGGGAAAACTGGTGAGGGTGGTTGTCGGTGAGGTGTACGATGTTGCCGTTGATCTTCGTCAAAGTTCACCCAGTTTCGGACAATGGTTCGGAACCCTTCTTTCTGCAGAGAACAAACGTCAGATGTGGGTGCCGCCCGGTTTCGCTCATGGTTTCTCCGTAACATCAGATGTTGCCGAATTCCTGTACCTTACAACGGAGTATTATGCGCCGGAGCATGAACGCTGCATCGCCTGGAATGATCCGGATCTGAATATCACGTGGTCGTTGACGGCAGAACCGAATGTTTCTGCCAAAGATCGCGAAGGCCGACTATTCAAGGATGCCGATCTGTTTCCATGATTCGTTCAAACAGCCGCTGGCTCATGCTGCTTTGCTGCTGCCAGCTTTTCATCATGCTGGTATTCATCAATTATTCCGCTATCCTCCCGATTTTGCGTCAGGAATGGGGTATGAACAACACCCGGGCCGGCATGATCTTTTCGGTCTATCAACTCGGCTACATCGCTTCGGGCGTCCTCCTCAGCATCCTCTCCGATCGTATCAACATCAAACATATCTTCATTACGGCAGCCTTTTGCTCGGCTGCCGGAAACCTGCTCTTCGCGTTGTACGCCCACGATTTCACCAGCGGCATGCTGTTTCGTGCCCTGACCGGAATCGGCATGGGCGGCACCTACATGCCCGGCCTCAAACTGGTGGCAGAGCGTTTTGAACCGATCCGGCGCGGCAGGGCAATCGGCATTTATGTCGGTTCTCTGGTGCTGGGAGCTTCGCTGTCACTGGCAGTAACCGGCTGGCTGACAGGAATCTATGGATGGCGAATAGCCTTCATTGTCTGCTCAATCGGCGTCTGCATCGGCGCGACCCTTTCCTTTTTTATTTTTGCCGGCTATCTCCCTCCCCTCCATACCGGCAGCAAAGCCGGATACACCGGCGAGGTAATTAAAAACCGCCCGGCACTCCTGATGATTTTTGGTTATGGAGCTCATATGTGGGAAATGTACGGCATGCGCAGCTGGCT
>JAYTVV010000230.1:0-2212 GCA_043743795.1 Geobacteraceae bacterium
TGGTAAAAAACAATTCCTGCAGCCGTGGCAAAAGGGCGAAGACGGCAAAGGGCGCTCCTTTCCATCCGGGCATGCCTCGGCCGCCTTCTATATGACGGCGCCCTTCTTTATCTACCGTCGCTCCAATAAACGGCTAGCGCGGATCTGGCTGTACGGCGGACTGACCTTCGGTATTTTCATGACTATTGCCCGGATCACCCAGGGGGGGCATTTTCTGAGTGACAACCTGTGGGCCTGGGGTGTGGTCCATCTGACCGCGGTGCTGCTCTACTATGGTATGGGGCTTGACCGGGAGGAAAAGCTTCCGTCTCATAACGAAATTCCATCATGTTCTATCTGATCTATAACCTCCTTTCGGTTGTCCTTGTTGTTCCGGTGCTCGTCTACCACCTCTACCGTTCCATCAGTCGTGGCCGTCCTCCGGCCATGGCCGAGCGTTTCGGGTATATTCCTGCGGGAGAGTTGGCCAAGATTGGTAGTCGCCCGGTGATCTGGCTGCATGCCGTTTCCGTGGGGGAGTCCATCGCCGCCCGTCCGCTGCTCAAGGCCCTGCGCAGTCGTTATCCCGCTCATGCCATCCTGATTTCCAATACGACCGAAACCGGTCGTGGGATCGCCTCCTCCTTTCCAGAGGCCGACTTGTGCATCTACTTCCCCTTTGATTTTCTACCGGCTGTCCGTCGTGCGCTAGACCTTGTCCGGCCAAAACTGGTGATCATCATGGAGACGGAGATTTGGCCGAATTTCAACCGTGAAGCCTCCCGTTGCAAGATCCCCGTAATCCTGGCCAACGGCCGCATATCCGACCGTTCCTTCGGCCGCTACCTGACATTCAGCTGGTTTTTTCGCCATGCCCTGCAGCTCATGTCCACACTCTGTATGCAGACCGATACGGACCGGGAACGCATAGTCGCCATCGGCGCACCACCCGAGCGTACGATCAGGAGCGGCAACCTCAAGTACGATATCCCCTTCCGACAGGTCACACAGGATGAAAAACTGTCCCTGCGGGAGCGTTACCAGATTCTGGCGGAACGTACCGTATTCACCGCCGGCAGCACGCACCCCGGTGAGGAAGAGTTGATTCTCAAGGCCTATCGGGAGCTGTTGCCGGACTGTTCAGATCTGCTGCTGGTCCTGGTGCCGCGTCATCCCGAACGGGCTGAGGCCGTTGGAAAAATGTTGGAAGCTGAAAAATTTGCCTATCGGCGTCGCACCGCCCTGAATAATGGTCCTGCCTCCATCTTTCAGGCGGGCGAGGTGCTGCTGGTAGATACGGTTGGGGAATTGATGGATCTTTATGCCCTGTCCGATGCCGTTTTCGTCGGGGGCAGCCTGGTGCCGACCGGCGGACACAATCTGCTGGAGCCGGCTGCGGTCGGTGTGGCAAGTATCTTTGGTCCCCACATGACAAATTTCCGCGAAATTACGGGTCTGGTGTTGCAGTACGGGGCAGGCATCCAGGTTGAAACGCCGGCAGCTTTGGTCGATTCCTGCCGGGCACTGATTGCGAGCCCGGAACTCCGGCGAGTGCTGGGTCAGAATGGCCTGAAGCTGATGCGCGACAACGGTGGAGCTACGGAGCGGCATATGGAAATCATCGGTAGGTACCTGTGAGCGTCTCTCCAGCAGCATACTGGCGCGGTATGGCCAGCGGCGCGTGTGTTGATCCGGCAGCTAGGCTACTCCGCTTTTTTTTGGTTACTCTGGCACTTCTCTACGGTCTGTTTCAGTGCCTGCGTGCCGGGCTGTACCGGTCCGGCACGCTGAGCAGCAAGCGCCTGCCGCGTCCGGTTATCTCGGTTGGTAACATTGCTGTCGGTGGTACGGGCAAAACACCGGTGACTGCATATATCGCCCGCCTGCTTCTGGGGCAGGGATTACGGGTCGCCGTCCTTTCCCGGGGGTATGGCGGATCTCGTGAGGGGCAGACCACTGTCGTTGCGGATGGAAAGTCACTTCTGCTCTCCGCGGATGAGTGCGGCGACGAGCCTTTTTTACTCGCCAGCACGATCCCGGGTCTGATGGTGGTGATCGGCCCAGACCGACATACTGCCGGTCTGCTGGCCCTGGACTCTTTGGCGCCCGATGTGTTTCTCTTGGATGATGGCTTCCAACACCTGCGCCTGCAGCGCGACCTGAATATCCTGCTGGTGGATTACAAGCATCCCTTTGGTAATGGCTGGACCCTGCCGGCCGGTCTGCTGCGGGA
>JAYTVV010000231.1:0-14944 GCA_043743795.1 Geobacteraceae bacterium
GAACTGCTGGGGGCCGCCATCGGTCTCAATATGCTGACCGGACTACCGCTGCTGGTCGGTGCCCTGCTGGCGGCGGCCTTCTCGACCTGGATGCTCTTCTCCAAGAATTACCAACGCCTGGAAAAGTGGATCATGGGCTTTGTCTCCCTGATTGGTCTGGCCTTTGTCTTCGAGATCTGGCTGGCAGATGTCTCCTGGGTTCAGACCTTTACCGGCTGGGTGAAGCCGGACTTTCCGGTCGGTGCCCTGGCGGTCATCATGGGGGTGCTGGGTGCGGTGGTCATGCCGCACAACATCTTCCTGCACTCCGAGGTCATCCAGAGCCGCCAGTGGAACCAGCAGGGTGAAGACACCATCAAAAAGCAGCTCAAGTACGAATTTTTCGACACCCTGACCGGCATGGGGGCCGGCTGGGCCATCAACAGCGCCATGATCATCATGGCCGCCGCCGTCTTCCACGCCAAGGGCATTACCATCACGGAACTGCCCCAGGTCTCCGTCACCCTCGAACCGATCTTCGGCCGGCTCTCGGTGATTGTCTTTGCCCTGGGGCTGCTCTTTGCCGGGCTCTCCTCCTCCATAACCGCTGCCATGGCCGGCGGCAGCGTCTTTGCCGGCATCTTCATCGAGCCTTTCGATATCAATGATCCCCACTCCCGCACCGGCATCCTGATCACCCTGATCGGCGCCCTTGCTGCCATCATGCTGCTCTCCGATCCCTTCAAAGGCATTCTCTGGAGCCAGATCGCCCTTTCCCTGCAGCTCCCCTTTACCATCATTCCGCTGATTCTCCTGACCTCCTCGAAAAAGGTCATGGGCGGCTATGCCAACCGCCCCTATGGCGCGACCGTGCTCTGGCTTACGGGGTTGATCGTCATTGGCCTCAATATCGCCCTACTGGTGGATATGGCGCGCTGAAGCTCCCACCCTTAAATCCTGCCTCATTCCGAGACAACCCCTTCAGATATATCTTGTAACAGATGAATAATATGATATATTTGAAAAAACTAATTATGGTTTGTTGTGAATGGAGGTATTGGCCCGATCATTGAAGCCATTGTTCGGAACCATGACCATTTCGTCAAACAGTTTATATCCTCTGCTGTAAGTCCATTTGAATCATATATGTTTACAGTCTCACAGACACCGGAGACGTTGCAGGTAAGTCCGTAAACCGTTTTCGCTGGTTACATAATATGATGTTTAGTTTCTTTGTAGAACTGTACAGGAGGTATGGTGAACATGCGAAACATTGATATGGAAATGAGCCGGAGAACGTTCATTCAAACGGTTGGCTTGGTGGCCGGAGGTGTGGCGACATTCCCATTGCAGGTCCATGCTGCGAAATTTCTACCCCGAAATCCGGTCTTGACGGTGGGAGTGCTTTCCCCCCGCTCTACGGTGGTACCGCTCATGGGGGAAAATTTTGTCGCCGGAATGAAGGTTCAGTTTACTGAAGCAGGATGGACCAGGGTCAACCTGATCACGGTCGATGCCGGCCTCTCTCCCGGCCGTGCCCTGACAGGGGCTGCAGAGCTGCTTGCGGCGCAAAAAGTAGATGTCCTGGCCGGATTCCTCAATCCGCTCAGTCAGTCCAGGCTCCTGGAATCCCTGAAAAAAAGTGCCACACCGTTCATCAATGTCGAAGGCGGGGCCAATATTCCGTCTGCGACAGATGAGCATCCGCTGATCAGCTACAATTCCTGGGGGTACTGGCAGTCAAATCAGGCTATGGGGCAATGGGCCGCCTCCAACCTGGGAAAACGGGCCTTCATCGCATCCTCCCGCTATGAAAGCGGCTATGACGCAACCCATGCCTTTCGAGCCGGGTTCGAGGCTGCGGGAGGGGTGCTTGTCCAGAGCAGCGCCATCCACATTGCCGACGAAAAAAACGAGCTTGATGCCCTGATGGCTACCATCAAGGAGATCAAACCCGATGTGGTCTACGCCATGTACAGCGGGCAGGGTGCCGTGGAGTTCGTCAAAGCGTATGCGCAAGCCGGACTGGCGGGAGTGATCCCGCTCGCCGCCTCCCCGTTCATGGTGGATGAAGTGCTCCTCCCGGCCATGGGCAGTGCCGCCCTCGGCATCAGGAGCTGTCTTTCCTGGGCTCCCGGGCTGGAAACCCCGGGGAATACCGCCTTACGGAGCGCATTCGGTCGCGCAACCGGCAGTACCCCCGATCTGTTCGCCATGCTGGGGTATGAAACAGCAAAAATCATAACCACGACATTCACCGTACCGGGGAGGAGTTTGTCACATGAACTTCGCAGCGCCCGGTTCGCCGGCCCTCGTGGTGAATTTGCCATGAACAGCAGGAGCGGCTATGCCGACTCTCCCCTCTATCTCAGGGAGGTCAGACCCGAGGGAAGCGGTCTGGAGAATGCGGTTCTGGAGAAGCTCCCGAATCTTGCCGAGTGGCAGAAACTTCCGAACCGGTCCTCCAATGAAGCAAAAAGCGGCTGGAGCAATACCTATCTCTGTGTCTGAAGGACGAACAGCTCGATATTCGGGATTAATAATATAGTCATGCATTATCTCAATACGAAAAAGGAGAACAAAATATGGACTATTTCATGGGCCAGATCGCCCTCTTTCCGTTTGGATTTGCCCCCATGTACTGGATGTCGTGCCAGGGGCAAATACTGAATATTACCGCGTATGCTGCCCTCTACAGCCTGATTGGCACCCAGTTTGGCGGCAACGGCAGCACGACCTTCGCCCTTCCTAACCTGAGCAATGCTTCACCGCAGGCCGGCATGCAGTACTACATCTGCACGGCCGGTCTGTATCCGAGCCGGAGCTAGTGCTGCAACAGTAATGATCAGGAGGAATACAGGATGGATTATTTCATAGGTACCATAGAACTGTTCCCATACACCTTCGAACAGATGGGGTGGTTGTACTGCAATGGCCAAACACTCAATATCACCGGATACGACGCGCTCTTTGCCTTGATCGGTAACCAGTACGGCGGCGATGGAACCAACACCTTCGCCGTCCCCAATATGCTGGGGGAAGAGCCGATTCCCGGATTGCATTATCTTATCTGTTACGATGGGATTTTTCCGACCAGGGATTGAGCAGAGCGCAGTAGGCAGCCGCGAGCACCAGAAAGCCGGATATGGTTTTTTGTCGCGCCGAAAGCAGCCGGGCAAAATTCAACACTTCATGGAGAACGATAATGAGTAATGTAGCTCTTAATAAAACCGCCATCGCCAGCAGTTCCATCGCTCCGTATCTGCCGGCACGGGCGGTGGACGGGTTGACAGCGGCAGTCAACCGCTGGATGGCCCATGGGACCCCCGGCTGGCTGGCGGTCGATCTGGCTACTTTGTACTGGATAAACAGATGGGTGGTAAAGCAGCCGGGGGGGAGTGGCTGGTCGTCACCAAACTATAACCTGGTCGATTTCCGGCTCCAGGGGAGTCTGGACAATGTCAACTGGTTCGATATGGACAGTGTTGTCAACAACAGTGTCAGCATAGTGGATCGTATTACGCAACCGAGACAGATCCGCTATGCCCGGGTGTATGTTACCAGGGGTCTCAGAATCAATCCGTCGCTGGCATCGATCATGGAGTTTGAACTCTACGATGCAGCCAACGGTCCAACCCTGACGAACGTCGCACCGGCCAACTGGACGCTTTCACCGGCCTTCTCATCGAGTGTGCTTGCCTATACCGTCACTGTGGCAAGCGAAACGACCAGTATTCAATTTGCACCCACAGCCCCTGCCGGCATGGTGATCAAGGTCAATGGAACCGTTGTTGTCAGCGGCCAGTCGTCTGCGGCGATCATGTTGAATCCCGGGAACAATCCGGTTGCCGTCACGGTTACGTCAGCCGACGCCACGATGACGGCAGCATACACGATCAATGTGGTCAGGCAGATCATCGTCCCGACGGCAACCCTGAAGGCTTTGGCTGTTAAAAACCACCTGAACCAGGATGTGGTGCTGAATCCGCCATTTGCTTCGGGCAGCACAGGTTACACGGCGTCAGTTATCAACGGCGTGCCTGTCATCAGGGTAAAACCGAACAGTGACCTCACGGGCGCCACTCTAACGGTAAACGGCACGCCACTGGCGAATAACACGCTCTCAGCTCCGATCAGCCTGGCAGTGGGGGTAAATACCATCACCATAGTGGTCAATGCCACCGGTTACTCAGCCGGCACCTATACCATTCTGGTTACACGGGCAGCACCCTGAGGCGCTGGACATCGATCCCGGCAACCATCATAGGGCCGGTCCGAGGGAACGCAGCGAGGCAGTACAGGCAGATAGTCTGGGAGGTACGATGAAGACAATCAGGGTGATAATGGCAGGCATAGGCATGCTGGCCGGAATATGTGTTGTAGGGAGCGCACTTCCAGACAGCCTGGCACATGCTGCTCCATGGTCGTTCGTCGACGGCGGTGCTATAAGTGCAAACAACGCCGCTTTTCCGCAACTCCCGGTTACCACGGTTCATAACGGCGCACTCTATGTGGCGTGGTATGAGTCGCTTTCTTCCCCACCGGGCATCCGGATCAGGAAATTCGACGGTACCTCATGGAGCAATGCCGGCAGCAGCGGCGCGACGCTAGTGGAAGGCACAACGGTTTATCAGGTTCAGCCCGCGCTCGCCTCCTACAACGGTTCCCTGTACGCTGCCTATGTGGATTTTGACAGTGTCTGGGGCAACTCCAGAATCCACGTCAAAAAATTTAACGGAACGGCGTGGAGCGATGCCAATAACAACAATTACAATATCGTTCTGGACCCCATCGGTTCCTGCCCCGTTGCCCATCCCCATTGCAATGATTACCCAGGGGCCGATATCAACCGCCAGTTCAACTCCACAGCCACCAGTCCTTCTCTGCTGGCTGCCAACGGCAAGCTGTATGCCTCCTGGCTGGAAAAGCCGAACTCGGCCCCCTATGCCTTCAACATCCGCGCGGCGGTTCTGGATGCCTCAGTAAGCCCGGATTGGCATCTGATCGACGGTGGCGGCGTTACCGGACTCAACTATAACGTAACCAGGGATGCCGAGCAAAATACTCCCGTCCAAATGGCCTGGTTCAACAATAAACTGTACCTCGGCTGGAATGAGACTAATGTCCGTGTGGAGCTTCGCGCCAAGGAATACAACCCTGCCGGAGGCACATGGGCATTCGTGGATGGCGGTGTAGCCACCGGCCTGAATTATGACCCGCCCAGCCCCATTGACCCCATAAACCGGGATGTCAGAAGCCCGAACATGGCCAGTTTCAATGGGTCACTCTATGCGATCTGGTCGGAAAATACCTATAACGACCCGATGTGGGGCCCCTCCGGCGAACTGCGCTACAAAAAATTCAACGGCTCGGTTTGGAGCAGTGACGGCAGCAGTGACGGTAGGAGCCTGCTGAACTATGATATTTCGAATGCCGTAGACTATCCCGCCGCCATTGAGCACAACAAGCTCCTCTATACGGCCTGGAGTGAGGCGGCGGAAGTCCCCGCAGGATCGTACAATTATCCCATGCAGCTCCGCGTGGCCAGTTTTGACGGCACGGCCAGGACCATGATCGATGGTAACATCTTCACCGGCCTGAACGGGACGACGACAAATTCAGTATACCAACCAAAGGTTGCCACCTTCAACGGCGACCTCTATGCGGTGTGGCGTGAGTCGACCGATTGGCCTTTGAACCAGAACTGGATCAGGGTAAAAAAACTTCCGCTGCCTCCCTATGTCACCTCGGTTTCAGTCCCGTCCAACGGCGTCTACAAGAGCGGAGACAGCCTCGATTTCACGGTCACCTTCAACAAGTCGGTGACCGTGACCGGCTCGCCGTACCTCCCGATTACCCTTGATACCGGTGGCACTGTCAACGCGGCATACGTCTCCGGCAGTGGCAGTACGTCACTGCTCTTCCGCTATACCGTCGCCGGCGGGGTTGCCGACCCGAACGGCATTTCGGTCGGGGCCGCACTGCTTGCCAACGGCGGCACCCTGCGGGATGCTGATGCCGATGCTGCCGACCTGACACTTAATTCGGTCGCCCCCACGGCAGCAATCCTGGTGGACGGCATTGCGCCAACTGCCGCCATCACCTACTCGCTGACCGGGCCGTACAAGGCGGGCGATACGATCACCATCACCGCTATCTTCAGTGAGGTCATTGCTGTTTCTCCGGTTCCCAGGATCGCCATTTCGGGCGCCAATACACTGGCCGCCACGGAGATGACCCGGGACAGTGCGACCCAATACAGCTATAGCCACCTCATTGGCGCAGGTAACGGTAGCGCATCGGTGGTGCTTTCAAGCGGTACCGACCTTGCCGGTAACCCCTTGATCCCGGTACCCGCCAGTGGCGCTTCATTTTTTGTGATACCTATACCCACCCTCACCATCACGATCTCCGGCAGCGGCTCGGTTAACAGCAAGAACGGGAGCGGTACAAACTACGCCTGCAACAGCAGTAGCTGCGTGCCGGTGATATTTGGTTACAATGATACCGTTACCCTGACCGCCACCGGTTCAAACTCCAGCTTCAGTGCCTGGAGTGGCGCAATCAACGGAAACGCCAATCCGTATACCAGTCTCCTCATGGATGGCGACAAGGCGGTCACTGCCACCTTCACCCCCGATCCGGCCAAAGTGCTGATCGACGGCAGCGGCATCCCGTACTACTCCATCGGCGTAGCCCTGGGTGCCTGCGGCCAGGACGGAGCGGTGCGGGCCCAGGCATCACCACTCTTTGCCGAGAATGTTGTTATGACCACCAATCACATCCTGAAACTGCGGGGAGGCTTCACCGACGCCGGTTTCACGGATGTTAATCAGGCCGGCTACAGCACGATCAGCGGCTCACTCAAGGTGCTGGCCGGCAGGCTGACGGCGGAGCGCGTGAAGGTCCGGCCGTAGGCGGTTTTCGCAGGCTGCACACCATGCAGCAGCTTAACCTGTTTACTGCCCGGTAATCGTGTGTGGATGTCACCAGATTGCAAAGTAAGCGTTAAGGGGAGTCACTATTTATGATCAGACGACGTATTGGAATTGTGTTCGCGACGTTGATGCTTGCACTCTTTTTTCACGGCCAGGCACAGGCTGTTACCACCGGTACCGCCAATGGCACCTATGATTTTGGTCGCCTCGGCGCAGTCGATAGTGCGGGAAGTGGCTCAGGTTTGGACTTTTCAGCGGCTATGTTGGGAGTCCTGACCGTAACGCCGTAGGTGAAAGATCAAGCCATAGCAAAACTACATATCTGATATCGAGATCCGTCGGGTGAGATGCCTGGCGGATCTTGTCAACATCCTCTGGATACCAGATCGTTATCGTCCTCACTATAGATGCTTTTGTGAATATGGCATGCCAGCCTCTGTTGAGTATCCCTAATTATTCCTATTGACTGAAACCGTGTTTTATAATATCCATGCACCTTGATGTTGTTTTCTGACTATATCTATATTGAGGTGCTTAAAATGAGAAAGCAGATTCAATCTGTTTTTAATGGCCGGAAAACAATTTTATCGGCGGCGCTTTTGGCTGTCTTCTTCTCAGGTGCAACCAGCCTGGCGGCAAATGTGAGTTTGACAGTTACACCCCCACCCGGCACTACCTCAATCAATACCCTGGATCTCGGTAATATCAGCTGCGGCAATGGTGCTTCAGCCTGTTCGTCAACCATTACCACTGGGACAACCGTAACGCTTCAGGCGACTTCAACAGTAAATTACACGTTTGCCTCATGGACGGCGAAGGTAAATGGTGTGACCGGACCAACTCTGTATGACAACCCGCATACGTTTACGCCAACTGCCGGCGTAACGACAATCAATGTCACCGCCAATTTCACCTATCATGCCCCGGTTCCCGGCAGTTGCGGAACGGCAATAAACACCACCTTCGTATCCGCTCCCGCCACCAATCTCTGTTCGGCTGGTACGGCGACTGCCGTAAGCGGCGGCACTACAACCTGGGATTGGAACTGCAACGGAGATTATGGCGGATCTGCCCCTTCCTGTAGCGCCACCCGCAACTATCTGCTGACCTACACCGCCGGGACTGGAGGAACGGTGAACGGCACTGCCAGCCAGCAACTGGCCTACAACGGAAACGCGACGGATGTTACGGCAATCCCCGACAGCAACTATATCTTCACCAAATGGACAGAAAATGGCGCCACGGTATCCACCTCCCCGACGCTGACCATCACCGGCATAAACGCTTCGCACGCCTACGTTGCCAATTTTGTTGCCGCCAACCTGATTATCTTTCCCAAACCGTTTGGTGGCACGGTGACGTCCAATGTGGGCGGCATCAACTGCGGCGATGGTGGCTCGGCCTGCCTGGCCACTATCGCAGTGGGAACCTCCATCACGCTGACCGCTACCCGCAGCAGCGTCAACTACTCCTTTAACTCATGGAATCTCACCGGCCTCGGGACTACTGCCGTCAATCCGCTCACGAGTACCATGCCACCCGGCATCCTGACCGGCACGGCTACGTTTGACTATCACCCCACGGTCAATGGCTCATGCGGTACTGCTACAACCGAAATCTTTGTGACTACCCCGACCAGTAACCTCTGCTCGGGAGGCGCATGGTCCGGCATCATGAACAGTAGCACCACCACATGGAGTTGGGTCTGCAATGGCAGTTATGGTGGCGTGCCAAGCCCGACCTGTAGCGCCACCAGGAACTATCTGGTGACCTACTCTGTCAATGGTTACGGCGTATTGGGCGGCAGCACCAGCCAGCAGCTCTCCTACAACGGCAATGCTACCGACGTTCTCGCTGGGGCAGGGATTAACTGGATATTCACAAACTGGACTGAAGGGGCGACCGTTGTCAGCACTTCCCCGACGCTCTCCGTGGCCAACGTGACTGCCTCCCACGATTATGTGGCCAATTTCATCCCGGCCAACCTTATTGTTACACCACCGCCTGCGGGCAGTGGCAAAATCATTTCCAACCCTGAAGCTGGAATCAACTGCGGCGATAACGGCTACACCTGTCTGGCCGGATACACGCCCGGCCTCCAGTTCTCAATGGAATATGTCCCCAGCAGCCCTAATTGGGTGCTGGACTCCTGGACAATGAATGGGGTGGTGGATCTTGCGTATAACCCCATCGTTTATGACATGTTGGCGACCGAAACCATGACAGTTAGCGCCCAAGTCAGTTTTCACGCTACTGTTGACGGGGTCTGCGGGGCGGACAATAGCGCCACCATTCCGGCCACTCCGGTCAGTCTTTGCACATCCGGCACAGCTTCCTCCGTAACCGGGACAGGCCCCTGGAGCTGGAGCTGCTCCGGCAGCTATGGCGGAGCAAGCCCTGGCTGCACGGCCAATAAGTTGGTTTTTTCACCTTTGGCCTCCATGACAACCGACAGAACCGGGCACACAACCACCCTGCTGCAAAACGGCACGTTGCTGGTGGTCGGTGGCACGGATTCTCTCGGCAATTTCCTGGCCACGGCAGAATTTTATAATCCGGCAACCAACATCTGGACCAGCGCCGGTAGCATGGGAGCTGCCAGGTCGTTACATACGGCGCTGGTACTCCCCAACGGCAGCGTGCTTGTGGCGGGCGGTTCCAACGGTAGCGGCCCACTGGCCTCTGTCGAGTTGTATGATCCGGCCAGCAACAGTTGGTCAGCGGCCCCAGTTATGCCTAGCGCACATTCGAACCATACGGCGACGTTGCTAAATAACGGCAAGGTTTTGATTGCGGGGGGTAGCGATGGTGTCCAGATATCAAGTGCGATCGAGATCTATGATCCCGCCTTGAGCAGCTGGTCGGCAGCGGCCTCGATGGCGACAGAGCGGACACGGCATACGGCTGTCCTCCTGCAAAATGGCAAGCTGCTGGTGGCGGGAGGCTACGGCAGTTCACCGCTAACCTCTACTGAGCTGTACGACCCGGCCACAAACCTGTGGTCAGCGGCAGGAAACATGGCAGTCATGCGGATGCAGCATAGCGCCACGCTACTGGCTAACGGAAAGGTTCTGGTGACCGGCGGCAACAGCCAGACGGCGGCAGCCGAACTGTACGATCCAGTCGGCAATAGCTGGTCAAGCGCCGGTGTTACGGGTAGCGACCGTATCGGGCATAGCGCGACGCTGCTACCGAACGGCAAGCTGCTGGTTGTGGGCGGTTCAACCACACTCGGGCTCAATCAGTTCAATAATGCTACTGCCGAATGGTACGATCCAACCTCCGGCAATTGGTCGCTAATCGGAAATATGGCGAGCGGGCGCAGCGGGCACACGGCCACACTGCTGCCCGATGGCCGGGTGGTCGTGACAGGTGGCCACGATGGGACCGGTGGAGTGGCAGAGGCCTACGATTCAGCTCTCGGCAGTTGGTCGGCAACGGGCAATCTGCCAGCAGAGCGCTTCAAATCTGCATCAACACTACTTGCTGATGGTACGGTTCTGGTTGCAGGTGGCCATAATCCATCGTCAATCTTTTCATCAGCTGTATCATTCAACCCTGCCACTAATACCTGGTCGTCTGCTGGCAATATGATTGTTATACGCACAAAAGGTCATACATCGACATTACTTCCCAATGGAGAAGTTCTGGTTGTTGGTGGAAATGATGGCGGAAATGGTGGTATTGGCCATTTAATCTACACTGTTGAACTGTTTAATCCTGTTACGGCAAGCTGGTCACAAGCACTAAACCGTCCCGGCGGCCGTTCGAATCATAGCGCAACCCTGCTTGCCAACGGAAAAGTTCTGGTCGCAGGAGGCCTCGACACACTAAACACAAAATCGCCATCTGCCGAGCTATATCTGCCGACCGGCAAAAACTGGACAAATGCTGGAACCATGACAACTGGCCGAAGTGATCATAGTGCCACCCTGCTTGCTAACGGCAAGGTGCTGATTGTCGGAGGCTTTGGTTCGGCAGGGCCTGCAACTGCGACAGCCGAATTGTATGACCCGATCAATAACAGCTGGACAAGCGCTGGGTCTATGGCAAGTCCTCGAGCAAGCCATAGTGCCACCCTGCTTGCCAATGGCAAGGTTTTGATTGCAGGAGGTGTGAGATTTACGGCATTAGCAAGTGCGGAACTTTACAATCCTGCCACAAATACCTGGGAAGTTGCAGGCAGCATGACGACTCCCCGCTACAACCATACAGCGGTTCAGTTAGCCAATGGCAAAGTAGTGGTTGTGGGAAATTCTACGGCAGACGCGACAGCTGAACAGTATGATCCAGGCAGCAACAGTTGGTCCCAGATTGCCAGCATGGTATCGGCTCGCCAGGATCACACGTCGGTGATGCTGCTGAATGGCAAGATGCTTGTCGAAGGCGGTGAGTTGACCCAGTCACCGTATACACAATGTGAAATATTCGACCCCGGTCCCGGTTTCAGCGATTCCCGCCGTCCGATCATCAGCAGTGCGACAATCTCTGCGACCGCCCCGATCCAGCTGGTTCTGACAGGCAGCGGCTTCCGTGGAGATTCCGAGGCTTCTTCCGGTAACTCGGCCAGCTCCTCCAGCGGCTACCCGCTGGTTCAGCTGCAGCGCATAGACAACCAGCAGATCTTCTTCGTGCAACCGGCTTCCAACTGGCAGTGGTCTGATGCCACCTTCTTCTCGGCACCACTTTCCGGGCTACCCAGCGGACACTACCGTGTCACGGTCTTTGTCAATGGCATACCGAGTATTGCTAAAACCATATCCGTTAACACTCACAGCGTAAGTTTTTCCGCCGGTCTTGGTGGCAGTTTGTCCGGCAACAGCTCCCAATATGTTCTTGATGGCGGAGTTAGCACTCCTGTGCAGGCAGTCCCGGATTCCGGCTACCAATTTGTTAACTGGACCAGTGCCGACGGTTTGCTCACCATATTTGCCAACCCTCTCCCAAGCAGCACAATTACCGCCGATGCGAAATTTACCGCAAATTTCGTGATTGCCCCGATCAACGGGGTCTGCGGACCATCTAGCGGGGTGTTCGCCACTAGCAAACCGGCTGCAGGCTTGTGCGCTATCGGCAACGCATCACTTGTCAATGGCAGCGCTTCCCCTTGGGACTGGACCTGCAGCGGCATGTTCAATGGCACTACCGCAAATTGCGCTACAAGCGCTCAACCCTCCCTTCGCATTGCCTTCTCAGGAGACGGCACCGGCGCTGTCACCAGTGTTTCGGGCATCAACTGCTCGTCGGCGGGGATCTGCCCGGCAGCGTCGTTTCCCGCCGGAACAAATGTCATTTTGAATGCGCTTCCCGGGATCTATTCTGTGCTGACCGGCTGGAGTTCCTGCGCTGGCACGGGAGACTGCACGGTGGCAATGAGCACCGACAAGAGCGTAACGGCAACCTTCAGCCTGGCGTCATTGATCAAAAACCTGCGTACGAGCCTGGCAAACAATATTCTGCAGGATGCTTACAATGACGTTACGATGCAAACAGGTGATACCCTCATGCTTCGAATCAACCCAAACATGCTGACCGGCGGACTGGATATGACGCGGTTGGATATTAGTAAACTCACAATAAAAGGCGGCTATGACGCTGGGTTCAACACAAATGCCGGAAATACAGCCATGCAGGGACGTTTGAATGTACGTAACGGCAAGTTGATTGTTGAGCACCTAGTAATTAGACCCTAGCAGGTTGCAGAAATACAATGTGCGTGACAATTTAAGAGGTTTTTAAATTGAAGTGACAGGTCTTCGCATTCTTAATTGTTGCACGCTATTTGTGCCAATATTACATCTTGCAAGGAGGCTGTACATGGTTAAGAAAATTCTCGGATTCTTTATGATTTGCTCTGTCTCATTTGCAGGGATTTCAATTGCCGCTAACCCCGACAGCGTTAAGATCTACGGAGGTGATTTAAGAATCAACGGGATGGGTTATGGCTTGGTATTTCCGGACGGGACGACTCAATTTACAGCGACCATTCAGGGGCCAGCCGGACTGCAAGGAGCAAACGGCGCGACCGGTCCACAGGGGCCTTCCGGATTGAATATTGTGCCTGGCAGCGGTATTGACAACGTGGCAGCCGGTCCGAGTGCGCTTATGGTTAATACGTCCGGTTCTGGCAACACGGCTAGCGGGGCCAGCGCACTCTCTGCCAACACAACCGGTTGGCATAATACCGCCATCGGTAATGCTGCACTTACGGCCAATACCGTTGGCATGGAAAACACTGCCATTGGCTCGCAGACACTGCAAGCAAACATTATTGGAAGCTACAATACCGCCGTGGGTCATTTTGCCCTGTTCTTTAACAAGAACAGCAACAACACTGCCGTCGGGGTGGAATCGCTGTACACCAACTATTCCGGTAAAAACAACACTGCAACCGGTAAGGGCTCACTTTTTAGTAATACGACCGGATCCGAAAACACCGCAAACGGCACGAGTGCAATGCAGTTAAATACTGCCGGCTCCGCAAATACCGCCTCCGGCTATCAGGCGATGTATTCCAACATTGGCGGTAATTTTAATGTGGCTAAGGGTTATCAGGCTCTTTATTCAAACACTACCGGGACTGAAAATACAGCAATCGGGGACCGGGCGCTTTTTTCCAATACCACCGGAGGCTATAATAGCGCTTTTGGTGTTCAGGCTCTCTATTCAAACACTACCGGCAATGTGAATACTGCCAACGGCCCAGGTGCTCTCTACGAAAACTCAACAGGAAACTTGAATACTGCCATCGGTAATTCAGCACTTCGTAAAAACAACGGCAGCTACAATATCGGCATCGGCAGCAATGCTGCTTTTAGTCTCACCAGTGGCGATTCCAATGTTGTCATCGGCAATGATGCAGCACATGACATGTTCGGTGGCAGCCTTAACATAGTCATCGGCAACGAAGCTGGTTACGACCTGACCAGTGGCAACGGCAACATCATTATAGGCAACAGAGGCGTTCCTGGCGATTTCACGGCCATTCGCATCGGAACAGAAGGGACACATAGCGCCACCTATATTGCCGGGATTTCCAATAAAAACCCTCATACAGGATTAACTCCGCCACCTTATTCTCTCCCTTTGGTGCCGGCACCGGTTTTGGTTGGCTATGACGGCTCTCTCGGTGTTGCTGTCTCTTCACGAAGACACAAAGACGATATTCTGGATATGGGGGATTTAAGCGAGAAACTGATGAAGTTGCGACCGGTGACGTTCCATTATAAGGCAGACCAGAATCCAACCGGCATACGTCCACTGCATTTCGGTTTGATTGCAGAAGAAGTAGCCGAAGTCATCCCGGAGATGATTATCTACGATGCAGAAGGTCAGATTGCCACAGTCGCTTACCAGTTTCTTGCTCCGCTACTGCTTAATGAATTCCAGAAACAACAACATACGTTGGAGCAGCAGCATAACGAACTGAAGTCATTACGGGCGGAAAATGAACTGATGCAGCAGCGCCTGGAGCAAATTGAATTTTTGTTAGCCGCTAAACTGTAACGAAGCTTTTTGATATCCCACGTCCCGGAAGAGTTCCCGCTTTTCCGGGACGTTCCATTTTCATGTCTGGAAAACCGCCTTGCCTGCCTTCGGCAATTCTGCTATTAATGATCCGGCATCAGGAGAGGCGCGCAATGAAGATAACTATTCTGGGGAGCGGGACATCGACCGGTGTGCCGATGGTTGGTTGCAACTGCCGTGGTTGCTCTTCGGATGACCCGAGGGACAAGCGCATGCGGGCCTCTCTGCTGGTTCAGCACGAAGGGCGGAATATCCTGATCGACGCCTCGACGGATCTGCGCTTCCAGGCATTGCGCGAAGGCATCCAGCGGGTCGATGCTGTCCTCTTCACCCATGCCCATGCCGATCATGTCAACGGTATTGATGATCTGCGCGGATTTCATTTTTTGCATAAGGAAATCATTCCCTGTTTTGGTTCACGCTCCACGCTGGACACCCTGTTGACCGGCTTCAGATATATCTTCCATGAACACGATGGCTCCGGATACACACCGCTCCTG
>JAYTVV010000232.1:0-30824 GCA_043743795.1 Geobacteraceae bacterium
CCCCTGCTGAGCAAGATTTGATTCAATGGCTTTGTTACGTTGAATAATATCGGTCATACGATTGAAAGCACTCCCCATCTCAGATAGTTCGTCCTCACCGTTGATGGTCATCCGCTCGTCAAAATTACCACGTTTGACACGCTGGATGACTGACATCATATGGGTAATCGGACGGGTAATAATGGTTGAAGCCCAGAAAACAAGAGCTGTTGCCGCTGCGCCGACCACCAGTATCAGAAGTGCCATACTGAGCAGAATATGGAATTTGATTTTGTTTGCTTCCTGATAAAATTCATCTTCATATGATCCAACGGCAACAATCCAGTACCAAGGTTCGAAGTATTCATAGCGTACAATCTTCATCCGGGCAGCGGTATCGGTGCTGTTTTTCCAGGGATATCGAATCCAGCCACTTTTTTTACTACACATTTCTCTTATAAAGTTGTTGCCATTCAAATCCTGCGCATCAATCAGGTTTTTCCCCTCTGAATCGGGATGAATAGTAAAAGTACCTTTACTGTTCATACAGAAGATGTACCCAGTTGCCCCGACTTTTTTTGCCCGGATACTTTCTTTAAGTTTTGCAAAAGATTGTCGTTCAAAGGCCGCGTCGCCGACGGTTTCATCGAGATAGCTTCCGGCGGCAATTATCCAATCCCATTGGCGAAAATATTTGTAAGCAACCACTTTCGTTCGTGGTTTTTTATCACCCAGGACCGCATTACACCAGGGATAGGTAATATATAGAGTTTCACCCGGTTTGCTTGCACGGGCTGCTGTGCACATTTCGCGGATAAAGTAGCGCCCATTCTCGTCACGCTCATCAAATACATTTTCACCCTCACGAGCAACATGAGCCTGGAGATCGCCTCGACTGGTCATGGCATATATGTAACCACTTTCCCCGACATTTATTTTTTTTAACGCCTGCCGTGCTTCACGCTTGGCAGTTTCAATGTCAAGTCGGCCTCGAGAGTGTTGGTTTTGTTCAGCCGCAACAAGATTGTATGAAAGTGCTGTCAATGTTGCCAATTCATTATTGAGACTCTGAATCTTATCCTGTTTGTAAACTTGAAATTGTTGATGGTGTGAATTAAGGAGGTCGATGCAGAATGCAGAAAGGTGCTGCAAATCGTCTTTGCTGGTTTTGGTGATGCCACGGTAGGCCTGCTGGTTGGCGATGAATCCGATTACTCCTGCGACAACAAAAATAGGAATTACCACCAGCGGCAAGACAAGCGCCAGCAGCTTTCCACGAAGTTTCAGTTTGTTCAGTACGTTGGAAGTTGTTTTCTTGGCTTTATTAACAGAAACAATCTTCAGTAACGAACGGATCCTGGTTGTCATATTGAAAAATAAATTCATCATGCCTCGGTTAGTACGTCATGCAGGCTGCGTTGAGGATGCCGATAGAGACAGAGCAAAATGCCAATAGTAGTGCCGCAGCAGTGTGGTCGCTTTCAATATCCCGCACCAAACCTTTAAAAACTAATCGTACTGAACCAAATACGGCAATCTGAATCAGCAGAGCGACCATAGCCCAGATTAGCATATCGATAAAGCTGACGCTGTGGGTAATTGCACTATTGAGAGGAAGAATAAAACCAAGTAATGCGCCTCCAAAACTGATTGCAGCCGAAGTATTACCATTTTTTATCAGTTTAAACTCGTTATACGGCGTCATTTTACAGTAGACCATGCAAAAAAGGATAACAAAGCCTAGTGCTGCGCCAAAATATTTACAGAAATCAAAAAGCCCGGATAGTGATTCAAAAAATGAACTATGCATGGTTAACATCCTTAAAAATAATATTAATATTGTCGAAATAAATGGGGTACAAATCGGCTCGTATTGGTGGTCACCTCTGACTTGTCTTCCCGGATTCCAATCCCTGCCGGCTCTCCATTAATAACCCATGAGCCAAGTACCGGATAATTTCCATCAAAACAGGGGAGAGGGGCAAGTCGCTGATAAACAGTGGCTGAGTCGTGATAACTTCCCTCATATTCAGTGATCTTACCGCCGCGATGTACGTTTATATTGCATCCCTCTCGTGATAAGAACGGTTTACTGACGAAGTTGTCGGTAAAATACTTCTCATCGAAGCTTGCCTCAAGAAGGTTGGGATGGTGCGGATTTAATTCCCAGAGAATGGGCAAAATTGCCTTGTTACTGAGAATCATTTTCCAGGAAGGCTCGATGAGTGAGATCGCAGCGTTATTGATATGACATCCGAATGATTCGGACAGAAGCCATTCCCATGGATAAAGTTTGAACAGCTGCTCGATGACCATGTTGTTGTTGTCAACAAAGCGCGCGCTGGTGGAATCGTAGCCGATATCCTCAATAAAGAGTCGTTCCGTCTGAAATCCGGCCTGCATAGCAGTATCACGCAGATATTCAAGGTTTCCGAGGTCTTCAGAAGTGTTTTTTGCACAACTGAAAAAAAGTGTTGCACTATTGTTCGGATTTTGACTTGCCCACCCGTTAATCAATTTCTCGTGAATCGAGTTGAATTGGTCAGCGTCGGGAAACCGCTCTTTAAGCCAGAACCATTGAATAACGCTCGCTTCAAGGAGCGCTGTAGGGGTGTCTGCATTGTATTCCAGCATTTTCGGGGGAGAATTCCCGTCGTAAGCCAAATCAAAACGCCCCAGAATTGAAGGGTCGTCGTCTTTCCAGGAACGTTCAATCAAGGGGACAGCCAGCGCTGGAATCTGCATCAAGTCATAGAGCTGATGTGTGATGATATGGTCAACAGCGGTGATGCACATTTCATGCAGTTCAGATGTTACCGCCTCAAAGGTGTCAATCTCTGAAGAGGAAAAAATATAGTATGCTGACTCATCCCAATAGATTTCACCATCTATGGTGTGGTACGTCATGCCGTATTCTTCAACCTTGCTCTGCCACTCAGGACGGGGCGTAGTCGCTACACGCATCATATATGGTCACCCCCCCGAAGAATGTAATCCGCCTAAACGACCAAACCCTCCGCGTGAAACTGATAAACCGCGGATGGAACGAGAGCCCTGTCCACCTGTTAATACTGTTCCGGAACGATACCACGGACCGTAATAATAATGGGCGTTGGGGCGATAATGTGAACTCTCTTTTCCAACTTCTTCGCATTTTTGCGGGTCATTATTCCAATCGTCCAGGCAGTCCTGTTTATTCGTATAGACGTGCCGTTCCTCTTTTTTGCTGCATCCTGTTGCAGCCAGAGTACCTATCAAAACAAGTGTAATCTGCAGAGTGCTTCTTCGGCGCATCGTAACTCTCCAGGAAGAAAATACGCTAGTAGTTATCTAGATTGACTCAGACTTACAACAAATCGAGCATATGTAATTGAAATTTGCCTCTCACATACATTTCGGTTTATAAGGTAAGTCAGAGCTAAATGCAACTGTGACCAGTTATGATTGAGGTATTACAGCAGCAAATTTAAAGCTCACGGGTGTTGTTATATGTCCAAAAAACGAGTTGTCATTGCCGGTATGGGGTTTGGCGGGTTACGTGCCGCAAAAGTTCTGGCAGGAAGTGATGTTGAACTGATAATGGTTGATCGCAATAATTATCATCTGTTCCAGCCGCTTTTGTACCAAGTGGCAACTGCTGGTCTTGAGCAGGAAGCGATTGCATATCCTCTTCGTGGCCTGACTCGCCGCTGGCGAAATGCGTCATTTTTACTTGCCGAAATCAGCGGGATTGATCTGGCTGAGAAATGTGTTCTGACCGATGTTGGTTTGGTACCGTATGACTATCTGGTTGTTGCTGCCGGCAGTCGTACCAATTTTTTCGGTATGAAAAGCGTCGAAGCGTATGCCTTTGATCTCAAACGGCTTGATCAGGCCGAAGATTTACGTAATCACATTTTACTGATGTTCGAAAGGGCGTCACGGGAAACAGATCCAAAAATTAAATCAGCTTTGCTTACGTTTGTAATCGTTGGTGGAGGGCCAACCGGAGTTGAATTTTCCGGCGCTTTGCGAGAGCTGATAGTATATGTGCTTTCACAGGACCATCCGACCATTTCAGCCGCTGAAACGAGAATTGTGCTTGTTGAGGCTGCGGACTCGATTCTGACTGCAATGCCGGCTGACCTTCGGGATTATGCGCATCGAAAACTATGCGCCATGGGGGTTGAAGTTCTGCTTGAATGCAGAGTTATCGGTGCTACAGCTGATACGGTCCAGTTGCATGGTGGTCATGTAATTGACTCTCACACACTTTTTTGGTCTGCCGGAGTGTCTGCAGCAGAATTGGCGGATCACCTTCTGAAAGTTGAGCGGGGTGCCGCCGGCAGGATTGTAGTGCAGCCGGATCTCAGCATCAAGGAACACCCTGATGTGTATGTTGTTGGTGACATGGCATGCTGCCGTGTGGATGGTGTGCCATTGCCAATGATGGCACCAGTGGCGAGTCAGCAGGGCGAATATGCCGCTCAGGCTATTCTTGCTCGTGAACAGAATAAAACTCTTCTCCCTTTCCGTTATTTTGATAAAGGAGCGATGGCAACTATCGGCAAAAGCTCAGCTGTTGCCGCTGCCGCGGGCTTTAAATTCAAAGGCTATACAGCCTGGCTGGCGTGGCTGTTGCTGCATTTATATTATCTGATCGGTTTTAGGAACCGCGTAGTCGTCATGATGAATTGGACGTATGCTTATTTATTTCAAGAACGTCAGGTCAGGCTTATTACTGCAAAAAAACGTCGGGCAGCTTCGTTGTAAGAACGGGAGTGGGACACCGCATTTAATGTCTGACTTATACATGTCCCACTTGATCTTGACTTTTATTACGCAAATCTCGTATTGTTCAGGTTAAATTTACAGAACAGGTCTACCGTGAAGCTTTGATGCTTTATTGGGTTGTCAAGCGGAGAAATTTTGAAGGCATTTGTTGTCATACCGACCTATAACGAAAAGGATAATGTCAGGTCACTGACACGTGCAGTCCTTGCACAGCATGCCGATATTCATATCCTGTTTGTTGATGATAATTCACCGGATGGCACTGGTTCGATTGTTGATGCTCTGGTTGCAGAATATGACCGGGTTCACGTGTTACATCGTTCTGGGAAGCTTGGGCTCGGCTCCGCGTATCGTGAAGGGTTTACGGCCGCACTTGCGATGGGCGCTGACTTTTTGCTGGAAATGGACGCAGATTTTTCCCATGACCCTGGAACGTTACCACTTTTTCTTTCTGCAATCAAAGAGAGTGATCTCGTTATTGGTTCCCGCTATCTCAATGGAGTAAGTGTCGTTAACTGGCCTATCAGGCGTTTGATTTTAAGCTATTTTGCGAGTGTTTATACACGATGGATAACCGGGTTACAGGTACATGACTGCACAAGCGGGTTTAAATGTTTCCGGCGTTCGACTATTGAGGCCATTGATCTCTCACGAGTGACATCGGATGGTTATTCGTTTCAGATAGAGATGAACTACCGTTGCATGGAAAAAGGTTTTCGTATTACCGAAATTCCGATTATTTTTATTGATCGTCATGCCGGTAGTTCAAAAATGTCTGGCTCAATCGTACGGGAAGCGGTCCTGATGGTCTGGAAACTCCGCATTACCACTATTTTTTCAAGACTTATGGGGAAGTAACATCTCTATGATACATGACATCTGGTCAGTCATCCTCATTGCCGGTTTAATCGGCTGGTTGTTCTCAAGCATCATGCTGATGTTTAAGGCCTTTCCTCAAAAAGATGTTTTTGTTGTATCAAGCGGAGTTCGGTGGGGAACTGCCGGCGTTATTTCGTTTTTTATCTGGGTTGTGGGTATGCTAAATGCTTAAATTTTTGTGGGCTTGTATATTCAACATCTCTGTGCAGCAGAGATTAATTTGTTGTTTTATCCTGTTACTGCTTGTCTCCGGATGTGTTTCTTCAAGAATGGATGAGTCCGCCTGGCAGGATAGACGTTTAAGTGCCGTGTGGCCGCAATCCCCTGAAAAAGCTCGAATCAAAGTTCTTCAGGTGATTCAGGGGCCACAGGATGTTGTAGACGCATCCCAGGGTGTTGTGAAAAAAATGTTCGATTATGTGACCGGCAACAAAGAAGAATTTATTGATTTTTATACACCGCAGTGTATTGCAGCGGACGGCAACGGACTGATTTATGTCGCAGATCCTTCAATAGGGGTTATCCATAGGTATAATCTTGCATCTAAAGAAGTTCAGTATATTTTTCAAGCCGGAGAAAAGAAGCTTGGCAGTCCGGTCGGCGTTGTTCTTGACGGCACCAATAATCTGTATGTTACCGATGCACAGAATGCTGTGATTTTTAAGTTTAATCCGGACGGCGAATTTCTGCGCGAACTTGATGGTAAAGGCAACCTGCGCCGTCCTGCAGGTATCGCAATCAGAAGCAACGGAGATAAGTTGGTTGCTGATGCGTTGGCTGACAAGGTTTTTGTTTTTGGCAAAGATGATATTTTTAAAGGCGAACTTACGGGAGCCGATTTTGCGGAGTCATTCAACAAACCGACATATCTGGCGGTAGATAAAACTGATAATGTATATGTTACTGATACCATGAATTTTACCATCAGGGTATTTGATGCCAACGGCAAATACGTCAGAAGTCAGGGGCAGATCGGAGATGTGCCAGGTTCGTTTGCTCGTCCAAAAGGTGTCGCGCTTGACAGTGATCAAAATCTTTATGTGCTTGATTCGATTTTCGGGAACTTTCAGATTTTTGATCAGAAAGGTCAGTTGTTATTGTATGTCGGGCAAGAGGGGGTATTACCCGGAGAATTCATGCTTCCAAGCGGAATCTTCATTGATCGGAATGATCGAGTTTATATTTCCGATACATTCAATCACCGAATTCAGATTTATCAGTATTTAAAAGAGAAGGTAGATAAATGAAGAACAAATTATATTCGTTATTAATCATACTATCCATAACCACAACGCTTGTTATGGTTATGGTATATCAAGCCGGGGCTATTGGCCCCAAAGTGTCAGAACCCCTAAATTCTCATAATCTTTCAGCTTCCAATGCTATTCCGGGCTTTTTGTACAAGGCCACCAATGATGCGGTTAATAATCCTCGAGGTCAGCAAATATGCATTTTTTGCCATACACCTCACAGTGCTAATGTTGTCGGACAGACTCCTCTCTGGAATCGTGCTTTTTCATCAGAGAACTTTCAGCGTTACACTTCACTTACGCTTAAAATCCGGGGTATTTCAGGGGCAAATTATGGTGATGGAGCTCTGCCGAACGGTTCTTCAAAGCTTTGCTTGAGTTGTCATGATGGTGTCTCTAAATTGGGCGCGGTGTATAACGGCGCGCCGATAATCATGTTGAAAGATGTTATTGACAGTATTGCGTCATTCAAGCCTTCTACAAACAAAATGAAATCTGGACACCATCCGGTATCTTTTGTTTATACAGCGGCTATAGCCAGCACTATTACCGCCGCAAAAGCGACAGCATATCAAATGCCTGTCCTGCCGGAAGTAAAACTGGATAAACAGGGCAGGGTTCAGTGTACGACGTGTCATGATGCTCATCAAAACCAATCTTTTGAGGATCAATGTTACGCCGGGACCGGTAACTGTACGTCACCAAATACGAGGAAAAAAGCTCCTTTTTGGGTCTATGGTGGTGGCGGTTCTGCCACTGCCGATCAGCAAGCTGTATGCACAACATGCCATCCGATGAATGCTGGAGCCGGTTTCACCGGGCCTTGGCCGCCATAGGCTTCCGGATGATGAAAGGATATATGTATGGAATGTAGTAAGTTTTTTGCAGGAGTATGCGTAGCCTTAATACTGGGTACGTTTTCGATGGCGCTTGCAGCCAACGTAACGCCAATCCATTTGGACAAGAAAAACATGCGTGATGGTTGTGCTTCCTGCCATCTCGGTTTTGATTTTACGGATGGTGGTGGAGCGTACAAGTGCGTTGCCTGTCATGGGCCTTCAAGTGTTCAAAGCGGGCTAGTCTCTCAAAATATTCGACTTAAAGATGTAACAAAAGATTTTTCCAAGAATTATCGTCATCCTGTTTTTGTTAAACGCGGAACTCACTCCGCTCGTGAAATTCTGCCTGAAATAGATTCTTCTATACCACGCCATGCTGACTGTGCCGATTGTCATAGCCCGCATTTTGTTTCAACCGAAAATCAGTTTGCAGGATTACGTGGAAAAAAAGTCGGGAATCTTAATACTCAGATAACAAAAGAGTACGAGCTTTGCTACCTTTGTCACTCGGATAGTGCAAATCTCCCGATTAAATCAACAAACAAGCGGGTGGAGTTTTCAGTTAATAACCCGTCATTCCATCCAATAGAGGGTGAAGGTAAAAATCTGGCGGTCATCAGTCTTCTCAGGCCCTACAGAGAAAAGAAAAGCTCACCAAGTGATGTTTCAGTATTGAAGTGTGCTGACTGCCACAGTAGTGATGACCCGGGGGCTGCACGTGGACCGCATGGGTCAAAATATCAGGGATTACTCTCTGATAATTATTCTATTGGCGATAACATCGCCGAAAGCAGCTATGCGTACGGAATCTGCTATAAATGCCACAAAAGGTCGAGTATTCTCGGTAATGAAAGTTTTATATCCCATTCAAGGCATATCACCGGTGAACGCAACTTCAAAGGGGGGGGGACGTCCTGCTATACGTGCCATTCTTCCCACGGAAGTGTAGAAAACCGTTATCTGATACGTTTTAACCGCGAATTTGTCTCCGAAAGTTCTACCGGAAAGCTTAAATTTGCTGAAAAGGGTACCTATACTTTTCACGGCGAGTGCTGGCTGACATGTCACGGCGTAGATCACAATCCGAAAACATACTGAGAGGAGGACATTATGAGAATGATGGTTCTTAATTCAGTTTATTGTATGTTACTTGTATTTTTATCAATTTGTACCGGTTATGCTGCAGAACGTTCAGAGATCAACCCTCATTCAGATGCAGGTGATTGTGCAATATGTCATGTCGCTTCGGCAGATAAGTTGCGAGGATGGTTTGTCTTTGGTTCTACCAAAAGAGAGATGAAGACAGATATGAATCAATTATGCCTCAAATGTCATACTGTCGAGCCTACACATGCTGGCGGTTTTTTTGGTGTTGGTATTGGTCATGCGACGGGTAAAAAACCAGCAGTTAATCATCAAGACCTTCCTCTTGCCAACGATGGAACGATCACCTGTGCCACTACATGCCATAATGTACATGCTATCGCTAATGACAGGCAACTGCAACTTAAGCATCTCAGATTACCCGTCAATGCCCTCTGCGTGTCCTGCCACAATAAATGACAATTAACTTATGATCGGTAATGTAAAAAATGGTACCACAGGCGCTCTGCCTGTGGTTTTATATTTTATTATTTTACTGCCTGTGGTATTCAACTAAGGTTATGGCGCTTTATTCTTGCAAACTTGGTGCATCAGACGGCAAAATTCTCGTCAGAGATTTTGAGGCCGCAGATAGTGACGTTTTGAGAAAAAACCTGGAGGATCAGGGTTTTTTCGTATTTGAAGTAAAAAAGAAGGCGTTTCAGTTTCTTTTTGACAAGGGGCTCAGGCGCAAGAAGATAGATAACCGGGCTCTTTTGACCTTTAATCAGGAAATGCTTGTATTGATTAAGGCCGGTATGCCGATCATGCAGGTTCTCGATGCGGTCTTGGAACGCCACGATTCTGGCGCACTGTATGAAGTTCTGGTTCAGGTGCGTGAAGATGTAAAGGCTGGAGCTGCATTGTCAGTTGCAATGGAAAAACATGGCCGAGCTTTTCCGCACCTGTATGTTGCCTCAATACGTGCCGGTGAGCGAACCGGAGATCTCCCTCAAACTATCAGACGTTATATCGAATACCTGAAGCGTGTCGGCACACTCAGGAAAAAAATAGTGGCAGCTATCTTTTACCCGGCGATTCTTGTCGTCTTTGCATTTCTCGCCGTTACGCTTCTACTGGTTTATGTTGTTCCTACATTTAGTCAGATATATGCCGACTCCGGATCGCAACTTCCTGCACTGACTCAGTTGTTAATTGGTTTTACGTCAGTGCTCAGGCGCTATTTCGTTTTCGGGATCATCATCTGTATCGGTATGATTGTCGCCTTCAGGTCGTGGAAAGGCACTGAGGCAGGTCGGTATGCGTTTGATCGTTTTATGTTGACGGTGCCGGTAGTTGGAGATGTTTTTACAAAGTATTCAGTGGCAGCATTTACCCGGACTCTGGCAACCGTTCTCGGCAGCGGTATTCCAATCATAGAATCTCTGCGGATGTCGATCGGCACCTTGAATAATGTTTTTATGGAAAAACGGCTCTTTGAAGCGGTCCGGTTTATTGAAGAGGGGGGGCGCCTCTCTGTCGCCTTGGAACGTATTAATATTATGCCGCCGTTGGCACTGCGTATGCTCGGAGTAGGCGAGACAACCGGGTCACTTGAGGATATGTTGATTGATATTTCTAGTTATCTTGAGGATGAACTTGAAGAGCGGATGCATTTATTGACCACCGCCATTGAGCCCGCTGTTATGTTGATTATGGGTGTTGTTATTGGTGTAATTATTATTGCGATGTATCTTCCGATTTTCAAAATTGCGGGCACAGTAGGGTAGAATATACGATGGAACACTTCAGAAGAAAAAAAATAGGTACGATTCTGATGGAACGGGGCTCATTGAATCCCGATCAGATGCCGATTATTGTTGATAAACTTGTTACAACCCGGCAGCGTTTTGGCGAAATTGCCATTCACGAAGGTTTCATAACAGAAGAAGATCTGGCGCGAGCTTTAGCGGAACAGTTCAAGCTTGAATATGTTGATCTGCGTAATTTCAAGATGGATTCCGAGCTGCTCAATCAATTGCCGCCTGATGCAATTTACCGATTTCATTTTGTACCGCTGGAAATGCAACCACATGTGATCGTTGTTGCTGTGTCTGACCCGACTGACGTCGTTAAGCTTGATGAACTTGAACTCTTGCTTGACCGTCAGGTTCAAATTCGCATTGCATCGGATTCTGCCATTGCAGCTGTGACCAAAGCAGGCGAAGGAACACGCCGTGTGCTGCGTGAGGTCTCTGAAGACTTTATGCTTCAGTTAGTCAAGGAGACAGATCGAGGTGAAGAGGTATTGTCGGTTGAAACACTGTCCGATGACACCAGTCCGATTATCAAGCTGATAAATACAACAATCCTTGATGCATTGAGCCGCAGAGCAAGCGATATACATATTGAAACCGGTCTTGACGGGGTTGATATCAAGTATCGTATTGACGGGGTATTGTATAAAGCTAACGATACGATTGATCAGCATTTTCAGGCTCCGATTATTTCACGGTTAAAAGTTATGAGTGAACTGGATATTTCCGAGCGCAGAATTCCTCAGGACGGCCGTTTTAAGATCCGCTTTGGTGAAAAATCGATCGACTTTCGCGTTTCGATTATGCCAAGCTCTTTAGGTGAGGATGCGGTAATTCGTATTCTTGACAAAGAGAGTATCGCCAGCGACCTTAAAGGATTGACGCTGGAAAACCTTGGCGTCAGCGAGCGGGAAATAAAGCGCCTGCGGAAAAAAATCCGTGAGCCGTATGGTATGGTGCTTGTGACTGGGCCGACCGGTTCCGGCAAGACAACAACGCTGTACGCCGCTTTGACCGAGATTCATACCGGTGAAGATAAAATCATTACGATTGAAGATCCGGTTGAATATATGTTGCGCGGTGTGTTGCAGATTCCCGTCAATGAAAAAAAGGGGCTAACCTTCGCCAAGGGATTACGCTCAATTCTGCGCCACGACCCGGATAAAATCATGGTTGGAGAAATACGTGATTCGGAGACCGCACAAATTGCTGTTCAATCAGCATTGACAGGGCACCTGGTGTTTACTACGGTCCACGCAAACAATGTATTTGACGTTATTGGCCGCTTCATCCATATGGGCATTGATCCCTATAATTTTGTATCATGCCTTAATTGCGTTCTGGCGCAGCGATTGGTCAGGAAGGTGTGTCCGGTCTGTCGGCGACCGGTCCAGTACAGTGATGAACAATTGATTGACGGTGGTGTTGATCCGGATCGTTTTCGGGGAATGACATTGTATGAGGCATGCGGATGTGATGAATGCCATAATACCGGCTATCGAGGGCGTGTTGCCATTGTTGAACTTTTGGAATTAAACGATCAAATCCGAGATCTTATCATAGCGAAAGTACCTGCCACCCAACTGAAAAAAGCTGCCCGCGAAGCAGGTGTCATGTTTTTGCGGGATTCAGCAGAGGAAAAGTTTGCGGCCGGTATAACGACACTTAAGGAGATAAACCGCGTCACGTTTGTAGAATGACCGGACAGGATATACCATGTTGTTTGCAAGTAATCCAATCGGAGTTGAAATAAGCCAACACGGAATTGTGTGCGCTTTGACAGGCGGTACAGCTGCTTCTCCGCGTGTTGAGCGGGTCGCTTCTGCTGCCTACCCTGCGCATACGCTGCAGGTTTCTCTGCGAGAGCAAAACGTACTTGATCCCGATATATTCGTGAATAGTTTGAAATCAGCTTTCAATTTGCTGCTCCCCCGATCCCAGAGAGTTGCGGTGTCACTACCAGATGCAACATGCAGGATTATGCTGCTTGACCTTGAAGGACGTTTCAAAAGCAGGGCAGAGGCTTTGGATTTGATCCGCTGGAAACTGAAAAAAAGCATACCGCTTGATATTGCTGATACGCATCTTGATTATCAGCAACTGACGATTCGGGATAATGGTGATTTGGCTCTGTTGGTGGCAATTGCATCCCGTACGGTTATGTCCCAGTACGAAGACCTCATTACTAAAGCCGGGCTTTCACCTGCGCGCATTGATTGTAATATATTTAATTTATGCCGTACGTTTGATCGTCGACTATCGCTGCAGGACGAGTGTATTCTGATATCGTTTTATGGTAGTACGTTATCAATTGTTGCTTTTGCCCAGGGTATGCCCGAGTTTATTCGCAGCAAAGATCTTTCCGGCACATTGGCAACCGACAGTCGGGTGTACATGGAAATAAACAGTTCACTCTTGGTATATAAAGAGCGTTTTCCCGAACGACCGGTTCAGACGGTTTTCTGTGTTGCAGCACCGGATGTTGCCGAAGAATTTCAAGAAATGGTTGCTGAGGCAACCGGATTACTACCCGTTTTACTTGAAACGAAAGGGGCTGTAATTCCCGGCAATGCTGCACCAGGCGATCAGGCGCGGTTGTTCCCTTATACTGCTGCTATTGGCGCGGCTTTGAGGAGTTCTTAATGCGTTTCACTATTAATCTTGCGACACGCACGTATCTTGACAACCGAATGCTCAATAGGTTTGCTGTTTGCGCAATCACGATACTCCTGATCATTTCTGCGTGGAATGTCAGCCGGATTTCGTCAAATATGGGTGAACAGAGCCGTTTGAACGATGAAGTCTCTGTACTCCAAGGCAAAATCGGAGCTAAGCCAAGCGGTGTTTCAGAGGTTGATTTCTCTCGCCAGAAGGCTCGTATTCGCTTCTATAATGCCGTCCTTGAACGTAAAAGCATTAACTGGCTTTCTTTGCTTGAATCGTTTGAAAATGTTACGCCCGAAGGAATATCATTGTCATCACTTTCCCAAGGGACTAAACATGAAGAATGGAAGCTGGAGGGGCGTGCCAGATCATTTAAACTTGTACAGCAGTATTTGGAAAAACTAGAGTCATCAAAAAGTTTTTCAAATGTAATGCTGTTATCACATCAAAATTTGACTGTAGGCGAAAAGGTCCATGGCATTCAATTTACGATCTCCTGCAAGGTGCTGAATTGATGAAACAGCTTGTTTTTGAAATAGTTAGTCAAAAATGGCGGATTCTGAGTGTTATTCTATTCCTGGCAGTACTTAATATAATTCTCAGTATCGTCGTTTCCACTTATCAGCTTCCTCAATTAGCACACCTGCAAACACAGTGGAGCGACTTACGCCGCCAGACTGTCGGTGCAGGAAAGTTAGATGCCACAAACCTCCATCAGCAAGGCTCAGCAGATCTGGAAAAGCTGATGGCAGCAATACCGGAGAAGCGGCAGTTTGCCAGAGTACTGAGTGTTTTTATTGAAACGGCTTCAAGTAATGCCGTTGAAATTGGTACAATTAACTATAAGCCGTTGCAAATCAAAGAAGAGGCGCTGCTTTCGTATCAGTTGTCGCTTTCCGCCAGTGGTAACTATGCTGCAGTAAAGAGTTATCTGTCTGATTTGCAGAAGAATCAGGACTTGATAGTGGTTGATTCAGTTTCTTTTACAAACAGTGACCTTTTTGTCGAAAACGTAGTCATGGATCTGCGCATCACGGTATATCTCCGGGAGGGGGCATGAATCGTCAACGTCTGATTCTATTCATCCTGGTGATACTCTTTGGCGTGGCGGCACTCTGGAGCTACAGCGCGATGCCGCGGCCCAAAACGGTCAGCACGCCTCCCCCTAAGTCCGGCCAACGGGCAAAACCGACTGTTGCTATTGCTGCCGGTACGTCAGTTCGTGATACCGACGATGGCACCAGATTGAAACTTAATCTTCTTGATACAGAGTCAGCAGGCTTTAAGGGATATCGACGTAACATCTTTAAACCTGTTTTTGTTGATGAATTTAAGATTGTCAAGCAACAGGCTGTTGCAATAAAACCACCGCCTCCCAAAGTGCAGGTGGCTCCGGTTGAACAGGTAGTTATTCTGCCTGAAACGGCACCGTTAGCTCGCTTCACCTTTCTGGGCTTTTTAAAACGAGGATCTGTAAAAACTATTTTTTTGGCAAAGGATAAAGAAATTTTACTTGTTAAAAAAGGGGATAAGATTGCCGTCAGATATGAAGCAACTGATATCTCGGATCAGGCTTTGACACTGACTGTCACCGATACCGGTGATGAAATTGTAATTCCTTTGATAGAAAACCGGTCGCTTACCACGACAAAATAACAAATTATTTTCCAAGGAGACGCACTCAATGCGCTACCTGAACCATATGCCACATATTGCGTTATTATTCGCTCTTAGCTTCCTTGCTGCCTGTGCTTCACCGGCTTCGCGTACGTTCAGTGCGGGAGAGCAGTTTGAATCTGAAGGGAAGTATGAAGAGGCGATGTATAGTTATGCGGAGTCATTTAAAAATGATCCAACTTCCAATAACACACGTATTAAATTTTTTAAAAATCGCCAAAAAGCTGCGGAACAACACTTTAAACAAGGGATGGCTTTGGCGGAAAAGGGAGATCATGCCGGTGCTCTCGTTGAATTTCAGGCGGCTCAAGGGGTTGACCCGACTCAAGATCGTTTTAGGCAGCAGATAGAGATATCGACCCGGTACAAGGATGCCCAGATGGCATTCCAGGATGGGCGTGATTTTGAGAAAGGAAACAAACTAAAGGATGCTCACCGGCAATACATCAAGGCAGTCGAACTTTTTCCCAAAAACACAGAATATCTGACGGCTCTTGAACATATCAGCCAATTGCGCAAAAGTAAGCTGGATGGCTTTGAACTTCGTCTGAAATCAAATAAGCCGATTACCCTCAAGTTTAAAGAAGCTAAAATGAAGGATGTATTTAATATCCTTACTCAACTGTCCGGTATAAATTTTGTTTTTGATGAAGGCATTAAAGATTCACCGGTTTCAATTTATCTGGAAAATGCTTCCTTTCAACAGGCACTTGATCTCCTGAGTACGATGAACAAGCTCAGTACTAAAAACCTTAACGAATCTACCGTGTTGGTGTTTTTGAATTCACCGGAGAAGAGTAAACAATACGATGACATGGTCTTGCGGACATTTCATCTCAACTATATGGATGCAAAAAAAGCCATCAACCTGATTCGTACCATGGTTCAGGTACGCAAGGCGTATGTCAACGAAGATTCAAATTCAATTGTCATTCGTGATACCGATGATGTTGTTGCGGTGGTTGAAAAGATACTTGATGCCAACGATTTGCCGGAAGCAGAGGTCGTCCTTGATGTTGAGGTTGTAGAGGTTAGTGATAAAAATGCTGAAAATATCGGATTATTATTGAGTAACTATAACGTGCAGCTCGGAGCGTTCTCACCTTCCCCTGATAACAAGTTGTTGTCTACAACTCTTGCGGGAGTTACTACCACAGTTGCAGCAGGGACAACGACAACGACCGGAGGCGGCGATATTACTAATCTGGTGCGTGCCTTTACAATGAGAGGGTTTGGAGGGTATGTTACCGTACCTAATGCTACTTTTAATCTTGGGAAAACTCTTGCCAAGGGGGATGTACTTTCAAATCCCAAAATTCGTGTAAAAAATAAAGAAAAAGCCAAATTCAACGTCGGCACCAGAGTGCCGATTACAACGACAACCCTAAACGGTACGGTGTCGCAGGTGAACGTTCAATACGTAGACGTCGGGGTGAAAGTTAATGCCGAACCCACTATTCAGCTTAATAACGAAATATCTATAAAACTCGGCCTTGAGGTTAGCTCGATTATTACGAAAGAGACGGTTGGCGGAAAAGACAGCGCAACAACTGTTGTAACTATCGGTACCCGTAATATTGACACCGTACTCACCCTGAAGGACAATGAAACAAGTGTTATCGGTGGTCTTATCCAACGATCCGAAAGCAACGACAAAACCAAACTGTTTTTGTTAAGTGATATACCTATTATCGGCGCACTATTTACCAACTCAAATTCCTCGAAAGACAAGACGGAATTGATGCTGGCAATTACTCCACGACTTGTCCGGGGGATACCGGTTCCATTGCCAGGCCTCGCTTCGTTTGTTTCGGGCAAGGAAGATCACCCGTCAGTTATCAGGCCGCTGTCCTCATTCGATCTTGAACCTGTTTTTGAAGGAGACTCGCAACCTAAAGCTGTTGAAAAGAAAACGGTTCCACCTCCGTCAGCAACTAAAAAAACAGACGTTACCCTTCCAGGTTCAGTTGTGCCTGCAGTTCAGCCTGTGACACCTGTCCAGCCAGCTCAAACTCAGGTGGCACCAACCACAATTCAGCCTGCAGCCGTTCCACCTGCAGGTCTTATTCCTCCATCCCTTGCAACTCAGCGCAGTCTTCTGCAGATCGCTGCCCCGTCAACTGCTGCAATTGGCCAGCAGTTCAGTCTGGATATCAAGATCAATGATGCGATGGATCTTGCTAAGGCGCCGTTTGTGCTTACATACGATCCGGCTTTTGTCGATTTTGTTGCAATGAGTGAGGGGGCGTTATTGAAAAAAGATGGTAAAGCGACCACGTTCAGCAGCAAAGTTGATGCAGCGACAGGAACGGTAACAGTTTCGTTGATACGGGCTCCGGGTAACAGCGGCGTGTCTGGTGGTGGTACGCTTGCGACGGCGTCTTTTAGAGCAAAGAACCAGGGACCGGCAAGTTTTGCTTTCAAAAATGTGATGTTCACCTCGTCGTACGGTGCTATTCTTAATGTTCTTCCCTTTAGTACGGCGGTGGATATTCGCTGATGAGAATTAGTGCGAATCAAAATGGTTTCACCTACATTTTGGCTCTGACAGTTGTTGTGATCATGGGTGTGATGCTTGGCATGGTGGGACAATCGTGGAAAACCATCAAACAGCGGGATCGGGAGAAAGAGCTTATATTCAGAGGAAGTCAGATCAAAGAAGCGATCGAAAACTGGAATAATCCGAAATATACCGTACCAGGCGTTCCCCCACGAGCCAGGCATCCGATTATGGATTTGAAGGATCTACTGCAGGATCCATATTCGCTTTCCAAGATGAAATTTTTGCCCCAAAGTTATGCTGCGGAAGTTAATGATAAAAACACTGGTTGTGCACCGGATTGTGCCAAACTTAAAATATATCAGGATCCCATGACCGGCAGGGAGTGGACGATTATCAGAGGTACTATTGGTGCCAATGGGGCTGTTCCGGTACCTTCCGGTACTCAAGGCGGCGGCATCATCGGTGTGGCAAGCAAAAGTGATGAAACGCCGTTTAGAACAGATTTCAAAGATACAGCTCTTGAAAATATGGGTACGGTTCCTGTGGTACCTTTACCAACGGCCGCAGGTTCTGTTCCGCCGGTCAGCACAGCTCCGATACCGGTTGGCGGAATTACGCCGCCACCTTTGGGCGTAGGTGGCAAGGTGACCAAATACAGCCAATGGCAATTTATTGCAGAACCACCCCTGAAAAATGATCACTCTAAAATTTACAGAGCGTATCATGAAGGCTGGTAACATGGTGGGAAACGAATTACTTTGTATGCCGGACAGGTTGGGATTGAAGGGATTGTTTTGGAACTGTTAAGGACGCGCAAAGGTGTTTCTCTTCTTGAGTTGATAGTCACAATGACTATTCTTGGAATTCTGGCTGCCGGTGTGATGCCGCTGATCCGCAATACCACAACCAGATCAAAAGAGCTTGAATTACGAAGGAATCTTCGCATTGTCCGCATTGCTATCGATGACTATAAGAAAAACTTTGACAGGATGCCGGATGGACCTTTGAAAACAGGCCCGGGTTGTCCGAAAGACCTGCAAGAGTTGGTGGACGGACATGATTTTGGTGACGTAAAAATCGGTAAGGTAAAATTTTTACGGAGAAAAATTCTCAATCCTCTGGACTCAAAAAGTTCCACGGATGATAATTGGGGCTGGGAACCGCGTTGCTATAAAGATGAACCCAGTTCAACTAAGTGGTGTGGCGATGATGTCTATGATGTCTTTGCGCCGCAAGATGGAACAGCAATGGATGGCACTAAGTATAATGAATGGTAATAATGTGAATTCTTCCAAGACAGATTGCA
Source organism: Geobacteraceae bacterium (assembly GCA_043743795.1). Lineage (GTDB taxonomy): Bacteria > Desulfobacterota > Desulfuromonadia > Geobacterales > Pseudopelobacteraceae > JACRCG01. The sequence continues at coordinate 18,771 of JAYTVV010000232.1, forward strand.
CTCGACTTTACTCTACGGCAGCTCGCTGTTTGCGGGGCTGTCGTGGTTTTACCCTGATAGAGTTGATGATCGTTGTTTCGATTATCGGTATTTTGGCCGCTATTGCCGTACCCAACTATCAGTGGGGCATTATTAAAGCCCGGGAAGCGGTGTTGCGGGAAACCCTCTATAACTTCAGAAACACTATTGATCAATACTATGCTGATCAAGGTAAATATCCGGATTCAATTGAAGACCTCAAGCAGAAACAATACATGCGCGACATTCCTAAAGATCCGTTTACCGGCAGTAACACAACCTGGGAACCTGTTGAACCGCCAGTACAGAATGTATCACCCGGTGGTTCAGGTGGTACTTCCAGTTCCTCTGCGAGCATGCCTGATCTTGGCCGATTATATGATGTACGGAGTGGCTCAGACAAGATAAGCTCGACGACCAATACACCGTACAGAGAGTGGTAGCTTCATGATCCAACTGCATAACGTGTCACTTGCCTATCAACAGGATGCTTCGGCGCTGAACAACATCACTCTCAAAATCAGCAAGGGTGAGTTTGTCTTTTTGACCGGACCATCGGGTGCGGGAAAAACCTCGTTACTGCGTTTGCTGTACGGTGCACTTACTCCAAATCGTGGCCAGGTTCTGATTGACGGGCTGAATATCACCCGCTTGACTCCGTCTCAGATTCCAGTATTGCGGCGTTCTGTCGGTGTAGTCTTTCAGGACTTTAAGCTGCTGCAAAATCGCACCGTGTTTGAAAATGTTGCCATAACTCTTGAAGTTCTGGGATGGGGCAGGGCAGATATCGGCAAGAAAACAATGCACATTCTTAAACAGATGGGCATTGAGTCCAAATACAATCTTATTACCCAACGTCTCTCAGGGGGAGAACAGCAACGGGTAGCACTTTCCCGTGCTTTGGTAAATGATCCTAAAATTCTGTTGGCGGACGAGCCGACCGGAAATCTGGATGATGCAAATAAAAATCAGATTCTCAACATATTCAAAGAAGCAAACATCCGCGGTACAACAGTTGTCGTTGCAACTCACGACCGCCGCCTGATTGAGCAGAGCCATAAGCGCCTTGTTACGCTGAACAAAGGGGAAATCGTTGAACAAGTGGAAAAAGATACAGCCGGAAACGATCAAGACATTTAAGCGTCCTACGAGGTCAGGGGATGGTTTTGGCGGCAGAGCAGGATTTTTCGTTGCTCGGGCTGTAACTAACATTCGTCAAAATGCTTTTGTCAACGTTGTAACAATAGGTACGATCACACTTGCGTTGCTGATTGTTTCGCTGTTTCTGCTCGTGTTTGTCAATCTTGAAAGTGCTGCAGAGAACTGGAGTGAGCGGGTACAGGTAACGGTTTATTTTGACAAAGATCTTACAGGCCCTGATCAAGCTGCATTTCGTGAAAAAATATCAGCACTTTCCGGAGTATCCCGTGTCAGTTATGTTACTCGAGACGAAGCTCTGAAACGATTTAAGAGCCGTCTGAGAGGCCAGGAAACTCTTTTGGAAGGCGTGCGACCTGAAGTACTCCCCACGTCATTTGAAATTGCTCTGAAACGCTCTCATCGCGATACGGCTTCAGTTGAAAACTTTGTGACTTCTCTTAAGCGAATTCCCGGTATTTTGGAAGTTCAGTATGGTGAAGAATGGGTGCGTCGTTTTAATTCATTTTTAAACTTTATGCGTTTGCTTGGAGCTTTGCTGGGCGGATTTCTCGTTGTTGCTGTGGTCTTTATCGTTTCAAATACGATCAAGCTTACTATTTACTCCCGTCGTGACGAGTTTGAGGTTATGTCTCTTGTCGGTGCTACCCGCTTTTTCATCAAGGCTCCGTTTCTTCTGGAAGGATTGATGCAGGGGATGGCCGGTTCCGTTATTTCTATAGTACTGCTGTTTGGTTTGTATGAAGGATTTCTGCAAAATGCCGGCAGTTTTCTTACCTTCAATCCTACCGCTTCAGGATTGCGGTTTCTCCCGATTGAGTACATTGCCGGATTGCTACTGGCTGGCGCTGTTCTCGGCTTCATTGGGAGCCTGACATCGCTCAAACGTTTTATTACTGTGTAACTGATGAGGCGATTGATAGGCATATTTGCCCTCCTGACAGTGGTTGTCTCCGTGGCGTTGGCACAAAACCCCAAAGATGAGTTGAGTGGCGTCAAGAAAGAGATCAAGGCACAGAAGCAGCTCATTACCAAGACCCGTAAAGTTGAAGCGGTTGTTTCGACGGAACTTCGGGAGATTTTGCGTACCCTTGAACAGAAAGAAGCCGACCTTGGCCGGTTGAGTCGTGATATGAAAGGTGTCGAGTCGAGTCTTGACCATACCGGACGCGAGATTCAAAGGGTGACTGAAGAAGCAAATCACAAGCGAAAAGAAATTGAACGACGTCTGGCGTCGTTGTATAAAGCCGGAGAAATCGGTGCATTACGGATGTTTTTTTCGGCTGAGTCGTTTCCCCAGCTTGCTGAAAATATTCGCTACATGAGATCAATTCTTGAAAATGACAAGCGCATTTTTGTAGAATATAACCAGAAAATTGATCAGCTTAAAAACCTGAGAGTCGATCTGGAGCGTGATGCGGCAAAGAAAGAGCGCATCATGACCGGAATTGAGCAGAAAAAGCGTGAAATAGAAGAGGAAAAAAGCAAAAAGGCGGCTTATCTCGGTAAGGTACGTCTGGATCGCAAAAGTTATGAAGCTTCGTTAAATGAGTTGCAGGCTAATGCGTCCCGGTTACAGTCCATGATTACCCGGCTGGACGCGTTAAGTCGCCGCAAACTCTCCTCGCGTCATGAAAAACCGGGAGCCAGACAAACACCGCTTGCTGAATTACCACCTGTTCCGGACCGTGGTTTCGGTTCACAAAAAGGACGAATGAATCTTCCGGTTCGAGGTGAGATTCTGGAATCCTACGGCAAACATAAACATCCTGAGTTCAATTCATTTACCTTCAGTAAAGGGTTGTCAATTTCTGCTCCATCTGGAACCGAAATAAAGTCAATTTATGAAGGTACCGTTATTTTTGCCGACTATTTCAAAGGGTTTGGCAATATGATGGTAGTCGATCACGGGGGAGGATATTTCAGCCTCTATGCCCATGCTTCTAGGTTATCTAAGAAGGTTGGTGCCGAGGTGGCACGACATGAAACAATCGGTGCAGTGGGTGATGTCGATTCAAGCAAGGGAAGTGTTCTGTATTTTGAAATTCGTCATCAAGGAAAACCCGTTGACCCGGCTGGATGGGTTCGCTGAGACTATTATGGGAAGCATTATATAATTGGAGGAAACAAATGAGAGCACCAGGCAGTAAAAAGACGCGAATGATCGCTGGGTTTGCAGTTGTTGTGGTATTTTTGTCTATCTTTATCATTAGTTCACAACGACATAGTTCTGCAGAAGGGAAGGGGAGCGATTACGAATCTATCGAACTCTTCACTGATGTCATGGCAATCATCAAGAAGAGTTATGTTGAAGAGGTTGACACTAAAAAACTGGTCTACGGTGCTATCAACGGGATGCTCTCGTCGCTTGACCCGCATAGCTCGTTTATGCCTCCTGACACCTATAAAGAGATGAAAATAGATACCAAAGGTGCGTTTGGCGGGTTGGGAATTGAGATTTCCATCAAAGATAGCGTCCTGACCGTTATCTCGCCAATTGAAGACACTCCTGCTTTTAAAGCCGGCATCAAATCCGGTGATATGATTCTCAAAATTGACGACAAATTTACCAAAGACCTGAATATAAATGACGCCGTCAAACGTATGCGTGGTGTAAAAGGGACCAAGGTGATCCTGACGATCATGCGTGAGGGATTCGAAAAGCCGAAGGAGTTTCCTCTTATCCGCGATGTTATTCAGGTCAAAAGCGTTCGGTCCAATTTGATGGAAGGCGGGTACGGGTACGTACGCATTGCCCAGTTTCAGGAAAAAACAGATGATGACTTGGCGAAGGCTCTTAAAACCATGAAGGAAGAGTACAAGGGCGAACTTAAAGGGCTTGTACTTGATATGCGTAATGATCCGGGCGGGTTGCTTGATCAGGCTGTTAAAGTTGCCGATCATTTTGTTCCGGATGGGCAAATGATTGTTTATACCGAAGGGCGCGAAAAAGATTCCAAGATGCAGTTTACCGCGAAAAAAGGTGGTAAAGAGGCCGGTTATCCGATCGTGATCCTTATTAACGGCGGTAGTGCCAGTGCATCAGAGATCGTTGCCGGAGCTCTGCAGGATCATAAACGGGCTATTATTATGGGTACCCAGAGCTTTGGCAAGGGGTCCGTACAAACCATTATTCCGTTATCTGATGATTCCGGTCTGCGTTTGACAACCGCTCGCTATTACACTCCCAAGGGGCGTTCAATTCAGGCTAAAGGCATAACACCTGATATAGCGGTAGAAGCGGTTGAGCTTCCTAAAACAAGTGGTAAAAAAGATACCCTCCACCTCCGCGAAAAAGATCTTGAAAATCACTTTGAAACTGAAGATAAGACCGGTACTGGTGAAGCAAAGAAAGATGAGAAGAAGAACGACAAGAAGGATGATAAAACGGAGAAAGTACCGTCAAAGCTGGAAGACAATCTGAAAAATGATTACCAGGTTCTCAGGGCTCTTGACCTGCTTAAAGGGTGGGAGTTGATTAAGTCCATGGGCAGTGAGAAGTAACCCACTGGGATTGATGGGAGATTATACCATGCGCAAACTGCATTCCGTGCTGACAATACTGTTGCTGGTTGTTCTGGCTGCTGTCTCTGATTTTGCAGAGGCGGCAGCCATCAGGATCGTTCCGACTGGTACGGCAGCGTATTCAATTACCGCTACCGATTTACAGGACTCGGCGGGAATGGATCTGTCGATATGGTATGATTCTACCTCTCTTAAAGATCCACAAGTGATATCGGGAGGGCTGATTGCGGGTGCCATGATGGTGCTGAATACTGCGACCTCTGAATTTATTCGGATTGGAATTATGACCGGTGGAGTAATAAAGGGTACCGGTGAACTTGCTTCGATTACATTTACCAAACAGGGAACCGCCCCGGCGCCACTGCCGAAGTTTTCGTCCGTTAATGTGATTTCAACCAGCGGTTCTCAGCTTGCGGTACAGTCCGGATCAGATTCTCCACAGCCTCCTGCTGAAAATAAAATTGAGGACACTGCGAAAAATAACACAGGCGCCGGATCAGGCACTTCGGGTGGCGTTACTTCTGCCAGCAGTGCAGACGTTGTTTTAACTACACCAAATCCTCCAGCTGAAAATAAAATTGAGGACACTGCGAAAAATAACACAGGTGCCGGATCAAGCACTTCAAGTGGTGTTACTTCCACTAGCACTGGAGTTGTCTCAACTACCCCACAAACGACCACAACAATAGGCTCGGTTTTGTTGCCGCAAGATATGGGCAGCAAAAATGATTTAATTCGCCAGGATTCCCGTAGGGAAGAACCGCGTGAAGTACCGGTTTACCAGAATGAAACGGTTCATATGGGTGGCAGTTCCCTTGCTCCTCATGAGGATGTTGTGGTTGCTGCGAAGACGGAAGCCAAAGCCAGCGGAACACTTCCAACCTCGAAATCAAGTCAAAGTGTCCTTGAACGTTTTCGCATATACAATGACATCCGTTTGCTGAAACGTCTCTCTACCCTGTTTGACGAAAGTGCTCTCCGTGCGGCAGGATTCGTTCAGACGCCGGCTATTGTTGTGTCAGACGGGAAATCGCTTGTAACAATCACAATAATCCTTCCAAATGAAACCGATGTCCCCAGCTTCTCTCTAAAGGGAGCAAATCAAAAATCGGTTCGTCGCATATCCGACAAAAAATGGGAACTTGACGCCGTTCCGCAGAAGAACAAATCAGACGTGCGGCTTTCGATACTTATGAAAGGTGAACGTATTGAAATCCCGCTTGTTGTTGTTCCGCCGCTTCATTCAACAGGGACTGCTTTGCTTTCTCTGTCAGAAAGCGACCTCAATACGCTGTTGGCAAAGCCTTTTAAAAATAACAAGCCTGCCTATGATTTGAATTCTGATGGTAAACAGGATTATATCGATGATTATACGCTGGTTGCTCATTGGTTACTGAAGCAGCAGCGCAGTGGGAACAACGTTGGCCATAAACCAGCCGCTGCTGCTAGGTAATGACCTCTCCCGGCAGAAATAAATTTCGTACACCGCCATCCGGGTCGCGTGTGGCGGCTATAGTGGTTCTTGTTCTGATTTTTGTCTCAGTGGCGTGTTATTACCTTTTTTCACCGACCGGAAAAAACAGTATGACGCAGCAAAATCAGGAACCTACGCATGCTAAGCCGTCGGTGCCTGGTAAATCGTTACCTCAACCTGATAGAGCCGAACCCCTTGTCGTCCCCCCAACCCAGCATAAAGAACAAAATAAATACCCGCCGACAACAGCAACTCCGGAAATCGAAAAACCCGAGTCAGTTGATGGCGCGTCGGGACGTTTGGCGATTATTATTGATGATATGGGAAGTAGCGTGTCAGAAGCTCGTTCGCTGGCAGCAATCAAAGTACCGCTCACCTTTGCAATCATTCCAGGTCTGCGTGCTGCTACAGAGGTGGCGGCGTATGCGACCTCCAACGGAATTGAAACGATGATTCATATTCCAATGCAGTCTAAGGGGTGGCCAGCGCGTCGTTTGGAAGCGAATGGTCTTTTGGTGGCAATGGATGCTGAAGAGCTGCAGGAACGGGTATCAGGATTTGTGCAGCAGTTTCCCGGAGCGGTAGGGGTCAATAATCACATGGGTTCTGAATTTACGGAACAAGAGGAAAAAATGACGGCCGTGCTTCAAACGGTGAAAAAGTCTGATTTATTCTTTATTGACAGCGTAACGTCACCGAAGAGTGCAGGTTTGAGGGTCGCACAGCGATTGGGAGTACGGTCTGCACGAAGAAACGTGTTTCTCGATAATGAACAGGAACGTAGCTACATTCTTGGACAGCTCAATCAGGCGGTCAGGCTTGCCAGAAAAAACGGTTCGGCAATTGCTATCTGTCATCCCCACACTGCCACGATTGCAGCCCTGTCTGCGGCGCTGCCTGGAATTGCTGATCAAGGCATTCGTTTTGTTCCGGTATCACAGCTTGTCAAATAGGCTGTTTGATAGTTTCAGCAAACTGCTTTTGTAGCCGGTGGATTGTTTTGTACGACTCTTCATGTAGAACAGCCTCAGGATTGCCCGGATCCACCGGGTAAATCGACAGCCAGCTTTCCTTTCGCAAGGCACCTTCAAATCCAGCCAGAGCCTCATTAAGCAACAGATATAACCGATCATGAATACCATTGAACTCTCCGGCATCAAACCCCGGCATTTCAACGTTCTTCTGAAGCAGTTGTTCTCCATTCATGCTGAACTGACGATAATCAAGCCGAGACGCTTCAAAGCTGATGCGTGGCAGTAAAAATGATACAGCCCTTGTGACTTTGTCTGTAACAAGTGCCCTGGCTGAATCGAAGGTCGGGTCGTTTTCCTGCAGGCCATACAAAGTGGAGCAGAGCATGTTGCTGACGCAATTACCGTGCAGAAAGCCGCGTGAAGACCGGTCAGACGTTTCGAAATAGAAACTGCGGTCATCGGGGTGTTCTGCCAGCACGGCTCCGCAGACCAGGCAGCGCTCAGCCAAACCTTCCAATCGTGCCAGATACGATTCTTTCTTACTGGCCTCTTTTTCCAGGAGCCAGGTATGGTACAGGCACGCTCTGGTCTCTTTGGTTGCGTCAACACTCCTGAGGATGTCACGGGTTATTTCCATAAACTGGCTGTGAACTTCAGTGCCTCGGGCGTGAGTCAGGATCGGATATATTTTGCCCTCGGGATTCGTATTCAAGCTTTCAACCTTTGGACTTTTTGAAATATAAGAATCCAGGCAGCGATAACCGCGGTTAACAGCAATTGCTCGTAGAAGAGTTTTCTGGTCCTTGAAAATTCCATCGAATTTGATGCGTGAGTCAATAAGGCAGGGAATAAGCGCCAATGATTTTTTGTCGATGCCGCGCTGATCGAACAGTGCAAAAATATTCTTGCAGTTCTCAAGGCTCGGCAGGTCTTTGACCGGTATCAGTACCCGATCGGCAGCATAGAGAGCATTCTGGGTCAGAATATTAAGATCCGGGCGGGTATCGATAATGACGATACCGGAGATGCCGGACTCAGCCAGCATCCGTGTCAGGGTCATCGGTCCTTTAAAGCGTTCATGGATATCTCCCAACTCGGTTGAAGAGCGGATATAACCGACCCCGTACTGACCTGTCTGGACAACGTCACAGGCTTTAACACCCATTAGAAGGGCATGGACATCAGGAGCATCTTCTTCTCGCTTTTGCAGTTCAAACATTTTGTCAATTGTGAAGTGGTTGTCAAAAGAAAATAACGTAACCGGCAGGTCTTCGCGCATTGCCTTCAGGTAAATTGCCAGATTGGTTGCGAGGGTCGTTTTGCCGACGCCACCTTTTTCAGATGAAATTGTTATTGTGTAGGGATAAGCATGCATGAAATGGAGACCGCCGTAATAAGAAATGAAATTGATTGTTTTGAAACAGAAGTGTGATACTAGTCAATTTGACGTGGCAGGTCAATCGATTGCTGGAAAGTATGTTCATTGCCGATACGTTATACCATAAGCCATAAGCTTTTCTTGCATACCGCAATGACCCCGATATATTTATATGCTGCAGTATGGCTGCGATTACACCAACAGGAGATTACGATGCGCCTGACACCCACGACCGAACTTGAATATCGCTGCAAAAAACTTCAGGAATACATGCGCTCTGAATCACTTGATGCTGTGATTATCGTCCAGAATGCCGATTTGTTTTATTTTACGGGTACCGTACAAAGCGGCAGCTTGTACGTTCCGGCATCTGGCCAGCCGATCTTCATGATACGCAAAGATGCGGGGAGGGCACGTATGGAGTCGGGCCTCAAGGTGGTTATACCGTTTAACTCCATGAAAGACATTCCTGCACTACTGGCTCAGTATAAATACCCTGTGCCGAAGCGTATAGGACTGGAGTTAGACGTGCTTCCGGTGAACTTTTTCGAGCGTTATCGAAAGGTTTATCCAAACGCTGACTTTGCTGATGCGACTCCGCTTATACGAAAAGTCAGGATGATCAAGTCGCACTATGAAATCCATATTATGCAGGATGCCGCTGATCAGGTGGATCGTGTATATCGTCGCGCCAGAGAGATTATCCGCGTCGGTATGACTGATCTTGAAGTTGCTGCAGAACTTGAATTCACCGCCCGTAAAGACGGTCACCAGGGTCTGGTCCGGATGAGGGGCTTTAATTCTGATATCTGTTACGGCCAGATTTTCTCCGGAACCGACAGTGCAGTGCCGGCCTACTCAGACACACCGCTTGGGGGAATGGGACTTAACCCTTCATTTGGTCAGGGTGCCGGATTAAAGCGAATTGCGCCTCATGAACCGGTTATTATTGATTTTGCCGGATGTGTAGATGGATACCTGAGTGATCAGACCCGTGTGTTTTCAGTTGGAGGGGTCTCAGATCGGTTGCAGCGAGCGTATGACGATATGCTGGTTATTCAGGAGTTAATGACAGATACCGTGGAAGTCGGAATGAGCTGGGGCGCTTTGTATGACGCTTGTTTCAGGCGTGCGGAGAACATGGGGTATGCCGACAGTTTTATGGGTGCTAAAGGGGCACAGGTCTCCTTTATCGGTCATGGGCTTGGCGTGGAAATTGATGAATACCCGTTTATTGCCCGGGGTTTCAATCAGATGTCGCTGGAAGTGGGGATGGCATTTGCTTTCGAGCCAAAAGTTGTTTTTCCCGGAGAGGGTGCAATTGGCATTGAAAATACCTATTATCTGAGTAATGAAGGACTTAAACGTCTCACGCACTCCAGTGACGAGTTGGTAATTTTAAACTGATTTCACAGGGCAAAATTTTTGTTGCATTTTTCGTATACGGTCGAGTATAACTGCCCTACAAAATCGTATACAGTATGCTAAAAAAGAGTCCCGTTTCTCCCCCGTCAGAGCTGATGGATTAGATGTTAGGAAGCCGATTGAGCTTTTTATCCGGGTTCAAACCCACACCACGAAAAGGAGAGTAAAACAATGGCCCTGAAAGACACGCTGAAACTGAAGATCGAGGAGCACCGCCCCCGTACTGCCAAGCTCGTAAAAGAGTTTGGTAAAGTCATCATTGATCAGGTCAACATCGACCAATGTATCGGTGGTGCCCGTGATATTCGTTCACTCGTAACTGATATCTCCTACCTGGATCCACAGGAAGGGATCCGTTTCCGTGGCATGACCATCCCAGAAACATTTGCCGCACTGCCCAAGGCTCCTGGTTCCGCCTATCCTACCGTTGAGTCATTCTGGTACTTGCTTCTTACAGGAGACGTTCCAAATGATGCTCAGGTTGCTGAAGTTGTTGCCGAGTGGAAAATCCGCCAGGCTGTTCCTCAGTATGTATTTGATGCAGTTCGCGCATTGCCGCGTGACAGCCACCCAATGGTCATGCTTTCCGTTGCTATACTTGCAATGCAGAAAGACTCCAAATTTGCCGGTTTCTATAACTCCGGCAAATTCAACAAGATGGTCGCATGGGAATATGTATATGAAGATGCCTGTGATATCGTTGCCCGTATTCCGGTTGTTGCTGCTTTTATTTACAACCTGAAGTATCGCGGCGACAAACAGATCGCTATCGATCCGACCCTCGATATGGGTGCCAACTTTGCCCATATGATCGGCCAGAAAGAGGAGTACAAGGACGTTGCCCGTATGTACTTCATCCTGCACTCCGATCATGAGTCCGGTAACGTTTCGGCTCATACAACCCACCTGGTTCACTCCGCACTGTCCGACCCATACTACTCATACTCCGCAGGTCTGTGCGGTCTGGCCGGTCCGCTGCACGGTCTTGCCAATCAAGAAGTTCTCGACTGGACTCTCAAATTCCAGGAAAAATACTGCAAAGATGTTGAGCCTACTGCAGAGCTGATCAAAGCTGCTCTTTGGGATACACTCAATGCCGGTCAGGTTATTCCTGGTTACGGTCACGCCGTTCTCCGTAAGACAGATCCCCGCTATACTTCACAGCGTGAGTTCTGCCAGAATACTCCCGGCCTCAAAGACTATCCGTTGTTCAAAGTTATCGCCATGATCTTCGAAGTTGCCCCAGGCGTTCTCACCGAGCACGGCAAAACCAAAAATCCATGGCCAAATGTTGACGCACAGTCCGGCGTTATCCAGATGTATTACGGTCTGACCGAGTTTGAATTCTACACCGTTCTCTTCGGTGTAGGCCGCGCCCTTGGCTGTATGGCCAACATCACTTGGGATCGTGGCCTCGGCTACGCTCTTGAGCGTCCTAAGTCTGTTACTACTGCAATGCTCGAAAAATGGGCTGCTGAGGGTGGTCGTCAGTTGTCATAATTTTAGATTTAAGTTTATATGTATCAGAAAGGGGACACAGAAATGTGTCCCCTTTTCATTTTCCTGCTTGCAAAAAATAATAAGTGCGGTATAAAGGACAATAACAGTCGTATTTAAATATATCAATCAGGAGTAATAATGACAGCTTCAATCAAAGGAACGAAGACTGAGCAGAATCTGCTCAAATCTTTTGCCGGTGAGAGTCAGGCACGTAATCGCTATACATATTTCGCCGGTGCTGCAAAAAAAGAAGGGTTAATTCAGATTGCGGATATTTTTGAAGAAACTGCCAATCAGGAGAAGGAACACGCCAAACGTTTTTTTAAACTTCTTGAAGGTGGCGATCTTGAAATCACAGCCTGTTTTCCAGCCGGAAAAATTGGCACTACAGCTGAGAACCTGCTGGCATCAGCAAATGGTGAACATGAGGAGCATACGCTTCATTATCCAGCTTTTGCTGCAACTGCCAAAGAAGAGGGGTTTCCTGCGATTGCTGCGGTTTGGGCGGCTATATCGGTAGCCGAAAAACAGCATGAAAAACGGTATCGCGATCTGTTGGCTAATATCGATTCCGGGCGAGTATTTACACGGGATGGAGATGT
>JAYTVV010000233.1:0-30343 GCA_043743795.1 Geobacteraceae bacterium
GTATATTCCTAGGTCGATTTAGAAACCATGCGCTTTGCGTTCAAATGGTAAATACACAAAGAAAGAGGTAACACACATGAAAAAGCTGATCTCCCTGACACTCGTACTGGCACTCGCAACTGTTTTCGCAGCTGGCTGCAAGAAAAAAGAAGAAGCTCCTGCTCCTGCACCAGCTCCTGCTGTTGAGGCACCTAAGCCTGTTCAGGCTCCTATGTCTGCTAAAGCTGGCGCTGCACCTGCTGTTGCTCCTGCAGCTGCACCTGCTGCTGCTCCTGCACCAGAGAAAAAACACTAATCACTTTCCCCTCGGGGAGTGCATTAAAGCCTGCGGGGTTTACACCTCGCAGGCTTTTTTTTGTGTACGATCGGAGCAACTATGCATGAAATGTCCATAACCCAGGGGATCATCGAACTCTGCCTGGAACATGCCGGCGGGCGCCGGGTCCGTGCACTCGATGTCGAAATCGGCGAATTAAGCAGCGTCGTACCGGAAGCAATTGAATTCTGCTTCGAGGCGTGCAGTCGGGATACGTTGCTGGAAGGAGCGTCGCTGAACATTGTCCGTATTCCCGGCAGGGGTCAGTGCCTGGAATGCCACCGGGAAACGCCGCTGACGGAACTGTACGGCTCATGCCGGCACTGCAGCAGCAACCGGGTGACTATTGTTGCAGGAGAGGAATTGCGAGTGCGGGAAATAGAAGTGGACGATTAAAAAAGGGCACTGCCGGAAGCAGTGCCCTTTTTCTGTTTTGAAACGGCAACACCGTTCGTTTTCAATTATTCGGGTCTATTGCAGGATGAAACTGTTCCCAATGCTCCGGTGAGCGCCACAGTCCCGACAGAATCAACTGACGGAGGTGCAGGAACTCTTTTGGCAGTCTATCATACATTTTAACGAACAATTCCTCATGGGAAACAATCTCTTCCTTCCAGACATCGCGATCTACTGACATCAGTTCGTAGAATTGCTCGCGGGTAACACCGTCCAGACCGGTCCAGTCCAGATCTTCGTAACGCGGCATCCAGCCCAGAGGACTTTCAACTGCGGCTGCATTACCGTTGCACCGTTCAACAACCCATTTCAGAATACGCATATTTTCGCCGTATCCCGGCCAGAGGAAATTGCCGTTGGCGTCCTTACGGAACCAGTTGACGCTGAAAATGCGCGGCGGGGTCGGCGTCGTGCGCCCGACCTGCAGCCAGTGGGCAAAATAATCGGCCACGTGATAGCCGCAGAACGGCAGCATTGCGAACGGATCGCGACGAACCGTTCCAACCGCACCAGTCGCTGCAGCAGTTGTTTCTGATCCCATTGTTGCGGCGAGATAGACACCAAAGCTCCAGTTGAAGGATTGATACACCAGCGGGATAACACTGTTGCGACGACCGCCGAAAATAAAGGCGGCCATCGGAACACCTTTCGGATTTTCCCATTCCGGGTCAATTGAAGGACACTGGCCCGCAGGTGAGGTAAAACGTGAGTTGGGATGCGCTGCATTTCTACCGCAATCCGGTGTCCATTTATTGCCCTGCCAGTCGGTCAAAACCGGTGGCTTGGCATCCGTCATCCCTTCCCACCAGACGTCGCCATCCGGAGTCAGCGCCACGTTGGTGAAAATGGAGTTTGCGGCGCAGGAAAGCATCGCGTTCGGGTTTGTCTTATCCGATGTACCCGGGGCGACGCCGAAGAAACCGTATTCCGGGTTGATGGCATACAAACGGCCATCTGCACCCGGCTTGATCCAGGCGATGTCATCGCCGACAGTAGTAATTTTCCAGCCGCTTTCGTTAAAGCTTTCCGGTGGCACCAGCATCGCCAGATTGGTTTTACCGCAGGCGCTCGGGAAGGCAGCACCGAGATAGGTTTTTTCGCCCTCTGGTGATTCGATGCCGAGAATCAGCATATGTTCAGCAAGCCACCCTTCATCCTTCGCTATCTTGGAAGCGATGCGCAGAGCAAGGCATTTCTTGCCCAGCAGGGCGTTGCCGCCGTAACCACTGCCGTACGACCAGATCGAACGCTCTTCAGGGAAGTGAACAATATATTTTTCTTTGTTGCACGGCCATGGCACGTCTTTCTGGCCTGGTTCCAGTGGAGCACCGATTGAATGCAGACACGGCACGAATTCACCATTGCCGAGTACCTCAATAACAGCCTGGCCCATACGGGTCATAATACGCATATTGACCGCAACATACGGGGAGTCAGAAATTTCAACGCCGATTTTGGCAATAGGTGAACCCAGAGGCCCCATACTGAAAGGGATGACATACATGGTGCGACCCTTCATACAGCCCTTGAAAAGCTTTGTCAGGGTTTCCTTCATCTCTTTGGGAGGCATCCAGTTATTCGTCGGGCCGGCATCCTGCTTGGAGATGCTGCAGATGTAGGTACGGTCCTCAACGCGCGCGACATCGCCCGGATCTGACCAGGCCAGATAGCTGTTCGGACGTTTTTCCTGGTTCAGCTTCTTGAAGGTGCCGCTCTCTACCAACTGATTGCAGAGTGCATCGTATTCCTCCTGTGAACCGTCGCACCAATGAATCGCTTCCGGCCCACACATCGCCGCAACTTCTGCTACCCACTTAACCAGCTGCTCGTTTTTTACTTCGTAACTCATGTCGCCTCCCCAGTTGAGGTATTAAAATTTAGTTTCGATTAAATAGCATACCGATGGCTAAAAAAAAAGCACTTATATGAACCGTATACAAAATTCTTTTCACATCGGTTGAGCAAGGAAACGGGGTTACCGGAAGATAAAAATGAGGGCGATTGCGGCGAAGCGGTTTTTAGGGACAATGAAACCGGATATAGCCAGTCGGTATATCCGGTTTCATAGAATTGAAGTAGTGCGGGAAAGGATTTATTCCAATTCTAAATCGAGGATGACATCAAGGCGGTGAGGATTGAGGCAACGAGACGTACTGTTCGTACGTTGAGGAGCCGAAGACGAGCCAACGAAGATGCCGCTTTGAGTTAGAATTGGTATTACTTCAGGTTCATCGTTCTTAACGAAAGATCGCTTCGGCCATCACCTCGGCCACATCCCGCACCTTGACAGCATCAGCTTTCACATCTTTGAGTCCATCTTCGAACATGGTCATGCAGTACGGACAGGCGACACAAATCGTATCCGGCTTCTGTTCAAGCACTTCATTGACGCGCGTCAGATTGATCCGCTCGCCGACATGCTCCTCCATCCACATCCTGCCGCCACCTGCACCACAGCAGAATGCGTTGTTCCGGTTGCGCTCCGCTTCAGCAGGCTCTGCACCGGTAGCCGCTTTTATCACGTCCCGAGGGGCATCATACACATCGTTATGTCTCCCCAGATAGCAGGAGTCATGGAAAACGGTTGTACCCATTTCCTGTGTCGTCTTATCAAGAACAAGGCGTCCATCCTGAACCAGATTACGCAGCAACTCGCTATGGTGAATGACTTCCAGCTCAAGGCCGTATTGCCGATAGTCGTTTTTCAGGGTCGTAAAACAGTGCGGACATTGGGTGATCACTTTTTTCACCCCGCGCTCAGTAAACAGCGCAACGTTTTCCCTCGCCATTGCATCAAAAACGTACTCATTCCCCAGCCTGCGCACGCTATCACCACAGCATTTTTCATCCTTGCCGAAGATTCCCCATGAGACACCCGCCTTGTCCAGTAATTGCGACATGGCGACGCTCACGTGCTTGTTGCGGGAATCAAATGAACCGGCACAGCCGACATAGAACAGGTATTCCGTGGTGTCCTTGTCAAACGGCTTGATATCCAGCTGGCTGCACCATTTGGCACGCTCTGACGGAGCAATCCCCCACGGGTTGCTGCGCCCCTCCATATTTTCAAACAGGTTCAATAACTCTTCGGGGAAGCGTGCCTCACTCTCGACGAGGTGCCGACGCATCTGAACTATTTTAGGCATCTGCTCGATAAAGACCGGACAGGCTTCCATACAGGCACCACAGGTGGTGCAGCCCCAGATCGACTCTTCTGATACGCTCCCTTCGCCGTTTTCGCCGACCAGAGGGGTGTGCGGAGTTGCTCCTTTTTTAAGTTCTGCGCCGTTCTGCAGCAGGTTAACCTTGATATCGTGGATCACTGCACGTGGGTTAAGCGGCTTGCCGGTAATACTGGCGGGACAGACGTTCTGGCAGCGGCCGCATTCCGTACAGGAAAATGAGTCCAGCAGATCTTTCCAGCTATAATCGTCAACTTGGCCGACACCGAACGTAGAGCCAACGGTAAATTCCTCTCTCGGCTGAGTGTTCGGTTTTTCCAGGCGATGGAAAAAACAGTTCGGGATCGCTGTCAGGATGTGCATGTGCTTGCTGTTAGGCAGATAGCACATAAAGGCAAGCAGTGCAAAGGCGTGGGCCCACCATGCGGCGGCATGAATCGTCTCAAGATGAAGCGGCGGCAGCAGGCCGGCCAAAAGTGACGATATCGGCATGACTCTTCGTGCCGCAGCAAGAAACGAGGCCTGATCTGCCCCGGATTTAACAATAAAGTCCCCAAGCTCTGACGCATTAAGCGTAAAGGATGCGAGCATAAGTGTTGCGATCAGCCCCAGGATAAAAAACGCCTCCGGAGTTCGTGCTTCCGGGTAGGGGGGCGAAAAAAGCCGTCTCACCGTGGCAATCACAACAGCGGTCAGAGCCAGCAATGAGGCTATATCAATCATGAAGGCAAGCGGCACGTATAATTCGAACGGAAGCTTGATAAGCTTGATGGCGTGAGGGAACAGACCATTCAGAATGAACTCCGTGTTTGCCACCATCAGTATCAGAAACGACCAGAAAATAACAAAGTGATTGAAGCCGAACGGCTTTGCTACCACCCGTTTCTGGCCGAACGCATAGAGCAGCATCTCTTTGAAGCGGGTTCCCGTGTTATCAAAACGATCTTCCGGCTGCCCGAGCGAAATCAGACTGAGCCGTTTCCAGCACCCCCAGGCGAATACAGCAAGAGATGCGATCAGCAGCGGGGCGAATATGGCAGGACTTGGTGTCATAGTTAAACCTCAGTTTTTTTGTTTCAATTCCCTGATTTTTGCCGTAATCGCCGGAACGATCTGGAACAGGTCGCCAACGATGCCGTAGGTGGCAACCTCGAATATAGGGGCGTTGCTGTCGCGGTTGATAGCAATTACTATGTCGGAATCCTGCATGCCGACCAGGTGCTGGATGGCGCCGGAAATGCCGCAGGCGATATAGATTTTGGGACGGACTGTTTTGCCGGTCTGCCCGACCTGCCGATCACCCGGCATCCAGCCGGCATCGACGGCACTGCGGGAAGCGCCCACCACACCACCCAATTCGTCAGCCAACTCCTGAAGCAAAGGGAAATTTTCAGGCCCCATCATACCGCGACCGCCGGAGATGATGAACTCGGCACCGGTAATGTCTACCGCACCTTTGCTGTGTGAATCACGTATTATTTCAATTACTTTGGTAAGAACACTCTCTTCAGCAACGGTGAATGAGTCGCGGATGATCGTACCGGTGGCTCCCTCCCTGCGCTCCGGCATCGGCATGACGTTGGGGCGAACGGTGGACATCTGGGGACGATATTTGTCACACATGATGGTTGCCATAATGTTGCCGCCAAATGCGGGGCGGGTCTGCATCAGGTTGCGCTTGTCGTCAATATTGAGGCCGGTACAGTCTGCAGTCAGGCCGGTGCCGACCCGTGTGGCAATTGCTCCCGCAAGGTCGCGCCCCATACCGGTAGCGCCCATCAGAATGACTTCAGGCTTGTATGTTTCGATCAGATGACACGATGCCTCGACGTAGGCTTCGGTACGATAATGATAATAGACCGGGGCGTCGATCAGATAGGCTTTCGTCGCGCCGTGAGCAAACGCCTCTTGGCAGAGGTGCTCAACGTTCTCGCCGATCACCAGGGCACAGAGCTCTACGCCCAACTTGGCGGCCAGATCTGCACCAACACCGAGCAGTTCCCAGGACACCTTGGCCGGCTCGCCTTCAGTCTGCTCGACAAAGACCCACACGCCGCGATATTCAGCCAGCTTTTTTGCGAGTGCGGCGGCCTCAGGGTCGACCTCTTCCTCAACCGGTGCAGCAGACGCGGCCAGCTCTGCAAGAATCCGCTGTTCTTCGGCGGTAAAGAACATCTCTATCGCTACCGCCGGACATATTTTGACACATTTCTGGCAGCCGATACACTTGCCCGTTTCAATGATCGGTTCACCGCTATCTGTCATCTCGATACAGTTAACCGGACAGGAACTCTGACAACGGGCACCGCAGGCGATGCATTTGCCGTCAAGAAGGTGGGCTACGCCACGTGGCTTTTTGGGTTTTGGTTGTGGGTCGCTCATAATGGTAGCATATCCTTCGCCAGCAGTTTTTCAATCAGCAGTGCAGCCGTTCCGGCCGGGTCGGCGTACCCGTCACCCAGGATTTCCCCCTTGTCGCGCTCAGGCGAGAAGATTTTCGACACCCAGGTCGGAGAACCTTTCAGACCAATCTTCTGTTCATCCAGCTGCAAGGTTTTGTTATTCCACATTTCGACAACAGCCTCAGCGGCCGCCAGGCGCATCTGCACCTTGGGATACCGCGGTCGATTCAGTTCGCGAACCACCGTCAACATCGCAGGCAGCGGGGCTTCGACAATCTCGTGGCGCCCCTCCAGCTTGCGACTGACGCGGATTTTCCGTGCCGAAAGATCCAGGTCGATAATTTTATCAACGAGCGTCAATTGACGATAATCAAGGCGGCTGGCAATGCCGGGTCCCACTTGGGCGGTATCACCGTCAATCGTCTGCTTGCCGCACAACACCAGGCCAACCTCATCCACTTCCGCATGCAGCTTGGCTATTGCCGCGGCAAGCACATTACTGGTCGCGAGTGTATCGGCACCACCGAAAACACGATCAGACAGCAATATGGCATGATCAACGCCCAGAGCAAGAGCCTTCTTCAGCGTCCCCTCTGCATTGGGGGGCCCCATTGAGATAGCAGCGACTGTGCAGCCGAAGCGATCTTTCAGACGCAACGCCTCTTCCAGAGCATGGGTATCGTACGGATTGACAATAAATGGGATACCGTCACGAACCAGAGTGTTTGTCACCGGATCTATCTGAACCTGAGTCGTATCCGGGACTTGTTTGATGCAGACCACTATCAGCATAGAACCCTCTCCTGCGTGGTTATTGACAGCATATTTTCAGTACTAAATTGTATGCAAATGCATAGGCATTACAAATGACCTATGTCAATTAATGGTTATTCCCATAATTGCGCCTTACGTCAAGGTCAATAATCTCTATTGTGTAACGTCTCTTACATCATATGCTTAACAAGATGCAAGCTATTATAATATAGCGAAATTTTTTTAGTACCATGAAAATCAGGTACGTGGCCTTTTATATAAACAACCTACTACATGAGTACGCTTTTGCACAAAAAAGAGGCCCATCCGACGTAATCGGGTGGGCCTCTGTGCCTCATGCGTGAACATAATATCACATTAAATCAGCTCAAATCAATAGCTACGGCAGTTCGCTGCTTCCCATCAGGTAGCGATCACACTCACGGGCGGCTCCGCGCCCCTCGTTGAAAGCCCAGACAACAAGGCTCTGGCCACGGCGGCAGTCGCCGGCGGCGAATACTCCCGGGAGGTTGGTGCTGTATTTTTCAAACTCCGCCTTGATGTTGCTGCGTGGATCTTTTTCCAGACCAAAGGAATCAACCAACGGCTGCTCCGGCCCGAGGAAGCCCATCGCCAGCAGCACCAGCTGGGCAGGACGTACCTGCTCCGTGCCGGGAACCGGCTGCGGAATGAACAGACCTTTCTCATTCCTGGTCCAGGAAACCTCAACGGTATGGACCGCCTGTACGGCACCATTCTCATCACCCTCAAAGCGGGTTGCGGTTGTCAGATAGACACGAGGGTCGGCACCGAATCGGGCTGCAGCCTCCTCCTGGCCATAATCAATCTTGTGGGTTTTTGGCCACTCAGGCCACGGATTGTCTGCAGCACGTTCGTCAGGCGAACGCGGCATGATTTCCAGCTGGGTGACGGTGGTGCATTTGTGACGAAGGGACGTACCGACACAATCCGTTCCGGTGTCGCCGCCGCCAATGATGATGACGTCTTTCCCCTTGGCCGAGACAAAGTCATCACTGCCGCTCAGCAAAGCTTTTGTATTGGCGGTCAGGAACTCCATAGCGAAGTGAATTCCCTTCAGGCCGCGTCCTTCAATCGGAAGATCACGCGGCAGGGTTGCGCCGGTCGTCACAACAACGGCGTCAAATTCACTGCGTAATTTTTCGGTCGGGTACTCACTGCCGCCTATTTCAGCGTTGCAGACAAAGGTAATGCCTTCGGCCTCCATCAGCTTGATACGCCGCAGTACGACCTGACGTTTGTCGAGCTTCATATTGGGAATGCCGTACATCAACAATCCGCCCGGCAGATCGGCACGTTCGTAAACCGTTACCGCATGACCGGCTTTGTTGAGCTGGGCCGCTGCTGACAAGCCGGCAGGACCGGAGCCGACGACGGCAACTTTTTTACCGGTACGGGTTGCGGGAGGCTGCGGAACGACCCGCCCTTCCTCAAAACCACGTTCAATAATACTGACCTCGATATTTTTGATCGTAACAGCCGGATCAATACTGGCCAGTGTGCAGGAACCTTCACAGGGAGCCGGGCAGACACGGCCGGTAAACTCAGGGAAGTTGTTGGTTTTGTGCAGCCGGTCCAGAGCCTGGCTCCAGCGATTGCGGTAGACAAGATCATTCCACTCCGGGATCAGGTTATTGATCGGACAGCCACTGGCCATACCGCTGATCAATACGCCACTGTGACAGAACGGCACGCCGCAATCCATGCAGCGGGCGCCCTGAGTGCGCAGGTCTTCATCCGGCATATGCAGATGAAATTCGTCCCAGTCTTTTATTCGCTCCAACGGTGCCCGGTCAGCCGGCACTTCGCGAGTATATTCCATGAATCCAGTTGGTTTTCCCATAATCAATTTCCTATAGTGTTGCGTTTCAGTAAAATTAATTCCCCCTTGTCAAAGAGGGGGCTTCCTGCCAAGAATCAGCCCTGACAATCAGGATACGTGCGTTAACGACGTACTAATGCGCACTGTGGGAATTTTCCTCAAACGCGGCGGCCAGTGCATCATCCCCGCTGAGACCGGCAGCCTGTGCCCGTTCAAGAGCCTGCAGCACCCGCTTGTAGTCTGTCGGCAGCACTTTTACAAAGCAGCGCCGGGCATTGTCCCAATCGGCCAGAATATCGGCAGCGTGGAGACTGCCGGTGTATGCGGCATGCTTTTCAATCATTCCCCTGACTGTCATACCATCGGCATCGTCAAGCGGCTCCAGACCAGCCATTTCAGTGTTGCACCGGGAGGCAAAGTCACCGTCCCGGTCGTACACATACGCAATGCCGCCGCTCATGCCAGCCGCGAAGTTACGCCCGGTGCGACCGAGAATGACCGCCGTGCCGCCGGTCATATATTCACACCCGTGATCACCAACCCCCTCGACAACCGCGTTGACACCGGAGTTGCGAACACAGAAGCGCTCGCCCGCCATGCCGCGAATATAGGCGGTGCCGCTGGTAGCCCCGTAAAAAGCCACGTTGCCGGCAATGATGTTCTCTTCGGCCCTGAAGGTTGATCCCTCCGGCGGATACACCACAACCGTCCCGCCGCTCAAGCCTTTGCCCAGATAATCGTTGGCATCTCCGGACAGTTTTAATGTTATACCGCGCGGGATGAAGGCTCCAAAGCTCTGGCCGGCCGAGCCGTTGAAGTTGAGGCTGACCGTATCGTCCGGCAAACCTGCTGCGCCATGACTGCGGGTAATTTCATTACCGAGGATAGTCCCGACCACGCGATCGACATTGGTGATCGGCAGTTTGGCGCTGACCTTCTCGCCCCGTTCTATAGCCGGCTGGCACAGGTCAAGCAACCTGGTTATATCGATAGACTTTTCCAGGCCGTGATCCTGCTGTTCCGTGTTGTAGCGTCCCACATGCAGCCCGACTTTCGGCTGATGCAGCATGTTGGAAAAATCAAGACCCTGTGCCTTCCAATGGTTGATTGCCTTATTTGCTTCCAGCACGTCACAGCGGCCGACCATCTCGTTCAGGGTGCGGAAACCGAGCTGCGCCATAATTTCCCGCAGTTCCTGCGCAACAAAGCGCATGAAGTTGACGACATATTCCGGCTTGCCGCTGAAGTTTTTACGCAGCGTCGGATCCTGAGTCGCCACACCGGTCGGACAGGTGTTGCTGTGGCAGACACGCATCATGACGCATCCCAGGGTCACCAGTGGAGCGGTGGCAAAACCGAACTCCTCGGCCCCCAGCAGTGCGGCAATAGCGACATCGCGGCCGGTTTTCAACTGACCGTCGGCTTCGATGATGATCCTGCTGCGCAGATTGTTCAGCAGCAGAGTCTGATGCGTTTCGGCCAGACCAAGCTCCCACGGCAGGCCGGCATGCTTGATACTGGAGATCGGCGATGCGCCGGTACCGCCATCATAGCCGCTGATCAGCACGACATCGGCGTGAGCCTTCGCCACACCGGCGGCAATCGTGCCGACACCCACTTCGGACACCAGCTTGACGCTGATGCGGGCGCGACGATTGGCATTTTTCAGATCGTGGATCAGTTCGGCCAGATCCTCGATGGAGTAAATATCATGGTGGGGTGGTGGCGATACCAGACCGACACCCGGCGTGGTATGACGGGTCTTGGCGATCCAGGGATAGACTTTGGTGCCGGGCAGTTCGCCCCCTTCACCCGGCTTGGCCCCCTGCGCCATCTTGATCTGCAGTTCGCCGGCGTTGGAAAGATAGTGGCTGGTGACACCGAACCGTCCCGAAGCCACCTGCTTGATAGCACTGTTTTTTGAATCCCCCAGCTCGTTGGTCCAGGTAAAGCGTTCCGGATCTTCGCCACCCTCGCCGGTGTTGGACCTGCCGCCGATGCGGTTCATGGCGATCGCCAGCGCTTCGTGGGCCTCCTTGCTGATGGAACCGTAGGACATGGCGCCGGTTTTGAAGCGCTTCATCAGCGACTCAACCGGCTCAACCTCATCAAGCGGCACTGACGGGATATTGTCCTTGAACTCAAGCATGCCTCGCAACGTATAGTGGCGTTCGCTCTGCTCGTCGATCAGAGAGGAGAATACCTTGAACTCCTGATAATCATCGGTACGGGTCGCCTTCTGCAGCGAAGTGATCGTCAGCGGGTTATACTGATGTTCCTCGCCATCCTTGCGCCATTGGTATACCCCGCCGGGAGCAAGCTCCATCTCGGGTGCAACCCGGGTCGGATAGGCACGGGCATGACGTTCCATCAACTCCCGGGCGATTCCGGCGATGTCGGTGCCGCCGATGCGCGATGGTGTCCAGGTAAAATAGCGGTCAATAACGGAATGATGCAGACCAACCGCCTCGAAGATCTGGGCACCGCGATAGCTCTGAACCGTGGAGATTCCCATCTTGGCCATGGTCTTGACGACCCCTTTGATGGAAGCCTTAATAAAGTTTTTGACCGCTTTTTTATGGTCAAGCCCCGGCAGCATCTCCTGCTCAATCATGTCATCCAGCGACTCAAAAGCCAGGTACGGGTTGATGGCGTTGACACCATAGCCGAGCAGCACCGCAAAGTGATGCACTTCACGCGGTTCGCCCGACTCAAGTATCAGGGCCACCCGGGTTCGTGTGCCGCTGCGGACCAGATGGTGGTGCAGTCCCGAAACCGCCAGCAGTGCCGGAAGTGCCGCGTTATCTTTATCAACACCGCGATCCGAAAGGATCAGGATATTGCTGCCTGCCTCTACCGCAGCATCAGCAGTGATGAAAAGGGCTTCCAACGCCTTTTCCATGGCATCGATCCCCTGAGCCGACGGGAAGAGCAGCGGCAGTGTCGCTGATTTAAACCCGGGACGGGTGATCTGACGCAGTTTTTCAAGTTCATCATTACCGAGCAGCGGATGATCCAGTTTTATCATCCGGGCGCTGGCGGCGGTCGGCTCAAGCAGGTTGGCCTCAGAGCCGATCAGGGTCACTGTTGAGGTAACAATCTCCTCGCGGATCGGATCTATGGGAGGATTGGTAACCTGAGCAAACAGCTGTTTGAAGTAGTTGTACAGCAACTGTGACTGAGTGGAAAGTACCGCCAGCGGTGTATCGGTGCCCATGGAGCCAAGCGGCTGGATGCCGTCAGTCGCCATCGGACCGAGGACCACACGCTGATCTTCATAGGTATAGCCAAAGGCCTGCTGACGCTGAGTCAGCGTAGCATGATCCGGAAGAGCCGCATCAGGCACAGCCGGCAGATCTTCCAGAGAGATATGATTATCTTTCAGCCACTGACCATACGGGTTGGCGGCTGCCAGCTCATTCTTGATTTCTTCATCCGGGATAATACGCCCCTGTTCGGTATCAACCAGAAACATGTGCCCCGGCTGGATGCGCCCTTTGCTAAGGATACGTTCCGGCTCTATCTGCAGAACTCCCGCTTCAGAAGCCATAATTACCAGATCGTCGGTAGTGATGTAGTAGCGGGATGGACGCAGACCATTGCGGTCAAGGACCGTTCCGATACAGCGGCCATCGGTAAAGGCGATTGCCGCCGGGCCGTCCCACGGTTCCATCAGACAGGAATGATACTCGTAA
The DNA here is from genome assembly GCA_043743795.1 of Geobacteraceae bacterium. Taxonomy (GTDB): domain Bacteria; phylum Desulfobacterota; class Desulfuromonadia; order Geobacterales; family Pseudopelobacteraceae; genus JACRCG01. Next base: position 12,666 of record JAYTVV010000233.1, read on the forward strand.
AAGGCCCTTTTTTCATCGCTCATGTCAGTGTGGTTTTCCCACGGTTCCGGCACCATCATCATGACCGCATGCGGCAGAGAGCGACCACCCATGACGAGCAGTTCCAGACAGTTGTCGAACATCGCCGAATCGGAGCCGTTGGTGTTGATGATCGGCAGCGCCTTCTTGATGTCCGCGCCGAATAATTCGCTGGCAAGCAGACTCTGACGGGCATTCATCCAGTTGACGTTTCCGCGCAGAGTGTTGATCTCACCGTTATGGGCCAGGAAATGATACGGATGGGAACGATCCCAGCTGGGGAACGTGTTGGTGGAGAAGCGGGAATGCACCAGGGCAATGGCGCTCTCCATGGCAGGGTCACGCAGTTCGGGGTAATACAGGTCCACCTGCACCGGCATGAGCATCCCCTTGTAGATGATGGTGCGAGTGGAAAGGCTGCTGACATACCAGTTTTCATCGACACCGGCGCGGCGGATTTCGTTGGTTGCCCGCTGATTGATGAGATAGAGCGTGCGGTTGAATGCCTGCTCGTCGGCACAGTTCGCCGGCCGCTTGAGGAACAGCTGGCGCACCTTCGGCTCACCGTCCTTGGCGGTTTCTCCCAGTGAGGAGTTGTCTGTCGGCACGGTACGCCAGCCAAGCAGCTCAACGCCCTCTTCCACCAGGATTTTTTCCATGATATGGCGGGCGGCGTTACGTTCCATTGCCTCAGGCGAGGTAAACACCATGCCGACACCGTAGTGAAACGGCTCGGGCAACTCTATGCCGAGCGGTGTACAGACCGACCGCAGGAAGCTGTCGGGCATCTGCATAAGGATACCGGCACCGTCTCCGGTGTTCGGCTCGCAGCCACAGGCACCGCGGTGATCAAGGTTGACAAGAATTTCGAGCGCCTGACTGACTATCTCGTGGGATTTCTTTCCCTTTATATTGACAACAAAACCAACGCCGCAGGCGTCGTGCTCGAATTGAGGATCGTAAAGTCCCTGTTTTACTGGTGGTCGATTGATTTTCATGTGCGATAGCCTTTACATATGTTCTTGGTCTGGTCTGCCCGCAATTAAGCGCGGGGTGATTTCATTAGCAGAGAGTGTGCCACACCGGAATACAGGGATCGCTTTTCCACTATCAACTATACATATCGGGCAGTTATCGAGAGGCGCTGTCAGTGTTCCCCTCCACACCCGTACCCGGGCCGACAGCTATGAGTTGTATTTATACTCTTATGAGTACACATCAACTACAGATAAAAAAAGAAAAGCCCGACCGGCAGTCAGGCTTTTTGAGAGTGCTTCTGAGCAACAGGAAGGGAAGTTCACTGTGCCGTCCACCCACCATCAATCGGAACCGCCGTTCCCGTGATCTGATCGGCTCCCGGTGAGCAGAGAAACAGCGCCATCTGCCCAAGCTGTTCGATTGACACAAACTGCTGCGACGGTTGTTTCTCCGCCAGCATACTACGCCCCCCCGCCTCGACATCCACCCCGAGCACCTGCGCCCGGGCGACAATCTGCGGCTCGATAAGCTCCGTCCGCGTCCAGCCGGGACAGATGGCGTTGCTGGTGATGCCGGAACCGGCTGTTTCCAGCGCAACGACCTTGGTCAGACCGACCAGCCCGTGCTTGGCGGCAACATAGGCCGCCTTGTTGGCCGATGCCACCAGGCCGTGCACCGAGGCGATATTGATGATCCGCCCCCAGCCGCTCCGGCGCATATGCGGCACTGCATGGTGGAGCGTATAAAAGCTGGAGGAGAGGTTGATGGCAATGATGGCGGCCCAACGCTCGGGAGGAAAGTCTTCAACCGGGGCGGTGTACTGGATACCGGCGTTGTTTACCAGGATATCAACACTGCCGAATGTTGCCGCCGTTGCTTCCACCAGTGCTGCAATTTCCTCCGGACGCGTCATATCGGCACCGTGGAAGCGGACCGTACTTCCCGACTCCACCTCCAGACTCGTACGGATCGTTTCAATTTTTTCCGGGTCACCCAGACCGTTCAGCATGATGCTGCATCCCTGCCCGGCCAGAGTACGGGCGATGCCGAGCCCGATCCCGCTGGTAGAGCCGGTTATAAGTGCGCTTTTCCCTTTGAGCATCGCCAGTTCCTCCTTCACGGAATAATCAGCTTTGGTTCACTACAGGCCTGAATATCTGCAGCGGTATACCCGGGAGCAACCTCGACCAGACGCAGCCCCCCCGGGCTGACATCCAGCACGGCGCGATCGGTGATGATCCGGTTGATCACACCGCGGCCGGTCAACGGCAGGGTACATCTGTTGAGGATCTTGGTTTCTCCCTGCTTGTTGCAGTGCTCCATCAGCACCACGATCTTTCTGGCGCCATGCACCAGATCCATCGCCCCGCCCATCCCTTTGACCATCTTGCCGGGGATTACCCAGTTGGCCAGATCGCCGGATGCAGAGGCTTCCATCCCCCCCAGAATAGCAAGGTCAATATGGCCGCCGCGGATCATGGCAAACGACTCGGCACTACTGAAGGTTGCGGACCCCGGGATCATCGTGATGGTCTCTTTGCCGGCATTGATCAGATCCGGGTCAACGTCATCCTCTGCCGGATACGGGCCGATGCCGAGCAGACCGTTCTCAGACTGCAACACAACCTTTTTTCCGGCAGGAATATAATTCGCCACCAGAGTCGGCATGCCGATTCCCAGATTCACATAATAGCCCTCTTCTATCTCTTGAGCGGCCCGCTGGGCCATTTCTTCGCGTGTCAAAGCCATGGATTCTCCTCCAGTTTTGTAACAACGAAACAGAACTTGTTGTTTAACATGGATGCACAGGATAACTACGGATAAAGAAACAACAAAACAGGTAACCGGAATGGTGAGACGTTATATTAAATGATATGTTCCTGGTTTTTATCCGCCTTCATCCTGTTAATCCATGTGTCTAATGTTTTCTCAGTACTACTTACGTACAGTACGGCGTTCGATCCGCTTTTCATGACCGCTGCAGGCGATGATGCGCTGCACGTAGACGCTGGGGGTATGAATCTGGTCAGGATCGAGGTCGCCCGTTTCCACCAGCTCCTCAACCTCGGCGATGGTTATCCGGCCGGCGGCCGCCATCATCGGGTTGAAATTCCGGGCTGTTTTACGGTAAACAAGATTACCGAAACGGTCACCTTTCCATGCCTTGATAATCGAGAAATCCGCTTTCAGACCATATTCCAGCAGATACTCTTTCTCGCCGAAGATTCTGGTTTCCCTGCCGTCAGCAATCGGGGTGCCGACTCCGGCCGGAGTGTAGAAGGCCGGGATACCGGCGCCGCCGGCCCGGATCCGTTCCGCCAGCGTTCCCTGAGGAACCAACTCAACCTCCAGCTCACCGGCCAGATATTGCCGTTCGAACTCCCTGTTCTCGCCAACATAGGAGGAAACCATCTTCCTGATCTGCCTGTTCTGGAGCAAAAGACCAAGTCCCCACTCGTCTACGCCACAATTATTGGAGATGACCGTCAGGTCACGTACGCCGGACTCACGCAGCCCCTGGATCAGTTTTTCCGGAATACCGACCAATCCGAAACCTCCTGCCATGACGCTGGCACCGTCGCAAATCCCCTCCAGCGCTTCCTCAATACTTGTACAGACAACAGCCATAACCTACCTCCTCACTCATGTGTACGCATTTGTACCTGTCACAGCGACCATTTCAACAACCGCCCCAACTCACCAACAACACCCCGACGAAAAGCAAGAACACAGACGACAAAGATCGTTCCGATAACCACCATAACCCATGAACCGATTGAGCTGAGCTGCGAGTGCAGCGTCACAACCGTAAACGCACCTACCAGGGGGCCAAATACGGTTCCCAGACCACCCAGCAAGGTCATCAGCACCACCTCACCGGATGTATGCCAGTTGACATCAGTCAGGGATGCCAACTGAAAGACAAGGCTCTTGGCGGCACCCGCCATACCGGCGAGTGCAGCCGAAATCACAAAGGCCAGCAGCTTGAAGCGCTCAACGCGATAGCCAAGCGAAACCGCCCGGGGTTCATTCTCGCGGATCGCTTTCAGTACCTGGCCGAAGGGGGAGTTGATGGCACGGTAGACGACCCAGAAACCGAAGCAGAACAGCGCAAAGATAAAATAGTACAGGTTCAGCTCCAGGCTTTTATCACCGATGCTGTAGCCATGGTTCAGGTCGATCACGCCAAACAGCATGCCGCGCGGGATGTCCTGCAGGCCATCTTCGCCGCCGGTAAACGGTGATTTTACCGCGACAAAATAAATAATCTGGGCCAGTGCCAGCGTGATCATAGCGAAGTAGATCCCCTGACGCCGGATAGCCAGGCTGCCGAAAATAAAGCCGAGCAGTGCAGCGAAGAGCGTGCCGAGCAGAATACCTATCTCCGGAGTGACTCCGGCATACTTAACCATATAACCGGTTACGTAGGCGGCACCGCCGAAAAAGGCGGCATGGCCGAAAGAGAGCAGACCGGCATAGCCGATCAGCAGATTGAAGGCACAGGCAAAGAGTGCGAAGCAGAGCAGCTTCATCAGAAAAATCGGGTACATGACAAAGGGTGCCGCCAGACCTACGGCTATCAAAACTGCCCAGATAGTTTTATTCATCCCTGCCCCCTCACTGTTCCCGACCAAATAATCCCGCCGGCTTTATCAACAGCACCACCACCATCATGATAAAAATTACAGTGCTGGATGCGGGCGGGTAAACCACTTTCGTCAACCCCTCCACCATGCCGAGCGTCAGGCCGGTGAGAATCGAACCCATGATCGAACCCATACCGCCGATAACGACCACCGCAAAGACAGTAATGATCATCTCTGCCCCCATGACCGGGCTAACGGAATAGATCGGCGCGGCCACGACACCGGCCAGGGCGGCAATACCCACGCCGTAGCCGTAGGTCAGGGTAATCATCAGCGGGACGTTGATGCCGAACGCCTGTGCCAGGCGCGGGTTCTCTGTACCGGCCCGCAGACAGGAGCCGAGCTTGGTCCGTTCGATCACCAGCCAGGTGCCGAAACAGACCACCAGCGACACCAGTATCGACCAGAGACGATAGGTCGGAAACATCATGAAACCGAGATTAACTGCTCCACTCAGGATTTCCGGCTTCCCTTCGTACGGTGTGCCGGCAACATTGTAGTAATTGGTAAATACCCCCTGGAGGATGAGGGCCACACCGAAGGTCAGCAGCAGACCATACAGATGGTCAACCTTGTAAAGACGGCTGAGCATGGTCTTTTCGATCAAAATGCCCAGCAGCCCGACGATCAGCGGCGCCACCACCAGTGCCGCCCAGTAGTTAAGGTGAAAATCCGGCATCCCCAACAGCGGCCCCAGCTCCGCATAGCCGAACAGGGCCACAAAGGCACCCAGCATATAGAACGCCCCATGGGCGAAATTGATGATGTTCAGCAGACCGAAAATGACCGCCAGCCCCAGACTGAGCACTGCGTAGAAGGCGCCGTTATTCAGACCAAGCATCAGTTGCGACATGACTGTTTGAAAGGTGATCTCCATGGTGAATCCTTTGCGGGGCGCGGCCAGAGGCGCCCCGCATGGTGCGGGTTGCGATTATTTTTTCACGTTCGGGCAGGCACTTTCGGCAAGCGGCATAAAGGCCTTGTCGCCCGGCACCGTCTTGACGATCTTGAGAATGTCCCAGTCGGCTTTTGATTCTGCCGGTTTCTTGACCTCCATCAGGTACATATCGTGCACCATCCGGCCATCGGCCCTGATCTTGCCGTTAACCGCAAAAAAGTCGCTGATGTTTGTTGACTTCAGCTTGGCCATAACCGCGTCCGCATCATCGGTTCCAGCGGCCTTGATCGCCTTCAGATAATTCATCGTCGCAGAATAGGCACCGGCCTGATCCATGGTCGGCATCGCTTTATGCTTTTTGAAAAAACGCTGCGACCATTCACGGGTGGTCTTGTCGCGATCCCAGTAAAAACCGGAGGCGAACTGCATCCCCTGGGCCGTTTTCAGACCGAGGCTTTTGACATCGGTATCAAACACCAGCATCCCCACCACGGTCTGCCCTTTCTGGACGATACCGAATTCACCCGCCTGTTTGACCGCATTGGTAAAGTCGCCGCCAGCATTGGCCAGACCGATGACCTTGGCGCCGGAAGACTGGGCCTGCAGCAAGTAGGAGGAGAAATCAGCCGTTGCCAGCGGATGGCGCACCGAACCGACAACTTTACCCCCCAGTTTGTTTACGAAGTTGGTGGTATTCTTTTCCAGGGAATGACCGAAGGCATAGTCGGCCGTGATGAAGAACCAACTCTTGCCGCCATGGTTGACAACCTCACTGCCGGCAACATTGCCAAGAGCATAGTTGTCATAGGCGTAGTGAATGCCGTAGGGGGTGCAATCCTTGTTGGTCAGGTCAGTGGAACCGGCGCCGGTATTCATCGTAATCCGTTTCTTATCCGCGCCGATTTTCTGCACCGCCAGGGCACAGGCCGAGTTGAGCAGGCCGGTCACCATATCAACCTTGCCGGTGTCGAACCACTCGCGCGCCTTGGTGGAGGCGATATCGGCCTTGTTCTGGTGATCAGCCGAGATCACTTCGATTTTTTTGCCAAGCACCTTGCCGCCGAAATCCTCCACTGCCATCCTGACAGCCACCTCGGTGCCTTTGCCGCCGATTGCCGAGTAGACACCAGACATGTCGGTCAGTACGCCAATTTTCACGACATCATCAGAAATCCCTTTGCCGGCTGCCCCGGCCGATACCGCCATGCCGAGCAGTGCTGTACATGTTGCTGCCTTGAGCCACTGTTTCATACATTCCTCCCCTTACCCGTTGATTACACTACCCTGATACAGTTAAACGCCAAGATACCTGTTGATAGTATTCCTGCTGCCTGCCACATCTTCTCTGGTAATCATGTCGGCGATTGCCCCATGTTCAATAATGTAGTGCCGATCGGCCAATTCAGCGGCAAAATGGAAATTCTGCTCTACCAGAATGATCGTGAAGCCCCGCTCCTTCAGCTTCCGCACCATCCGCCCGATTGACTGAACAATAACCGGCGCCAGACCTTCCGTTACTTCGTCCAGCAACAGCAGATCAGCGCCGGTGCGCAGAATTCGCGCCATAGCCAGCATCTGCTGTTCACCGCCGGAGAGCCGGGTACCGACGCTTTTGCGCCGCTCCAGCAGATTAGGAAACATGTCATAGATTTCGTCCAGACTCATCCCCCCGGCTTTGATAACCGGCGGCAGCAGCAGGTTCTCCTCGACATTCAGGGCGGTAAAAATGCCGCGTTCCTCGGGACAGTAGCCGATACCAAGCCGCGCAATACGATGGGTCTGCATCCTGATCGTTTCATGATCATTAACCAGTATCGAGCCGCTCCGGCGACCGACAAGACCCATGATCGATTTCAAAATAGACGTTTTACCTGCACCGTTGCGGCCAAGCAGCGTCACCAGCTCTCCCCGTTTAACCGAAAACGAAGCACCATGCAGAATATGCGACTCGCCATACCATGCGTGCAGATCGGAAACCGCCAGCAGTACGTTCGATTGCAGTTCAGTCATGGCCAACCCCCATATAGGCTTCCATCACCTGCGGATTGGTTGAAACCTCATTGTAGGGACCCTCAGCCAGTATCGCCCCACGCTGTAAAACGGTGATGCGGTCTGCCAGACTGGCAACCACATGCAGGTTGTGTTCGACCATCAGAATGGTTCTGCCGACAGACACCCGCCGTACCAACTCAGTGATGCGACCAACGTCCTCACCCCCCATACCCTGGGTTGGTTCATCAAGCAGCATCAATTCCGGTTCCAGCGCCAGAGTAGTGGCGATCTCCAACGCACGCTTGCGGCCGTAGGAGAGCCCCACCGCCGGTTCGTCGACCGCATCCTGGAGCCCAACCGCTTCGAGCAGCTCCATGGCACGTCCATCCAGCTCACTCAATCCGGCGGATGATTTCCAGAAGTGATAGGAGGTACCGAGCCTCCTCTGCAGGGCGATCCGTACGTTTTCATGCGGCGTCAGATTCGGAAAAACGGCCGAAATCTGGAAGGAGCGCACGATGCCGCGCAGGGCAATGTCAGCCGGCTTTTCGTTCGTGATATCAGTACCGTTGAAGCGGATGCTGCCGGAGGTAGGAATGAGAAATTTGGTGAGGAGATTGAATACGGTGGTCTTGCCGGCTCCGTTCGGCCCGATCAGGGCATGGATATGACCACGCTGAATCTGCAGGTTTACGGCAGAAACAGCGGTGAAGCCTTTAAATTCCTTTGAGAGATCTTTTGTCGCAAGAATATGGTCCGTCATCTGCTGTGCTCCCGGTCTCTTACGTACTAATGTGACATTAAAACCGGGATCGTCATCTCCCGGAGAATCTGGCTCGCCACCGCTCCGAACTGCGACCCCTTGCGGACTCCCGGCTGATAAGCACCCATCACCAGCAGATCGTAGCCATCTTCACAGGCACGATTCAGCAGGCTGTCCGCCAGAGTAGCCGAGGTAACGGGGCAAAACTCCATGCGGGCCTGAATGCCATGATGCTGAAGGTACTCCTCTACTCTTTCCCACAGATCCCGCTGCGATTCCCCCCCGGAGGAGACCGCCAGCACTGTTACCTGTTCTGCCTGCTGCAGAATCGGCAGGGCGTCGTGCAGCGCCCGGGCAGCTTCCCGTCCGTTCTTCCAGGCCACCAGTACCCGCCTGCCAACAGCGGGAAAATCACCGGCCGCCGGAATAACCAGCACCGGCCGCCCCGCACCCGCCACAAGGTGTTCAATAACAGCCGCCGCACGGGTTGACCGCCGGGACTCCTGGCCGACTACCACCAGATCACTGCAGTACGATGCGCGGATCAATAGTTCACGTGTCCCGACACCCACCACGCTTGATTCGATACTGCGATGGCTTGACTCCACGCCGGCAGCCCGGGCTCTCGCACTCAACAGCGCTCCGGCCGCAGCAATTTTTTCCTCGGCATGCAGATAGTGGGGTTGATAATAGCCGTAGGTCACAATTGAGAGGCCCCGTACCTGCGCGTGGTGCTGCCGCGCCAGAGTTAAGGCGATGTCAATGCGTCGTAGGCACGCGGGAGAATCATCCAGATAAATGAGAATGTCCTTAAGACTCATGGCAACTCCAAATAAAACATAATTATACATTCAACAGCAATCAGCATGCCGGAGTCGTAAGGCAAAACAGATGACACTGTATAAACCTTATTTTATTGAGTTTTTTATTAAGAGTGCGTAAAAACGTCGTAACCACAAGCAGAACAACGCTCTCCGCATTCCATTATTCTGGAATTACATGACTACTGACTGGATGGATTTACTACGATAATGCGGGGAGAAGACATGCTTAACATGCTTAAATTATTGAATAAATATACGAGACCATTCTTTTCATTCCATAAAATTGGACATATTTCCAAATAGCTGGAATATGCCGCAACCACATAACCAGGGGATTGCCGGATACGTGATGTCCCTGAGGTCCTGCTTCACCGCTCAACACGTAAAAAATCGCTGGTGATTAACTCACGATGATTCCGGTGGGTACGCATCAGCCACGTAATACACCCTTCGGAAGCGACCTGCCAGGGCGGCACCAGAATGGTATTTTTTCCCGTCAGCAACGATCGTACGTTGTCAATTCCCCTTCCGGCATACTTCCCCGCAACTGTTCCTCCAAGCCACTTCTCTTCAGGAGCGGCTGCCGTAGACCAGGAGAATGGATCGGCAAAAAGAAACGATGCACCTTTGAGCCGCGCAACACGGTTCATCTCGAATAAATGCGCCAATGGGTAGTTGACCCTGTCGAGCAGGTTAACCGATGACGTCTGTTGAAAGGTACCCCGTGCAAAGGGCAGGGCCAGGGCGTTTGCGACAACAAATTCCACATTGTCACTGCGCCAGTCGGCGGGTAATTCACAATGAAAGAGTTCGCGCAGATTACCCTCAAGCGGCAGTGAAAATGTGCAGCACCGGTCATGTGCCAGGCGGCGGGCCGTACGAATAAAATTATGTGACAGGTCGCACCCGACAGCCCACTCGCTCCGTGCCGCCATTTCGAAGGTTAGCCTGCCCACGGCACAGCCGGCGTCAAAAGCAAATGATGAGCTGCCTGAAAGACAACCAGCCCATGCCGAGGCTGCGTCACGGGTTTCGGAACATCCCGCGAGGTCAGCGTAGTGACTCCAGAGATATCTATTGGCGATTTCATTGTCATCATATCGCAGCTGCCCGCCGGTTGAATACCCACCCGGATCCGGAAGAAGAATGGCAATGCCGTCTTTAACCGGGAATCGCCGCCTGCATTTTTTGCAGAAGAGTTCCCCGGAAATAATATCGTCGCGTTCCACCTGCTTAACCGTAACCGCCAACGGATGTTCACCGGGAAGACATGCGGGGCAAATCAAATGGGGCAGCAAAAATTGTTTCATAAATCCCTGAAAAATACTTTCGGTATATTTTCTTTGATGCTTCTTGTTTGATAGCCGGCCGGCAGATCGCTCGCTATCTGATGTCGTACTGCTCAACCTTTGCATACAGCGATGATTTACTGATGCCGAGCCGCGCGGCGGCAGCCTGTTTGTCCCCTTTTTCATCACGGATAGCAGCTCTGATCGCTTCCTCTTCAGCCGCATGGACAACATATTTCAAACTGCGCGAGGCCGCCTGCGCAGACAGCATGCCGCCACCCTTGACCAAAGCCCCCGGAATATCATTGCGCGAAATGGTAGAGCCGACTTTTACATACAGCGCCTGCTCAAGGACATTGCGCAATTCACGCACATTACCCGGCCAATCATACTGCCTGAGTATTCCGGCGACATCCGGCTCAACCCCTTCAACCGGAATACCGGTTTCCTTCTCCAACTGGCGGAGATGGAACTGAACCAGAAGCGGAATGTCGTCGCGGCGGCTGCGGAGGGGAGGAATTTCCAGCATGACCACATTAAGACGATAATACAGGTCGTGGCGAAACATACCATTCTTGACCAATGTCTCCAGATCACGGTTGGAAGCGGCAATGATACGCACATCCACCGCCTCGGATGCCTCTGCACCTACCGGCTCGATCTCTTTTTCCTGAAGTACGCGCAGCAGTTTGACCTGCATTGTCAACGGTAGTTCGCTGATTTCGTCCAGGAAAATTGTCCCCGTATCGGCCAGGGCAAATTTCCCCTTTTTCCCCTTTTTCTGCGCCCCGGTAAAGGCGCCTTCCCGATAACCAAACAGCTCTGATTCAAAAAGAGTTTCGGGAATGGCGGCACAATTGACCTTTATAAACGGACCAAGCTTTCTGTGACTCTCGTTATGGATGGCGTGGGCAAACAGTTCCTTACCGGTGCCGCTTTCCCCCTTCAGCAAAACCGTCGTACTGCTCATGGCCACTTTCCGGCCGAGCTCTTTGACCCACTCCAACTCTTTACTGATGCCGACGATGTGATTAAAGGAGTATTTGGCGCTCAACTGTTTACTGAGTTCACTTTTGTAAAACTCCAGCTCGGTCTTCAGCTTCTTGAAGTTTTCAGTGAAGGAAAAGAGGTCTTCAATGTTCTGAAACATTATCTTGCCGACCACCGCTACTACCGCGCCGTTCTCCATAATCGGGATCCGGCTGCAAATCATTTCATGTCCCTTGATTTTCTGGATCTGGGCAATCTCAGCGACACCGCTTTTAGCAACCAGATGCATGCGGGTGTTCTCGATCACTTCTGTGACATGCCTGCCGACCAACCTGCCGGTGGTGGTCTCAAGAAAACGGGCGTACGCCTCATTCACCTTGAGAATGATACCATCAGCATCGGTAATCAGAAGCCCCTCGTACGCATGCCCCAGCGCGTCCTCCAGCATGAGCCGGTCTTTTTCCGCCTGATCAGCCCGCCGGGAAAGCGAGAGCAGCAGGTTATGGACCCAACCGCCTGTATGTATGATCATAAAACCTCCAGGTACGCCCGACTCTGCCGACATGAAAGAATGCCATGACTCACACCGTATGTACAACCCCGTTATTTCGAATGCAATCTGCATACGGCCACTTCAAACGGCACTCATCCCTGAAAAGGCCACCGCCTTTCCGCTTGACGCTGGTTGAACGACGGGCTACAACAGCCGCATGAACCTGACATCCCATCTCAATCCTCCCCAGAAGGAAGCAGTACTGCACGGCGAAGGACCGCTGCTGATCCTCGCCGGCGCCGGCTCCGGCAAGACCCGTGTCATTACCAACCGCATTGCATACCTGATCCGCGAACGGGGGGTGCGCCCCTGGAACATCATGGCGGTGACCTTCACCAACAAGGCCGCCCGGGAGATGGCTGAGCGGGTCGGCAAATTGCTGGGTGGCGGCGATCTGCCGCTGATATCGACTTTCCACGCCGCCTGCGGCCGCATCCTGCGCCGCGATATTCACCATCTCGGTTTCCAGTCTTCCTTTGCAATTTATGACGACCGTGACAGTGATCGGCTCCTGAAGGATGTTATTGCCGAGATGGACCTGGACGAGAAACGCTTTGCCGTAAAAGCGGTCTCCGGGCGGATTGACGACTTCAAAAACCGGGGCCTTTTCCCGGAGGATATCGGATCCATCCCTCCCGGCGATGTCTACAACCAGAAAGTTGTCGAAATTTACACTACCTATCAGGAACGCCTTAAAAAGTGCAACGCTCTTGATTTCGGTGACATGATGATTCAGGTTGTACGCCTTCTGACACGGTTTCCCGAAGTATGCGCATTCTACCGGGAACGCTTCCAATGGCTGTTGGTGGACGAATACCAGGACACCAACCCGGTGCAGTACAACCTGATCCGCCTGTTGGCCGGAGAGCGCAAAAACCTCTGTGTGGTAGGCGACGACGACCAGTCGATCTATTCCTGGCGCGGAGCCGATATTCGCAATATCCTCGAATTCGAGAAGGATTTCCCCGGCGTCAAGATCATCCGGCTGGAACAGAACTACCGTTCCACCGCCACCATTCTGGCGGCGGCCGGTGAAGTCGTCAAACAAAACTTTGGACGCAAGGGAAAAACGCTCTGGACCGAAAATCCGGCCGGCGATAAAATTTGCTATGAACGGGTCGAGTCTGATCGGGAAGAGGCCCGCTTTGTCAGCCGGGAAATCGTACAGCTCAGAAGCAGCGGCATCCCGCTTGAAGAGATGGCGGTTTTTTACCGCACCAACGCCCAGTCGCGCCTCATTGAAGAGGCGCTGGTCGGCGGAGCACTCCCCTACCACATTGTCGGCGGCGTCCGTTTCTATTCCCGCCTGGAGGTCAAAGACATTCTGGCGTATCTGCGGGCACTTGACAATCCATCCGACGAGATTTCACTGAAACGGATCATCAATGTCCCTGCCCGGGGCATCGGCACTACGACGGTGGACAAAATATCCCTTCGCGCTTCCCAACAGGGCGGCACTTTTTACGATGCCCTGCAGGATGCTGCTCGTGACGGGCTGTTAAGCGCATCTCCACGGGGCAGGATTGCTGCCTTTATCGCCTTGCTGGACGGTTTTCGGGAAACCGCCGCTACCGGCAGCCTGGCAGCGTTGGCCCGGTCGGTTATGCAAGGGAGCGGTTATCTGGACCGGCTGAAGAACAGTCGTGATGAAGATGATGCTGAACGGTTGGAAAACCTGGAGCAGCTGCTGGCAGCAATTGAGGAATTCAGCGAAAAAAACCCGGAAGCGGGACTCTCCGAATTTTTGGAGCAGGTATCGCTGGTTTCCGACCTTGAACAGGGGGAAGCCGGCCAGCCGTCCGTCACCCTGATGACCCTGCACGCCGCCAAGGGACTGGAGTTCAAAGCGGTGTTCATGATCGGCATGGAGGAACGCCTCTTCCCCCATGTTCGTTCTCTGGATGACCTTGACGGCATGGAGGAGGAGCGCCGCCTCTGTTACGTCGGCATGACCCGTGCCCGTGAACGGCTCTATCTGCTCAATGCGCGCCGCAGGTATCTGTTCGGCCAGGAGCAGTGCAACCCTCCGTCACGGTTTTTGAAGGATATTCCGCCTGAATTGCTTGATGACGGGCTGCGGTCGCGCTCAACCGGCGAGTCATTTTCTTCCGGTGAAGCACATTCTGCACACAAGCCGTTCCTTCAGCGGAATCGAACGGAACATGCTCCTCGCGAAACATCACATAACCTGTCAGCCATTGCCGAAGCCTTTACCGATGAGATTGAAATAGTCCCTGAACCGCATGACGAAAATGACGGTGTCTACATCGGCATGAAAGTGCGGCATGGCAAATTCGGGGTGGGCACCGTCAGAAAGATCGAGGGCGAGGGAGACGGGCAGAAGGTCGTTGTCTGGTTTGCCTCGACAGGACCGAAGAAACTCATGCTCCGCTTTGCCGGACTGGAGCGGGCATAACCCTCGGGCAAAAGCCGCCGCGTTAAAATTATTGTTTAAACTTTGGATACAAAATGATACACAACGTTCAATATTGTGAAACGGAGTTGTATTATAGATACCTCTATCAACATACTGCCATCAATTACTGCAGACTCGTCGAGAACGCTGAACATGACTGCAGACAAAGCGGAGCTGTTACGGGCAACTGAGCCCAACTCCACGCGTGCCCGCCTTGACACTCAAAAAGATGTTGTATCCCTCACACGATCTGCTTCTGATACATCACTCTTCACATCCGGCAGCCGTCTGGAGGCGTCAAGCCAGGTCGGCATGCATGAAAAACATGCGTTGAGAGGCACTGCTGCCCAGCAGTACTCCTTTCACTTCGATTCAGCGGATTCTGCACGCGTAAGACCGTCACTCGGCACCCCGAAATCAGATAGCAGCGGTAAAACGTCAAAACAGGTTACTAAGAAAGAAAAGAAGGCTCTGCTCAATTCAAGCATCAATCAGTATAATCTAACCTTATACGGCTAGCCGTATTGCCCGGCACACACTCCGCCATTGAAGGGGCCGCTGGTGCTCATGCCGGAGTTCTTCGTGAATCGTTCAGAATTCGGATAAAACATCAGCAGTACTCTGCAGGAAACAGGTGATTTGTAATGGTGGAAATTTTCTCCCTGAAAAAACATGCCACAGCAAGGATATGGTGCCACTTTTTTATGGCCGTTCTGGCAGCAACGTTGTTTTTTTGGACTCAGCCCATTGCGTGTACCGCCGCACCGGCAGCTGCCGGCGCAGATTACGAAATACCCTTGAGTGAGCTGAAGCGGGTCGTAAAAAAGAAACCGGCAAAAAAAGCACCCGAACGCACCGTAAAAGCTAAAAATGACCTCCCGAAAAAAGTGTCAAAACGGCGGACGCCGCCTGCCGACTCTGCGCTGTGGGCAACACTTGCCTCGGTACGAATGATTGACGAAGGTGTCAGGCTTGACATTGACGATCTCACTGAAAAGTTCAAACTGGTACTTGAGCCGCACAACAAAAAAGTTATCCTGCAATTCGGTGACCTGCAGTATCAATCACGAGATGTACACGTGCCACTCGGCACATACGGCTTTGTTCAAGCAAGAATCGGACGACATACCGACGGTACGTGGATTGTCCTGGACACCGTCGATTCCGTGCTGCCTGTATTCGAGGTACGCCAGGACAGTGACGGAATAACTCTTAAAACATCTTCAATTGACCAGACAGACGAATCAGATCAAGCGGTTTTGTTGACAAAGGAAGCAGTGAAGTCAGCGAGATTACATGTTCTGACTCCGGAGATCTTTGTTGACGAGCCAGACGATGCCCAACCGGAACAATCCGGACCGGAACCGTCTCCTCTCAGTGCCAATTCAGCCGAAACGCCTGTTGTCCCGTCTGATGAAACAGGGTCCGTTACAATAAGCCATATTCCATTCAGTTTTGTCGTTGCAGAAAAGCAGACCCTCATCCAGGCTGTAATCAGCAGTAAAAATGAGGTCAAAGACGTGCATTGCGTTGTACAGACGACAGATGAAGGCAAGCCGACTGTCATACCGATGACAAAAACAGCTGACACCCTGTACACCTACGAAGGAAAGCTCCCTGAGCAACCATCCGGCAGTCAATCTCTCCGCTACCGCATTGTCACCCGTGACTCGCTGGATAAGGAGACGAAAAGCAAAGAATTTGTAACGCCCGTTACACCGTCATCAGTGGTGCCGGGGTGGCAGCAATAATTTTCAGCGTGACACTATAACACGACCCCATGCAGATCCCGCCGATGATACCGCCAGGCAAATGCAACTCCCCGAAAATACCAATCGATCAGAAACACTCCCCACACGGCATACAGCGAAAGATGCATCCAACTTGAAGCCACCCATGACAACGCCACCCGTATCCCCCACATGGCAACCAGTGTTACGATGAAAACGTAGAAGGTATCGCCGGTGCCGCGCAGGCTACCGGCGTAGACAAACGATATCGCCAACGGTATCTGGGCAAAGGCGACCAGCTTCAGAAACATGCTCCCCTTCTCGATAACGTCCGGGTCGTGACTGAAAAGACCGATTAAAAGGTGCGGGGTGAAGAAGAATATGAGCGCCATGACAGTCATCACACCAACCGCCAGTCGCAACGCCTCATTGTGGCTGATTTTGGCACGGCGGATTTTACCGGCCCCCAGCGACTGCCCCATCAGTGTTGCCGCGGCGATGCCCATACCGGCACCCGGCATGAAGGAAAGTGATTCTATTGAAAGCCCGATCTGGTGAGCGGCGTATGCAGACGTACCGTAGGCAATGATGAAGCTGGAGTAGAACAGCTGACCGCTCTGCTGGGCCACACGCTCGAGCGCAACCGGCCAGCCGATTTTCCAGATTCTCCCGAAGAGCCCGAAGTCAGGACGACTGAAGGTAATGTAGCGTTTACGCAGAGCCTGTACCAGCAGATACGTAAAGCCGACAAACTCGGAGCTGTTAATGGCAATTGCCGCCCCCTTGACCCCGAGTGCCGGCATGCCGAACGTGCCGTAAATCAGCGGCCAGGCCAGAAGTACGTGCAGGATATTGACCAGAATGATGGCCTCCATCGGGGTGCGGGTGTCACCGGTGCCGTGCATGATTGCCGAGAGGAGATTCAGCCCGGTGGTCCAGATCATCCAGAGGAATACCAGCCGGATGTATTCCGTCGCCAACTCCTGAACATTCGCCGCAGCCCCCATCATCCGGGCTATGTCGCCCCCCCAGTGTGAACCGGCCAGGGAACAGATCAGTGTCATAACCAGACCCGCCAGGCATGCCACATACGCCGCCCGTCCTGCGTCTTCACGCCGTCCGGCGCCCCACAGATGGGAGATCACAACCGTTACGCCGGTCGAAAGTCCCCAGAAAACCGTCATTGTGGTAACCATCAGCAACTGTCCCAGACCGGTGGCGGCAATAGCGGAAGCACCAAGGCCGCCGGTCAGAAAAACATCGACAATCGAGACAAGCCGCTGAAAAAGGGATGAAAGTAAAACGGGGAGCGAGAGTTGAAGAACATTGCGGCGAATTGAAACCGGCTTGCGCTGTTTAGAAGTAACGGAGGGAGAGGGTAACGGCATGGAGACTTTCAACAGCGGCAATTGTACCTGAAGAACGTGTGTTCACAGGACAACTGCCGTCATGTGTGTATTATGCCAATTCCATATCAAAGTCCCATCTTCGTTGGCTCGTCTTCGTCTCCTCAGCATACTGATGTATGCCTTCGTTGACTCAATCCTCGCCGCCTTGATGGCATCTTTGATTTGAAATTG
>JAYTVV010000234.1:0-2564 GCA_043743795.1 Geobacteraceae bacterium
GGCGAGTGCCGGTGGCGGCGGCAAGGGTATGCGGGTAGTTGCCCGGAGCGAGGATTTTGCCGATGCGCTGGCCGGTGCCCGCCGCGAGGCGATGTCCAGTTTCGGTGACGATCATGTGCTGCTGGAACGCTACCTCACCAAGCCGCGTCATATTGAAATTCAAGTATTTGCCGACAGTCACGGCAATGCCCTGCATATCTTCGAGCGCGACTGTTCGATCCAGCGCCGCCATCAGAAAGTGATTGAAGAGGCTCCCGCCTTCGGCATGACTTCTGAGTTGCGGGCAAAAATGGGTGAGGCCGCCGTAGCCGCCGCCAAAGCCATCGGTTATGTCGGCGCCGGAACGGTCGAGTTCCTGCTTGATGAAGATGGTTCCTTTTACTTTATGGAGATGAATACCCGGCTCCAGGTTGAGCATCCGGTGACCGAAATGATCAGCGGTCTTGATCTGGTGGAATGGCAGCTGCTGGTTGCCGCCGGTGAGGCGATGCCGTGCAGTCAGGAACAGCTCGTCATCAGCGGTCATGCCATCGAGGCCCGTATCTATGCCGAAGATCCGAACCGCGATTTTCTTCCGTCAATCGGCAGGTTGCGCCATCTGCGTACTCCGTCTGAGAGCGCCAATGTCCGCATTGATTCCGGTGTGCGCCAGGGGGATGAAGTCAGTATCCATTATGATCCGATGATTGCCAAGCTGATCGTCTGGGATAGCGACCGGAACGCCGCTATTCGTCGCATGAGAACGGCGCTGGCTGACTTTGAAGTCGTTGGCGTGACCACAAATACCGGCTTTCTCGGCAATGTAGTTGCCCACCCGGCATTTGCCGCCGGAGAAGTTGATACCGGTTTTATTGAGCGTCATCGGGACGGCCTTTTTCCGGAGTCTGCTCCGGCATCTGATCGCACCCTGGCTCTGGCAGCGTTGGACCTGATGTTGAACCGCTCCGCCGAAGCTGTGTTACGGGCCCAAAAGTCCCACGACCCCTATTCGCCTTGGCACCAGACCGGCGGCTGGCGGCTTAATTCCGACAATTACCATCACCTGCATTTCATCGATGGGGAACAGGTGGTACCGGTGGTGGCCCATTATCGCCCGTCCGGTTACCTTCTGGACCTTCCCGGCGGCAGTTTGCTTGTCCGTGGAGAATGTGATGGTGCGGGAGATCTTCTGGCGGATCTGGGCGGGACGAGAATAAAGGCGACGGTAATCCGGAGCGGCGCCGTCCTTACAGTACTTGATCAGGGGAAAAGCCACCAGCTGACGATACACGACCCGCATGCCGTGGGTGATCAGGATGAAGCGGCTGCCGGGCGGCTGACCGCTCCGATGCCGGGTAAAATAGTGGCGATTCTGGTTACATGCGGAGCTGCGGTTGAGCGGGGAACGCCACTGCTGATCATGGAGGCGATGAAGATGGAACATACCATCAACGCCCCGTATGACGGTAGCGTGGCTGAATTTCATTATCCGGTCGGCGCAACCGTCAACGAAGGGGCGGAGTTGCTGGATTTCAGCGCCGAAGTTGCAGCGGCAGAGCCATGAGAGTTCCGAAACGAGTGAAAATGGTGGAGGTCGGTCCGCGTGACGGCCTGCAGAACGAAGCGGCGGTTGTGCCGACTGAGGTGAAGATTGAGCTGATCAACCGTCTCTCGGAAACCGGTTTAAGCGCGATAGAGGCGACCAGTTTTGTCTCGCCGAAGTGGGTGCCGCAGATGGCGGATAACACTCAGGTCATGCTCGGCATTACCCGCACGCCGGGCGTCAGTTACCCAGTGCTGGTCCCCGGAATGCAGGGTTTTGAAGCGGCAGTTGCCGCCGGTGCCGAAGAAATAGCCGTGTTCGGCGCCGCGTCCGAGGAGTTCTCCCGGCGTAACATCAACTGCTCCATTGCCGAAAGCCTGGAGCGTTTCGCTCCGGTGCTGGCCGCTGCCCGGCAGCGCAACATCAAGGTGCGCGGCTATGTTTCCTGTGTGTTGGGGTGTCCGTACCAGGGAGATGTGGCGCCGGAAATGGTTGCACAGGTTTCTCTGCGTCTGCTGGAGATGGGGTGCTATGAAATCTCTCTGGGGGATACGGTCGGGTATGGTACTCCCGCCAAGGCTCAGGAACTTGTGCGAAAAGTCGCTAAGGATATTCCCGTCGAGAAGTTGGCGGTTCATTTCCATGATACCTACGGGCAGGCGCTGGCCAACATTCTGGCGGTATTGGAACTGGGTATTTCCGTGGTGGACAGTTCCGTGGCTGGTCTGGGGGGATGTCCCTACGCAAAAGGAGCTTCGGGTAACGTCGCCAGTGAAGATCTGCTCTACATGCTGAACGGCATGGGGATTGAAAGTGGCGTTGATCTGATCGCGTTAGTTAATGCCGGTGCGTATATATCAAAACAGCTGGGGCGCTCGTCCGGTTCCAAAACGGCACAGGCGCTCGGAGTGTCTATTGAACAGGAAGTAAAAAAGGCTGATTGAACATGGATATTCAGGATGGCCAGGATTGAAAACGGGAATATTTTTGTTTTCAGCTTAAATCGTTTTTGCCTTTATCCTGAATATCCTGTCCATCCATG
>JAYTVV010000235.1:0-16461 GCA_043743795.1 Geobacteraceae bacterium
AAGTGATGAATTCCAACACCTCGCGCTGGCGCGGGGTGAGTTCATTCTGCGGTTTATGGCCATAGGTAGTCATATGACTACCATACGGGATTTGGTCATATCTGTCAAGGGGCCAGAGTTGTTATTTGACGGGAGTCGATCCAGCGGTGCGATACTGCTTGTCCTGCATAACGGTATTTTTCAAAGAAAAACGGCGACCTCACTACTTCAGAGAATCGCCGCTTTGGTGACCGTTGTTACGCATCTACAGAATACTATTTTTCTTGCCTGGAACCTGTGCTGCCTTGCAGATCTCCTGCGAGTGAAATCAATTTAACTTGCCAATGATCTCATTCTGCCATCCCTGACCAGTATGATCAGCAGGCAGGAGACAACATCTGACAGTACGCCGAAAATTGATTCCGGCTCGATAGCACTACGTTTGTACTAAGGCACATTTTTCACGCCGCCGCGGTTGGATCTATGCCCGTAACCGGCAAACGCCGGTGCCTTACACAGCACTGCGGAGTTCGGTCAGTCAGGGTCTGAAGTCCCGTCATCTGCGTGCTTTGCCGCATATATTTTCAATGGACACCTTGAATACTCTGGTGAGATCACCTTTGGCCTTGATATAATTCTGCCCTTCCGGACGATAGTCGCAGGAATATTTCACCAATAATCCTTCCAACGCCTGCTGCCTTTCCTCACCGGCGACTTCCTGCACCCGGCCGGAAAGAATGACGCTTTCATAGCGGGTAGCAAACTGATCCGGCAATACTTCGGTTTTTCCAACCACACAAAACGAAACCCTGCTTTCATGTGCGATGTTCAGCAGCTTACGCCCTTCAAGCGCACAGTGAAAATAGACCGCATCATTACCAACGCAGTAGCTGAGCGGGATACCATACGGCTGGCCATCAGGACCACACGTTGAAAGGATGCCATATTCGCCGCATTCCAGAAGACTTTCCGCCTCTGAATTAGTAATTTCCCGTTCTTTACGCCGCATTTCATGCTTCATATCGACCTCTCTTGTGTGCGTAGGCACCCATGTACTATTCAACTGCAGAGGGAAGCATTATAACCCTATTCATAGTATGGCGGCAATTCAGTTTCAAACCCGGCACCACTTAATAAATAAGGCTGACAGCTGCAAAGCAATTCTTTAATACCTTTTTATGCCGATTGTGTAACATTTCCTGTCAAAAAACTGTTAAAAGAACAGGGTCGTTTCCATACCACATCGCGCTGTCGCACAAGGCAACTTCAATGAATAGATACCTTTACATAGTCATCAGCTTCCTGACCGCCTGCCTGCTGCTGCCATCTGCGGCTCTGGCTTCCAAAATAAAAAAGGCGGGCTTCAGCGACCAGACTTCGGCAACCACACGTCCTTCAGCTGTTCTCAACGAGATGAAACACTGGTCCAACCCCGACTACACACGGATTTCGCTTGAGCTCGACCGGGATGTCACCTGGGAAACACATGAACTCGGCAAAAGTGCGCCTGGCAAACCGGGACGCATCTATATTGACCTGAAGCGGACTCATTTGGGGAAAAGCGTCAAGGATATCACCATCGGTGACGGATTGCTGAAAGGCGCGCGGGTTGGTCAGTATAAAGCTGAAGTGGTGCGTGTGGTTCTGGATACTGAAAACATCAAGGACTATAAAATATTTCCGTTGTCTGATCCGGCACGGCTGGTGATTGATGTTCGCGGCGAACGGCCGACAGAGATTTCGCGACTCGAACCGGTAGTCAGTGCCATGCCTGAGCGGGTTGTGGTGCCAAAGTTAGATGAGCTGCCCGCTGTCACAGAAAAAAAGCCTAAACCTGCTAAAAAAACGGTTATTTCAAAAATCAGGCGTATTGTGGTTGATCCCGGCCATGGCGGCCATGATCCAGGAGCCGTCGGACCGAGCGGCATTCAGGAGAAAGATGTAGTACTGGCAATCGGGCTCAAATTGCGGGATCTGCTTAAGGAGGAGTTGGGGCTGGACGTCATCATGACACGCTCTACCGACGTTTTCATCCCGCTGGAGGAGCGTACCGCCATCGCCAACAAGGTAGGAGCCGACCTGTTTCTGTCTGTACACGCCAATGCCGCACCCAGCCGTTCCGCAGCCGGAATCGAGACCTATTATCTTAACCTGGCCAAAACCGATAAAGTCGCACAACTGGCGGCCAAGGAGAACGGCACATCACTTGAAAAGGTCAGTGTACTGCAGGCTATTCTGTTTGATCTGATGGCAAACTACAAACTGAACGACTCGGCCCATCTCGCCGACGATGTCCAGAAAGCCCTCCACAAAAAAATCCGCAGCCGGCACAGCGATGTTAAAAACCTCGGGGTCAAGCAGGGGCCGTTCTATGTCCTTGTAGGGGCATCAATGCCAAGCATCCTCGTCGAAACGGCCTTCCTCTCAAATGCAGCTGAAGAAGCGCGCCTCAGAGATCCTGCCTACCAGGAATTCACTGCAGAAGGCATTCTTGAAGGCGTCCGCAACTACATCTCCAGCCTCAAATAACAGTCGAGCGATACAACTCGCCCCGTTTAATGCGTGGCTACCGCCTCGGCAATAGTCAGACGCACAGGCGTTTCAGCTCGATCCGTCTGTGACAGATAGATCGAATTGACTGCCACCAGGAGCGTGTTGAGCTTGTCGAGATCAATGACACTTGTACCGGATATCGATGTAACGTCGGTCAGATTATGCGGGCAGCAGTCACTTGTGTGCTGACCCTCACTGGTATAAATTATGGGCAATCCATGGGTGCGGCAGATGATCGGGCGGGATTCATATAGCAGGCAGTGGTGATGATGCAGAAGCGGACAGCGTTCTTCCGCCGCATGTTCGGAAACATGCTGGCGGATTTCTTCGGCGCGCCGGTGAGGCAGACTTTCCAGGGTTTCACGCATGGCAGCCGCTTCCACCGGAAAAATCGAAATCGATGTGCAGCAGGAACTACACCCTGCCGCACAGGTTATCTGCTCCCCCAATGTTGCTGCAATAGCAGTGCAGAGGGCATCAACTCTGGTGATCAGTTGTTTGTAGTTTTCAAGAGCATCTGACATGAGAAAATGACCTTAATTTCCTTCGCTCTGTGCCTTCAAAGCCTCCATTTGGTAATACGCCCGCAACGCGTCGGTAATTTCCGCAATGTCGCCGGTCATGATCGAATCGAGACGGTACAGGGTCAAGCCTATACGGTGGTCAGTCATACGTCCCTGAGGAAAGTTGTAGGTACGGATACGTTCGCTGCGGTCACCTGAACCGACCTGCTGCTTGCGGTCTGCAGCCAGCTTTGAATCCTGCGCCTGCTGGATGGTATCAAGAATGCGGGTTTTGAGGACCTTCATGGCTTTAGCGCGGTTTTTTATCTGGCTGCGCTCTTCCTGACAGGCAACGACGGTACCGGTCGGCAGATGGGTGATGCGTACAGCCGAGTCAGTGGTGTTGACGTGCTGACCGCCGGCGCCGGAAGAACGATACACATCGATTTTCAGATCATCCGAACGGATATCGATATCAACATCTTCTGCTTCCGGCATAATTGCGACGGTACAGGCGCTGGTATGAATACGCCCCTGAGCCTCGGTTTCCGGTACTCGCTGTACGCGATGGGTGCCCGACTCATACTTGAGTTTGGCAAAGACCCCTTCACCTTCTACAGATGCGATGATCTCTTTAAATCCACCACGTTCGGATTCGGATGCAGAGATGGTTTCAACCTTCCAGCGGTTGGTATCAGCGAAGCGTGAATACATGCGGAACAGATCCCCGGCAAAAAGAGCAGACTCATCCCCGCCGGTTCCGGCACGAATTTCCAGAATGACACTCTTGTCGTCGTTGGGATCCTTTGGCAGCAGCAGCAGCCGAATATCCGCATCAAGCTGGTCCTTTTCTGCTTCCAGGCTCTTCAGCTCATCTTCAGCCATCTCTTTCATGTCTGCGTCAGCAAGAAGCTCCCGATTGTCCGAGATCTCCCCAAGCACCTTCCGGTAGCGCCGATAGGCAGCGACCAACTCACTCAAGTCTGAGTGCTCACGAGAAAACTTCCGAAACTCCGGTTGATTGGAAATCACTGCCGGGTCAGAAAGCAAGGCCTCCAGCTCCTGATAGCGGCGCTCCAGTTCTTCTATTTTGTCCATCATCATACGCTGTAATCCATCGCCGGTTGGCAGTGTTTCTGTTAAATAATCTTGTTCAATGGGTATTCAATGATGCCTTCGGCACCCAGTTTTATGAGTTCCGGCACAACACGGCGGACATCTTTTTCCGACAGGATGCTCTCAATGGAGAGCCAGTCAGAATTATAGAGATGTGAAACCGTCGGGTTCTTCAAGCTGGGAAGCAACTGAGTGATCGCGTCAACAGTGGTCGCCGGAGCATTCATCTTCAGTCCGACCATTCCTTCAGCGGCAAGTGATGATTTCAACAGTGTGGCGATCTGTTCAATTTTTTCCCGTTTCCAGGGATCGGCCCAGGCGGCTTTGCTGGCCAGCAGCACCGGAACCGATTCCATCAGTTCGCACACGATGCGCAGGCCGTTGGCTTTTATCGTTGAACCGGTCTCAGTGACTTCAACAATGGCGTCGCAGAGTCCGTCGACAACCTTTGCTTCGGTGGCACCCCAGGAAAATTCAACGGTGACCGGGATGTTTCGTTCTGCAAAATAACGCTTGGTAAAGCCAACCAGTTCGGTGGAAATAGTGGCGCCATGAAGATCCTCCGGTTTTTGTACCTTTGAATCAGCGTTTACCACCAGCACCCAGCGTGCCGGACGGCGCGAAACCTTGGAATAAACCATTTCGCAGACTTCGACCACATCAGAATCATTTTCCCGGACCCAGTCACGACCGGCAATACCGGCATCGATGGTCTGGCGTTCGACGTAGCGGGCCATTTCCTGCGGGCGAATGAGCTTGCAGTTCATTTCCGAATCATCAACACCGGGAAAATAGCTGCGGGAGGAGATGCTGATCTGCCAGCCGGCTTTTTTAAACAGACCGACGGTAGCGTCTTCAAGACTTCCCTTGGGAATGCCGAAATTCAGAACGTTTGCCATGTAAATCCTCTCTCTACGTTACGCTTTTTTATAGACGTCATTCGGGTCAAACAGCGGATTTGAATGTTCCACCCACTGGTCATTTTCCCACTTGACATAAAAACAGCTGCGGTTGCCGGTATGACAGGCGGCCAGTCCGTTCTGCTTCACTTTGATAATGACGGTATCGGCATCACAGTCGGTCAGTACTTCCATTACTTCCTGAGTGTTGCCGGACTCTTCGCCCTTCATCCAGTATTTATTGCGCGTGCGACTGAAGAACCAGGTTTTGCCGTCCTTTAACGTCAAATCAAGGGTCTTTTTATCCATAAAAGCCACCATCAGAACTTCGCCGTTCTCATAGTCCTGAATAACAGCCGGGATAAGCCCGCCCATTTTGTCAAAATCGATCTGAATCACGTCATACCTCCCTACCTGGTAGTGTAAAGAAAAACGCCCTGAGGATAACAGGGCGTTATGAATAATGGCCGCAGCAAAGGGACTTACCAAGAAAAACCAGCTGTCCATGTACCACGAAATCACCCGTTTGTCAAAGAAGTAAAGCGAGGCAGATCACGCGCTGACGTCAATTTCCCTGCACAACCCTCTGCAATTCTGCCTCAAGCACATTCATGCTGTATGGTTTGCGGATAAACCCGGAAGGAGGCTGACTGGTAATGCGCTCACTCAGCTCATCTTCATTGAAACCGCTGGAAAGAATCACCTTACTGTCCGGTCTGATGCGGTATATTTCACTCATGGCGGCAAGACCATCCATATTCGGCATGGTGAGGTCCATCAGAACGAGACTGATTTCATCGGCATGGTCACGGAATTTAGCCACCGCTTCAAGGCCGTCACAGGCAGTCATCACTGTGAAGCCGCAGAGTTGAACCATCTTTGAACAGATCCTCAGGACGGACTTTTCATCATCAACCACCAGGACCACACCTGAAAGCGGACGTTCCGGGGGCTGGTTTTGTTCCGACAGGCATTTTGCCGCCTCACCATCAGCTGCAAGCCCTGCCATGGGCAACGCTGTGGCGGGAAAAAGGGAATCATCTTCCAAAACCGGAAGCAGTGCCCTGAAAGTGGTTCCTTTACCAGGCTCACTCTCCACAAACAAGGCGCCACCATGTGTTTTCATTATCCCCATAACAGCTGACATTCCTAATCCGCGACCGGCAAACTTTGTAGTAAAAAACGGATCAAAGAGGCGTTTCAATGTATCATCATCCATGCCGCAGCCGTTATCACTGACCTCCAGAAACACATAGCGCCCCGGTTTCGGTTTTTCAACCAACAGACTGGTAGCCAGACAAACCTGATCACAGCACTGAATGCCGGTTGTCATTACGATAATGCCGGGTTGCTGCTGGATCGACTCTGCAGCATTGGTAATCAAATTCATAACCACCTGCTGAATACTTGCTTCATCTGCCATGACAGCCGGAATCTCTGCACTCAGATGCAGCTCCATCGAAACAGCTGACGAGGCAGCGACCTTGAGAATTTCGGCATTTTCCCTGACCAGTTCATTAAGGTTCAATCTCTTTTTTGAAACCAGTCCCTTGCCCACGTACGTCAACATCAGACTGGCAAGAAGAGCCGCACGCCGCGCCGAATGCATCGCGTGGTCGAGGTACTTTTGAGGCTCCGGAGCGGCAGCAAGCTGTTTAGACGCAAGCTCCATATTGCCGAGAATGGACTGCAACAGGTTATTAAAATCGTGGGCAATGCCGCCAGCCATAACTCCCAGACTCTCCAGTTTTTGACCATGAAGCATCTGCCGCTCAAGATTCAAGCGTTCTTCCTGCAGCCGGTTGTTTTCCTCACCACGCTGATGCAAGGCGTTTGCCAGCGTATTAACTGCATGCGCCGCCCTGCCTGGTTCATCATCAGAATCAATGACGATCTGCGTGGTAAAGTCTCCGTTCTGCATGGTATTTATGCCATTCATCAGAACGTTAAAAGAGCGGGTAACCCGCTGAAGCACCTGATAGCAAAGCACTGAAACTACCAACCAGAACACAGCGGCAATACAGGCGGAAAGCACAATCGTATGCCGAAGCGCCCGAACCAGGTCGGCCGTTCCCCGCACCATTCGCACGCTGCCGAGCAAGGTTACAGAGTTATCCCGATCACCGGTCAAAGATGATTCAATAGAATCCATCAGGTTGTTGCTGCGCACTTCCACTGTTTGGCTGATCACTTCAGGTGAGCTGGAAGAGTCCGGGACGGTGCCGGTGAACTGAATGTCAGCCAGCACCCTGCCATCGGAAGCGCTTATTACCACAGAGCGAATTTCCGGGATGGCTGCGGACTGCCCGGCAAGACGTTGAAGCGCGTCACGATTCTCAGCATACAGCGGGAGCCGAACGGAGTCTGCCAACTGCTGTGTCCGCAGCAGAAGCAGTTCAGCAGCCTGATGGCGTGATGTTTTTATTTCGCTGACAATATACAGAGTACTCAGCAAACAGGAGATAAGTAAGGTCAGCAGAGAAAAAATGAGGAACAGTTTGAATTGAAAGCTACGGCGAAAGCTTGACCATCTTGAATGCTGCGGCATAGTCAATCCTCTCATGGCAGATGAAATGCAATCGCGCTCACAATTCTTAGTGAGCATTAAAAAAACAACTACCATGTGCTGATTTATATTGCAACAGGGATCTAAATATTTATTACAGCGGGGAGCCCGGGCGCTTCAATACGCCGGGATTGGTTTTAACAGTCGCACCCTTAGGGAAGCTATGTGCCTTAGACTTACTGCTACAAAGCAAGTAAATGTGAGGTGTTGAGTTAGATGCAAGTGACTTCTACCTCAGCACATCACCTGCGTCAATTCTGCGTCAATGCATAAAAAAAGAGGCTAGCGATGTGCTAACCTCTTGAAATATGGTGGCTGTGCAGAGATTTGAACTCCGGACCTAGCGAATATGAGTCGCTTGCTCTAGCCAACTGAGCTACACAGCCATTAGAAAACGCCCCTTAGGTTAATTAATCCGAAGGGGCGATAAACTTTATTGGTTGCGGGGACAGGATTTGAACCTGTGACCTTCGGGTTATGAGCCCGACGAGCTACCAGACTGCTCCACCCCGCGACATGAAGTGAACTGAACTTATAGCAGAATATTAAAAGGAGTGTCAATATAAATTTTCGATAGGGGGTAAATAAATCTGGCAGTGCGCAGAGTATCAGTCCTTATCCGGGATTGCGATCGCCCCTTTGCCCAGTTTTCCAGCCAGTTCTTTAGCGGCGTCCGCATCAAGCCGTTTACCGACACGAACACGATACCAAGTACCTTTATCACCCAAGTGAGACTCTACAATACTGACGTTGTACCCTTTGGCAGCCAGCTTGCTCCGTGCTGCTTCAGCTTCTGACTTGAGGCTGTATGAAGCAACCTGAACAGTGAGCCCGTTTGCGTCCGGACGGGTTACTGCAGCCGGCTTTACCTGCACGACGGGGGCAAGCGACTTCTGGGCATCATCCCCCTGGGGCGAAGCCGGCTTCGTCATATTGGCAGGCATGGCCGCCTGAAGCGGCTGTTTCGCAGGTTTTTCATCTTTAGCATTGATACCACTGCCCATCACATTGTTTTTCTGACCGCTCGGAAGTGTCTTATAAAAACTGAGTGGCGGTTCAGCTGCCGGCGACCCTCCGCCATTCACCGCCGGTTGCGGGGTGGAGCCTGCAGCCGGCGGCTGTTGTGCAGCAGCAGACTGCGGGGCAGGAGTACCCGATTGTTGCGGTGAAGGTTGAGCTTTCATCTGTTGTGGCGAGTTTTCAAGACTCTGCTGTTCCATAGCGGCCTTGAAACCTTTTTTTGCCGATCGCTGGGAAAGCATCCAGCCGCCTCCGAAACCAATGCCAAGACAGAGAAGACAGGAAACAACGGCAACGACCAGTCCGCCACCTGAAGATTCTTTCCGCGGACGACTCTGGCCAGACAGAGGGGAACTGCATGATTTTTTGGGTTCGCTGTAGTCAATACGCATGGTGCCTCCGCTACATCCGTTCCGGGGCCGATATGCCCAGGATGGAGAGGGCATTTTTCAGTGTCTGGGCGGTGCGCTTCAGCAGGTAGAGTCGGGCTGCCGTAAGTGCCTGATCTTCGCTGATGACGCGGTTTTTGTTATAGAAGCTGTGGAAACAGCTGGCCAGTTCACTCAAGTAATAGGTCAAGCGATGGGGCTCGAAATGTACGGCGCAGTCATCCACCGTATCCGGCAGTGCCGCCAGCAGCTTAATCATCTGAAGATCCTCGAGGGTAGAAAGACAAACAAGATCGGCAGATGCGGGCTTTTCCGGAGCGATGAAGCCTTTTTCTGCGGCGTTGTCAAAAATACTGCAGATGCGGGCATGGGCATACTGGACGTAATAGACCGGGTTTTCGTTGGTTTGCTGCTTGGCCAGGTCAATATCAAACACCAACTGGGCATCGGGCTTGCGCATAAGGAAAAAGAAACGGGTTGCATCGCGACCGACCTCATCAATAAGATCACGCAGGGTAACATAGCTGCCGGCGCGCTTGGATATTTTAACCTCTGCACCGCCGCGCATGACCGTCACCATCTGGTGGAGCACATATTCGGGCCATTCGTGCGGGATTCCGATATCAAGAGCCTGAAGTCCGGCACGGACACGGGTAACGGTGCTGTGGTGGTCAGAACCCTGTTCATTAATCACACGGGTAAAACCCCGCTCCCACTTGGCTTGATGATAGGCAACATCCGGGACAAAGTAGGTATAACTGCCATCGGATTTGCGCATAACGCGATCTTTATCGTCACCAAAATCGGTGGAACGGAGCCAAAGGGCATTGGCCTGCTCATAGGCATGACCGTTGGCGATCAGCTTCTGGACAACCGCGTCGACTCTTCCCTCGCTGTAGAGTGCAGATTCAAGTGTGTACACATCAAATCGTACATCAAAAGCCTCAAGATCGAGGTCTTGTTCGCGACGCAGCCAGGCAACGGCAAAATGGCGGATGTCTTCAAGGTTTTCAGGGTCTCCGCAGGCGGTAGTATGCTGATCTGTTGCCTCTACGGTCTCACCCGCCAGATAGGCGCGTGCAACTTCCCTGATATAGTCCCCTTGATAACCGCCTTCCGGCCAGCGTGCGTCATCCGGTTCAACACCCAAACAGCGCAGCTGCACAGAAAGGGCAAGGTTGCTTATCTGGACACCGGCATCGTTGTAGTAAAACTCCCGCGTGACATCCCAACCGGCAGCATCAAGCACACGGCAGAGGGTATCACCGATTGCCGCGCCACGCCCATGACCGATGTGCAGCGGGCCGGTCGGATTGGCGCTGACAAATTCGACCTGAACCTTTTTTCCGGCGCCGCTTGTTGTTCGACCATAGAGGTCTCCCTCTGCCTCAATCTCAAGGAGAGTGCTTTGCCATGCGGCCTGAGAGACAAACAGATTAATGAAGCCGGGGCCGGCAATATCACTTTTCGCCAGCAGACCGCCACCGTCACCCAGGTGTTTGAGGATAATTTCAGCCACCTGACGCGGCGCTTTGCGCTCGCCTTTGGCTAACTGCATGGCAATATTACAGGAAAAATCTCCATGTTCCGGGTTAGCTGGGTGGCCGATAATAATGGTAGGCAGCGGGAATGTTGTCAATTCTTGCGCCGCGTGGGCTTTATTCAGTGCGGATTCAAGCAAGGGGGCTATTCGGTTTCGCATCATTTTTTTGGCTGTTCTTTCTGGTCTATTGGTATGTCCGTATTCACTGCATCTTCCTTAACGCAAACATCCCGTGAAAAATCGGGGCATCTGGCGCCTCCATCAGGTATGCAGAATCGTTTTGAGCAGTTTTCGCGCCAGGCGCAGACGGCGCAACTTTGTCGTGGCATGGTGTACGTCCTAAGGCTGCTTCTTTTCCTGAGGGAACTGGTAGATGACTTCATTGCTGCGCACGAGTCCGAAATCTTTGCGGGCAATGCTCTCAAGGTAACGTCGGTCGGATTTGAGAGCAATAATCTCGCGTTTCAATTTTTCATTATCGGTTTTACTGTCAAGCAGGCGCGCTTCGACTTTATTCTTGTCCTGCTTAAGCTCAAAAATACGCAATAAGCCTTTATCACCAAATACAGTGAAAAACAGGATGAATGCCAGGCATCCTACCGGAATAACATACATTCGTTTTTGAAGGGGCAGGTTGAACATTTACCCTTTCCTGATCTGTTCAGCAAAATATGCAGCGGTTGATCTGAGGCCGTCATCCAGCGCAATTTTTGGCTCCCACAAGAGTTTTTCGCTGGCGAGAGAAATATTCGGCTGACGCTGCCGCGGATCATCCTGCGGTAATGGCTGAAAGATTATCTTCGATGTTGAGCCGACTATTGTAATGATTTTTTCAGCAAACTCAAGGATTGTATTTTCCACTGGATTTCCAATATTGACCGGGCCAATAAAGTCGTCACATTCCATCATGCGGATCATTCCTTCCACCAGGTCAGAGACATAGCAGAAAGAACGGGTCTGGGAGCCGTCACCATAAACGGTGATGTCTTCGTTTCGGAGTGCCTGCAGGATGAAGTTTGACACCACACGCCCATCGTTTTCGGCCATGCGTGGACCGTATGTGTTAAAAATACGAATAATACGGATGTCAACATTGTTCTGGCGGTGATAATCCATCATCAGAGTTTCAGCCACCCGCTTCCCTTCGTCATAGCAGCTGCGTATCCCGATCGGGTTGACGTTACCCCAGTAATCTTCTGTTTGCGGGTGTACATGGGGGTCTCCATAGACCTCAGACGTGGATGCCTGCAATATTCTAGCTTTAACCCGCTTCGCCAACCCCAGCATGTTGATAGTGCCCATAACGCTGGTTTTAATAGTTTTGACCGGATTGTACTGGTAGTGCACCGGTGAGGCGGGACAGGCCAAGTTGTAGATACGGTCGACTTCCAGCAGAATCGGTTCAGTGATATCGTGCCGCACCAACTCAAAACGATGACTGTCCATCAGATGAATGATGTTGTTTTTGCTGCCGGTGAAGAAGTTGTCAACACAGATGACATCGTGTCCTTCGCCCAGGAGACGCTCGCAGAGGTGTGAACCGACAAAGCCGGCACCGCCGGTTACCAGTATGCGCATATTATTTTACTCCTCCGCAGATTCCGCCACTGCAGCGTCCGAGAGGCATATAAGTAAAGCCGCTGGCCGCCATACGATCCGGTTTATACAGATTGCGCCCATCCACAATTGCCGGCGATTTGAGAGCGGATTTGATACGGTCAAAGTCAGGATTACGGTATTCATTCCAATCCGTAATAATCGCCAGGGCATCTGCACCGGCAAGAATTTCATACTGGTTGCTGCTGTATTCAATCCGGTCACCAAAAACTTTCCTGGCTTCGGCAATCGCTTCCGGGTCGTGAGCACGGACGGTAGCGCCCGCAGCCAGGAGATGTTCAATGATTGTAATTGCGGGCGCTTCGCGCATGTCGTCGGTACGTGGCTTGAAGGAGAGTCCCCAACACGCGACGACGCGGCCGATAAGCGGCTGTACCTGATCAGGCGAACCGAGATATTTGATCAGTTTATCTGCCAGCACATCTTTCTGCAGTTCGTTGACCGCTTCAACTGCTTTAAGCAGCAAAAAGTCATAGTTTGATTCTTCTGCGGTTTTGACAAGCGCTTTGACATCCTTGGGAAAGCAGGAGCCGCCATAGCCAGGGCCGGGAAAGAGGAAGTCGTAACCGATGCGGGTATCCGAACCGATTCCTTCGCGTACAGCCATGACATCTGCGCCCATCCGTTCACAGAGCCCTGCAATCTGGTTCATAAAGGAGATACGGGTGGCGAGCATGGCGTTGGCAGCATATTTGGTCATTTCAGCACTGCGGATATCCATGACGATCATACGGTTCTGCTTGCGCATGAAGGGGTCATAGAGTTCTTTCATTATTTCAGCTGTGCGGACGTTGTCGCAGCCGATAACAACCCGATCCGGTTTCATAAAGTCGTCAATAGCCGCCCCTTCTTTAAGGAATTCGGGGTTTGAAACGACGTCGAACTCCAGGTTGATACTCCGCATGGCGAGTTCTTCCTGCACTGCGGAACGAACTTTATCAGCGGTTCCGACAGGAACTGTAGATTTGTCGACTATAATTTTGAAACCATTCATGACACGGCCAATATCACGAGCGACACCAAGGACATATTTAAGATCCGCTGAACCGTCTTCACCAGGTGGGGTGCCAACAGCGATGAAGCAGACAAGCGAAGCTTTGACGGCTTCTTCCATGTCGACCGTAAAGGAGAGGCGTCCCTCGGCCTGATTACGCAGAATCATCTCTTTGAGACCCGGCTCATATATCGGGATAATGCCCTGCTTAAGATTATCAATTCGCCCGTGGTCGATGTCGACCGCTATAACACTATTGCCGCTTTCGGCAAAGCAGGCCGCCGCCACCAGACCGACGTACCCTGCACCAAAAATACAAATTTTCATGTACTGCTCCAGGAGGTGATATTTTATCGGTACTCTCTATACCACACTATCCCGCTTGAATTCCAGAATTTCAAATTCAATCTGCATCATTTTTTAATCTCAGAGCTTCACTATACGCCTCACTTCGCGAAACACCTGAAAGAGCTGCAGCCTGCTTTGCTATATCCTTGATGGAAAGAGTGCCTGCGGCCATCAAACGATTCAGCACTATGTCCAGTGCTTCATACTCCTCCGGTGCACTTTTCCCGGGAGCTATCAAAATGACAACTTCACCACGTACAACGCTCTGCGAAACAGTTGCAATGACCTCTGCCGCAGTACCTCGAATACATTCTTCATAGATTTTGGTGAGCTCGCGAGCCACGATCACCTGACGCTCTCCCATAATTTCATGGACATCACTCAAGGTTTCTACCAAACGATGGGGAGCTTCGTATAATATCAGTGTACCGGGAAGGTGATTCATCTCAGAAAGAAAAGTACGGCGTTTTCCCTGACGAGATGGCGGAAAACCGGCAAAAGTGAAGGTGTCGCTTGGTAGCCCCGAGGCTGAAAGAGCTGTTACAGCTGCACAGGCACCCGGAACCGGAACAACAAGAATATTCTCAGCAACAGCATCACGAACCAGTTGATAACCGGGATCAGATACACAGGGGGTACCCGCGTCTGATATCAACGCGACCGATTTCCCCTGTCGTAATGCATTCAGGATACGCTCTCCCTTTATTTGTTGGTTATGGTCGAAATAGGAGGTAAGCGGCCTGGATATTCCAAAGTGATTGAGTAGTTTGAGTGAATGACGGGTATCCTCAGCAGCAATCAGATCAACCTCACCCAGAATCCGTACAGCCCGATAAGTCATATCTTCCAGGTTACCGATTGGTGTAGCGATTATATACAGAGTAGCCACTTTCATCAGCGGTGCGCCAATGCCAGTTTGAGTGCCAATCCAGCAAACATTCCCGTTGCGGCACGATTAAGAACCTTTTGAGCAAAAGCAGATCGCCTAAAGAACTCGCCAAAAACGCCAGCCAAAAGACTGATTGAGCCAAAGACAATAGTCGTAGCTAAAATAAAAATCCCGCCCAATAGCAGGAACTGTACAGCGAGTTGTCCTTTTGCCGGATCAGCAAACTGCGGAAGGAAAGCAAGAAAAAATATCGACACCTTGGGATTAGTAATATTCATTGTTATTCCACGTCGGTAGAGTGCGCCGGAACCAGGACAATCGATATTGGCTGACGTCCCTGCAACAGTCCCCGCCTTGAAGGAAAACACCGCCAGATAAAGAAGATATGCTGCACCGGAAAACTTAAAAATGGTGAATGCCGCTGCCGAAGTTCTAAAAAGTGCTGCCAGCCCGAATGCCACAGCTGCTGTGTGGAAGAGCAAACCTGTACAGAGTCCTATGGTAACGATTAAACCGGCCTTGCGCCCATGCTGGGCAGACTGGGTCATCACAAACAAATTATCCGGACCGGGGGAGAGTGCCAGCAAAAACGAAGTAGTAAAGAACATGAGAAACGTTTTGAAATCAATCATGCGTATCCTCTGAAGATTATAAAGTATTTTTATCTATAATGGTGTACAAGGGATTACTATTGGCTGTCAAGTCTGATGGTGCAATTAATTCAAATCTTGCGGATAGTTGCGCAAGTAGAGGACTCATTATGACCAGAATCACACTCAACAAAAACGAAGAGCGCCGTATCAAATCCGGGCATCCCTGGGTGTTCAGTAATGAGATACGTGAAGTTACCGGAGATCGCTCTGCCGGCAGTGTTGCCGCACTCTATGATGCGGCCGGTAGCTTCATCGGTATAGGTCATTACAACCCGCATTCATTAATTGCCTTCCGCATGTTTTCAAGGTTACAGGAAGATATTGATACGTTTGATTTTTTCGAGCAACGTATTACCACTGCCCTGGCGCACCGCCTGGCACGTTACCCCGGATTAGCTACCTTCCGCTCTGTGTATGGTGAAAGTGATTTTTTGCCGGGGTTGGTAGTAGACAAATACGGAGAGTACCTATCCGTTCAGCTCCTATCAGCAGGAATGGACAGACGTCGTGAGTTGCTTGTATCGGTACTCCAGAAAGTATTTCAACCGCTCGGAATAATTGCCCGAAACGATGTGGGTGTACGTAAACTGGAAGGATTAGATGAAAAGATAGAACTATTGTATGGGGATATCCCCGACAGAGTCGAGATGGAAGAGAATGGCCATATGTTTCAGGTAAGTCTTCGGGATGGGCAGAAAACCGGCAGCTTTCTCGATCAGAAACAGAACCATTTACTTCTAAAAGATATCTGCGCAGGCAAGACTGTGCTCGACTGTTTTTGCTACACAGGAGCTTGGGCGCTGCACGCCGCATCGTTTGGTGCGCAATCTGTTACAGGAATTGATATATCAGCACGAGCCATCGGACAGGCCAGCAGTAACGCGAAACAAAATAAAATGTCAGATCGGGTACGCTTCGAAGAGTGCGACGCCTTTGAGCGTTTGCGTTCTCTCCACCAGGAAGGGCGGCGGTTTGGAGTAATCGTGATGGACCCGCCCGCTTTTGTTAAAAGTCGCAAAAACATCGCAGAAGCGACCAAAGGATATCTGACCGTCAACCGGCGTGCGCTGGAACTATTGGAGCCAGGCGGCTATCTGATTACTTGCTCCTGCTCCTACCATATGGGACGTGAAGCGTTTCGTGATATGCTGAACCAAGCGGCACGGCTGGCGAAACGCGAGGTACGGCTCGTAGAAACCCGTTCACAAGCTGCGGATCATCCGGTACTTTTGTCGTTTCCAGAAGCGGAATACCTCAAATGTTTTGTTTTGCAGACTGTTTGACCAGTATTACATCATGGGTATGGTGCATGAATCTGATCAGGACACGTACGTACGAGAGTAGTGTATTTATGCAGCACTGATATTGTAGTTTGAACGGGCTGCACGATTT
>JAYTVV010000236.1:0-22239 GCA_043743795.1 Geobacteraceae bacterium
CAGTTTCAATAAAGACTGGCGTCCCCGAGTCGATTCGAACGACCGGCCTCTTCCTTAGGAGGGAAGCGCTCTATCCTGCTGAGCTACGGGGACGTGTGTGGAAAGCTGAAGTGGTATACCAGAGATATTGATCCTGTTCAACCTCTTTCAAAAAACTAGAAGTTAAGTAGTGAGAATACCTTGCCTTCGGGCAGTCGCTTGCGTCCTTCCAGGAAGTCCAGTTCTGCCATGAAGCAGCACTCTACAATCTCTCCTCCCATACTCTGGACCATATCCACAACTGCTGCCATGGTACCTCCCGTGGCGAGCAGGTCATCCGCAATCAGGATTCGCTCGCCGGGTTTGATAGCATCTTTGTGGATTTCCAGCGTGTCGGTACCGTACTCAAGATCGTAGGTTTTACTAAAAGTTTCAGAGGGAAGTTTGCCCGGTTTCCGGACGAGTACAACGCCGGCACACAATTTGTACGCAAGTGCTGAACCGATAATGAAGCCGCGTGCTTCAACGCCGACAACTTTGTCAATTCGCTTGCCGATATAACGATGAGAAATAAGATCAATCATTTTTTGATATGATTGAGCGTCTTGCAAAAGTGTGGTGATATCCTTGAAGATGATCCCTTTTTTAGGAAAATCAGGAACATTACGAATGATGTCTTTCAGTTCGTTCATCAACAGTCTCCTTGTAATCTCAGTGTTGTGCCTGGCTTTGTATGTAAAAAGCTTTCAGTTTTTCCAAACTTTTTGTTTCAACCTGGCGGATGCGCTCTCGTGTGACGCCGAACTGCTGGCCTATGGTTTCAAGTGTTTGGGGCTCCTGGTCGTCAAGACCGAAGCGGAGCGTCAGGATTTTCTGCTCATTTTCGGTCAGTTTACTGAAGTGCCGGGATATCAACTCAAACTGATTTATGTTCTCAAGTCTCTCTGACGGGGAGATTACTGAGCTGTCTTCGATGGTATCAATGAGAGCAAAGTCATTCCCGTCACCGATGGGTGCTTCTATCGAGCAGGTGTTGCGCAGGAGAGTCATCAGGCGACGAACATGCTGAATCTTTACCTTCATGGCGTCAGATATTTCCTGGAGAGAGGGTTCTCTATTCAGTTCATGGGAAAGATTTCGTGTCACCCGAATCATACGGCCAATATCATCTGATATATGAACAGGGAGGCGGATTGTGCGGGATTGGTTGATGAGCGCCCGCTCGATTGACTGGCGGATCCACCAGGTTGCGTATGTGGAAAAGCGGCACTCCTTTGCCAGACTGAAGCGCTCGACTGATTTGATCAGTCCCAGGTTGCCTTCTTCAATAAGATCAAGAAACGGTAAGCCTCGATTCATATAGCGCTTGGCTATTTTTACGACCAGTCGTAAATTTGACTCGATCATCTTGCCCCGCGCTGCCTCATCGCCATCTTCTACTTTTTGGGCGAGTTCTTTCTCGGAGAGAGCAGTCAGAAGAGGGGTGCGTTGAATGTCGCGTAGATAAATCTTGATGGCATCATCATAACGCTCAAGCTCCAGCATCGGAATTTCTTCAACACTATCGTCTTCAATGCTTTCTTCGTCTAATAGCTGAAGTGGCTCTTCAATATCGCTCAATGACAACGCAGAGAGCCCAATCAGCGGGGCTTCATTGCCAGGAACATATTCAGGTTGGGTGTCGTTGCGCATAGAGATGTTTTCTCCGGATTCTGATGCTTTCACGCCTGCCAGCCCTGTTTACCAATCAACGGTACAAAACGGCACTCAACCGAAGACTCTTGCAGCAGTTCACCATCCTCATTTTTTATAATTGTTATCAGTCGCTGACTGCTGTCAGAGCCGACCGGGATGACCAGACGACCACCCAGGGCAAGTTGATCAGTCAGGATTGCGGGGACTTCAGGTGCTCCGGCGGTAACAATTATTGCATCAAAAGGAGCTTCTTCCTCCCATCCGATCGGGCTTCCTTCACTGTCGTTGATGCGCAGCTGTACGTTGAAAAGCTTGAGTGAGTCGAGGCATTTGCGGGCACGCAGTGCCAATGGGCGAATGCGCTCTGCAGAATAGACTCTGTCCGTCAGCGTCGCGAGAAGGGCGGTTTGATAGCCGGAACCGGTGCCAATCTCCAGTACCTTTTCAACTCCGGTCAAGGCCAGT
Organism: Geobacteraceae bacterium; assembly: GCA_043743795.1. Lineage (GTDB taxonomy): Bacteria > Desulfobacterota > Desulfuromonadia > Geobacterales > Pseudopelobacteraceae > JACRCG01. The sequence continues at coordinate 2,140 of JAYTVV010000236.1, forward strand.
TTTTCAGTCATTAAAGCAACTATATAGGGCTGTGAAATGGTCTGCTTCTCGCCGATCGGGAGTGCCTTGTCGCTATACGCCTGTGCAGCGAAAGCTTCCTGGACGAAAATATGACGAGGGATCTTTATCATCGCATCAATGACTCGTCGGTCGCTTATTCCACGCGCTACGATCTGGTCCTGCACCATTTTTTTTCTTATGATATCGAAGTTCAAAAAAACCTCACACCGGTACATACGATATTTATTGTTGATGTTCGTTGTGACTTTAAATTAATTCCTGCGGCCTGAAATGGGCCTGACTATAGCAGGAGACGGTGCGAAAGTCCATATTGTCAAAACGTCCATCCTGCTAGAATTGGCAGTGATTTGTGGTTTGTCAGGTCAAGATGAAGGGGGGTGATGGATACATGTCCGCGGTTAATGGCGTGAAAATCGGTACCGGGATCATCATTACGGTGCGGTTCCTCGCTGCCGACCCAGAAGTATTTTCGTCCACGGGGATCGGTTTTGTCGACAATTTTACCTATGAAGGAGCGCTTGCCCTGGCAGGTTATCACTGGTGTCAGTATTTTGTTCAGTGGACAATTGGGAATGTTGACATTCAGAAAGGTGTCACTCGGAAGGCCGTGTGTAATTACCTGACGGGCAATCTGTACAGCAATTCGGGCGGCATCGGTAAAATGATCACTCGGTTCGAATGTCGCGAGGGAAAAGGCGATTGCCGGAATGCCCATTAAATTAGCCTCCATAGCAGCTGCGACAGTGCCGGAATAGGTTATGTCATCGCCAAGGTTGGCGCCATGGTTAATTCCCGAGACAATCAGATCCGGTGTCGTCGGAAGCATATTGTGAACTCCCATGTTAACGCAATCAGTCGGGGTACCATCAACGGCATACCATCCCGTGTGCAGCTCAAAAATGCGCAGCGGTGAATGCAGGGTCAGAGAATGTCCTGCAGCACTTCGTTCCCGATCCGGAGCGACAACAGTAACTGTGCCCAGTTCTGACATTGCCGCCGCAAGTGCGTGGATTCCTGCCGCATGGATTCCGTCATCGTTAGTAACCATTATATTCATGTGGGGTCACCTTTTAATGTAATGGGGTAAGCGCCTCTTTTATCGCAGATATATTGCATTAAATCAAGGAGCCCACTCGCTCCTGTTTTGTGTTTACAAAACAGCCGTAAGTCGCTACATTCGGAAAATTAATTTGTCTCTGTGTTATCTATACAATTCAGCAGGAGGTGCAGGTATGAAGGCAGTTTTGATGGACGCTTTTGGTAGTGTTGATGTACTCAGGGTCGGTGAAGCCGAAAAACCCAGCCCTGCTGAAGGGCAGGTACTTGTAAAAGTCTTCGCAACGTCCATCAATAGGCCGGACCTGGTGCAGCGTGAAGGAAAATACCCACCACCAGCAGGAGACTCCGAAATTCTCGGCCTGGAAGTTGCCGGTGTTATTGAAGAGATAGGTGCCGGCGTTACGGGTTGGCAGGTTGGCGAGCGCGTTATGACGCTGGTTGGCGGCGGCGGGTATGCCGAGTTTGCGGTTGCATACGCCAGCCATCTAATGCGCATACCGGAAAGCATGAGTTATGAGGAAGCGGCGTGTGTCTGCGAATCGTACATTACAGCATTTTTAAATGTGTTTATGATTGGTGAGTTCAAAGACTCCCAAACCGCTATTTTGCATGGCGGCGGCGGCGGGGTCAATACTGCTGCAATTCAGCTCTGCCGTTCGCTTGCTCCCGCCAGTAAGTTGATTGTGACCGCCTCTCCCTCAAAAATGGAGCGCGTCAGGGAGATCGGTGCTGATTTTCTGATTAACTTCCTTGAAACTCCTGACTTTACGGAGGTCGTCAAAGAATATACAAATAAAAAAGGTGTTGACCTTGTTCTGGATCATGTGGGGGCTAAGTATCTGGCGCCCAATATGAATTCTCTCGGCTATAAGGGGCGGCTCGTTATTATCGGTGTTATCAGTGGAATCAAGGCAGAACTTAATTTGGCTCTGATGATGGTGAAGCGTCAGCAGATTATTGGTAGTGTCCTGCGCTCCCGACCGGTTGCTGAAAAAGGGGATATTGTTGCGGAATTTACCCGCCGTGCCCTGCCGAAGTTTGCCGATCGCAGTATCGTTCCAATTATTGAAAAGGTATTCAGTATCGATGAGGTAGGCGCCGCGCACCGTATGATGGAGGAGGATAAACATTTCGGGAAAATAGTGCTGAGAATCCAGTAGGCATAAATCCCCACCTGCTATCCTGTACTTGATTTTTAAATTATTGGTACCAATCGTAGTATTTACAAGAGTTTAACATCAATTTTTCGGAGGAAGCACATGCCAGACCAGAACCCGCAGGTTATGTTGGAAACGTCCATGGGGAGTATCAAAATAGAACTTTTCAAGGAAAAGGCTCCGATCACAGTCAGAAACTTTCTGTCATATGTTAAGGACGGCCATTATGACGGCCTTATATTTCACCGCGTGATCAAGGATTTCATGGTGCAGGGTGGCGGCATGAATGAAAATATGGAAGTGAAAAAGCCAAAGTTCGCCATTAAGAATGAAGCGACGAATGGCCTCAAAAATACGCGGGGAACATTGGCAATGGCTCGTACTGCTGCGGTTGATTCCGCTACCTGCCAGTTTTTTATCAATACGGTTGATAATGCATTTCTGGACCACCAGCCAAAACAGAAGGATAATTTTGGCTATTGTGTGTTCGCCCAGGTTCTGGATGGAATGGACGTCGTTGACCAGATCAGGGCTGTAAAAACAGGAAACAAGAATGGGCATTCTGATGTGCCGCTGGATCCGGTTTTTATCATCTCGGCCCGACTGATTGAGCAGGAGGTATAACATGGATAATGATCAGGTTTGTTATACCTTCGATGCTGCGCTTGAAATGGCGATTACGATGGAAGAGGAAGGATTCCGTAATTATTTGTATGCGATCCGTCAGCTGACAGATAAAGGAGCCAAGGATCTGCTGCGCGGGAACGCGCTGGATGAACTGAACCACAAGCACCAGTTGGAGAAAGCTCTGCTGGACGGGCGTATGGACGGTGAGTGTGATCTTGACACGCCTATTCCAACCATGCACCTTGATTACCTATTTAAAAAGCAGGAGCTTGGTCCACAATCCGGGGTGCGCGAAGCATTGATATATGCCATTCATCTTGAAAAGGGAGCGGTGGATTTTTATAGCAAAGTTTCAACCGGCTGTACAGGTGCACCGATGGGTAAGCTGTTTGCCCAGCTTCATCAAGAAGAGAGCCGTCATCTGCAGGCTCTCGAAGATCTGTATGAACAGCATTTTATGACTGAAAACTAAACAGATATCACTTTATTGGGCGCTTAGCTCAGCGGGAGAGCACTGCCTTCACACGGCAGGGGTCACTGGTTCAATCCCAGTAGCGCCCACCAATTTTAATTATTACAGCACGATGCAACCAAAATGTTCGCAATACAACAAATTGCGAACATTTTGGAGCACATCATGCCGGCAAAGCACATAATTTTACGCAGCCGCTTTTACCACTTCGTCTGCCGCGTCCCACACGATTTGTCACAGTATTTCCCCCTTCCCATCATTTCCCGAGCACTGCACACAGACAGTAAAAAATATGCTACAGTTCTTGGCGCCGCCTGGGAACATCGGACGCAGAAACTATTTATGCAGTTGAGGTCAGATATGCTCGACACCCATCTCATTGAACATTTGATAAACCAATACCTTCAAGCAGGTATTAACAAGCTTGAAGCAGATGTCTACGGTCGCGAATATCAGCGAGGAGAAATAACAACTTCACTTGACTTCCCTCATGCCTACGCTGACGTAATGCCTTCTCCTGAGCAACGGGCTAGGCGCATGCAGCTTCGGTTGAAATATAAAGACACCAGTGCCGCAAACGGACTTGCTAAGAGCACTTTTGCCCCTTTAGCCTTAGAGAGATACGGAAAAAAATTAATGACGGCAGAGGTGAGTGAACTCGCTATAAGGCTGGTACATGCTGAAAAGCAACTTGCTGATGTGGAGAATGCTGTTCTTGACGGCAGGTTTGATACCCTTGAACTGCTTAAAGGTAAAGTTAACAATGCGCGTGAATACGTCGACTTGAAAACACTCATCGGAAAATACAAAGATAAATATCTCGTTGATAATATCAACATGTCTGCCAGAGCCACCAAGCACCTTAATACTGAGCTGGATGTTATTCTTGAAATCTTTGATAACGCCAGCATTGATGTCGTGAATTCTGGCGATGGTATTTCGTTATGTAAAGGCGTGTTGCGTCAATTTCCTAAAAATATGACACAGCGGTTCAACAAGAGGCCTTCGGGGTGGATAGAAGGAGACAAGCCATACAAGCGCTCCGTTCACCAGATAATTGCACAAGAGAATGATTACGAAATAATCGTCCCACACACCGCCAACTCCTACATAAAGCGCCTTAAGGGATTGATAGACTATGCTATCAAGTATGTAGATTATGACAAACCAAATCGATGGTCAGGAGAACTTTTAGCCGACGAAGAAGCAGAAGGCAGGCAGCGTAGGCCTTATGACCAAGAAGACATAAATCGATTGATGGATGCACTGTGTACGCAGCCTCTCTGGAGATATGACATCGAGAAGCCTGAACGTTTCTGGCTTGTGCTCATTGCGTTGTTGCAGGGGTTCCGATTGGGTAGCATCACAGCGCTGACCCAGGGTGACATCCTTATATTGGAAGGAGTGCTCGGCTTTCAGATACGGGTCGGCAAGACCAGAAACACAAGAAAATTCTATCCAATGAACGATTGCCTTGTTCTGCTGGGCTTTGTTGATTGGTCAACCGGCTTGGATAGGGATAAACTTTTCCAAGATTCTTCCGACCAAGCGAGCAAATGGTACAATCGTGTTGACCGAGACAAAGATGGAAACATTACATGGGCAGGTTTTGAGTACTTCCACGTCACTCAGGATAGTAGAAAGTGTTTACACAGTATGCGGCATAGCTATGGTGGTAAGGTCTACGAAATCTCCGATGATATCAAGGCGACAGCCGATGCGATGGGGCATGCCATGGTTGCCGGAAAAGTTACGAATCGATATATAGGCGAAGCCGGGCTGCCAGCCCGGAAAGCGCTAATTGATAAGCTGAACTTTAACCTTGACCTTGACCGGTTAGAGGTACGAGCAAAGGAGTTGTTCAATTTATAACCCCCAACTGCCACCAGCCCAAAAAAATCAAAGCAAAACCGTAATTCATGTTGTCTGCTTACACCTCGTCTCTGTCTCCTTTTGCTGAAAGCAGCTATTCAGGACAACCCGGATTGCCTGACCCGACTTTTCCGTTTAAAGCGGTTTACCCTTAGCGAGAGAATACTCTCAACAAACTGAGATTGGTGTTCAGTCTAGCGGAAGAAATCAAAGATACTTGCGGCAGTAACTACTGTAGTGCGACGTTGGATAAAGTCAAAATTCAAACTGCACATAAGTATAGGAAGTATTTAAGTAATCTTTTGTTAGAAGAAGGCTGCGCCGCTTCAAGCTATTCATACAGAGCACAGCAAGAAAATACCGATAATGCTTATTTATCATCAAGTTACGCCCAGTGTTGCCGCTGGGCGTTTTTTTGTCTGTGCCGTGCCTTGATGGTGTCGTCAGTGTAACACCCACCTCCGCCAAAATCTTGCCACTGGCGGCATTATATTGATGCGTAGGCAGCGGCTTGCACCCGCGCTCTGTCAGTCTGATGCCTGACAAAGCGCGAGCGCTAAAACAGAGGCCGTAGCGAATACACGCGCACCGGAGGTGTCGCATGAATAAATCTGAATTAGATGACCAACTGGCAGCCATCCGCTGCCGCCGTAACATTGCCCGGCGTCGCCGCCGCTACCGCAGCCGGCTTGACCGCTACCGCGCCGAGTTGGTCGAGCTGCGCCGCATCGGCGCCAGTGTCGCCGAATTGACGGACTGGCTACGTCAGCGCCGCTGCTGCGTATCGCCCAGTACCGTCAGCCGCTACCTGCGTCGGCTGCCGGAACTGGCGGAGGAGTAGCCATGGCGAGTTTCCGTTCGCCAAAATCCCAGGCTGCTCACGCCGTTAGCCAGCGGCTCGCCATCGGCGAGGCCCGCCACGGCAATCGCGACGATGGCCGCATTCATTCTATCGGCACCGCCCGAGCCTATACAGAGGCGCTATCAACCTACACGCGCTGGCTGCAAGACGAGCGACTTGGCGACCTGCGCGGGAGCGGTCGGGACGAGGCCATGCGTTATCTGGAAATGCGTAGCACAGAAGTATCGCAAGCTCAGCTAGATAAAGATAGGCAATCTCTGCAGGCTCACCTCGGCGAACGGCTGCCGGTGCTGCGCAGCGAGGTCGAAGTTATTCGAGGTTCGCGGCTATACACGCCGGAACAGCTGGCGATGTTGCGCGAGCGCCAGTCGCTATCTAATGCTTTGGCAACAGCGATTGTTGAAGCCACGGGCGTTCGCGCCCACGAGCTTTTGACCCTCCGCTGCCCGGCAGAGCAGCCACGCAGTAGTCACCGCACATGGCGCAACGACCTGCACGCCGCCACTGATGGACGTCTCTACACAGTAGCAGGAAAGGGGGGACTTGTCCGTGAGGTGGTCATTCCGGCCGCACTGGCCGAGCGGCTGGAAGCGAGCCGCCTGGATACCCCGCACCTGGTCATCGACCGTGGCGTGCGTTATCAAACACACTATGCCATCGGTGGCGGCCAGGCTTGGAGCCAATCCGTTACAACCGCCAGCAGTCGGGCGCTGGGGTGGTCGGCCGGCGGTCACGCCATCCGTGCCAGCTGGGTCAATAATCGTATAGAGCAGTTGCAGGCGGCAGGCTATGGCATAGACGATGCAAAACGGATAACTGCACTAAACTGCGGGCATTTTTCGATTTCATGCCTCAAATTTTACACAGATAGGAGTTAGCAGATGACAAAAAAGAAAACTGTAGAAAAAGGCTGGCGAGAGCGTGCTGGGCTTGAGAAACGGCGCGGTAAATCAACCCAGCCAGAAGAAATATATGTAGACCCCCGCCAAATGAGCCTCTGGGAATTTATCGACCCAACAGGGGAGGAGCGGCGGCGCTGCGGTCTGCTGCCAGATTCTGGCGACAGTCTCAGCGACGTACTTGGCGATTTTAAATAGCTGTTGACAGCACACCAAAAGGCCGTCATGAATCTATGTACAACGAAAGGGGGTTTATTACAGGTTTGTCGTTATCGGCAACCAAAGAGGTGTGGAACAGTTTCGACCTCACTGACAAGTGAACGGAAGCGAGTCGGGGAGAATTACCATCCTCGCAGCCAGTTGAGTCATGGCCACGGAATCTAACGCGACGCAATGTTTCGCAATTTTCTTGCGAGACTGGACATTTAACAAATGAAGCATTTTTCCCCGAGATGCGGCCGCGGCCGCTGACCGGGACAACCGCCCCGGCCGGCTACCGGGACAAGAATGGACGGCGCTCACACGGGCGCCGTCCTTTTGTTTATAGCATGCCGGCCGTGCGTTGATATGCGCTTTGCGATATGTCAACGATCCGCTTATCATAATATAAACATCGCTTGTGCGTCGTCAGGCCCGGCTGACTGCGGGCATCACGACAGGCGCACGTATCGCGTCATTGCTGCGGCTGGCTCCGCAGTCACGCGGCTGCATAAGCACTGGCGGCTCCGTTAAAATTCTGCTACTATCCGCCGCCATGACACCTCAAAAATTCATAGCAAAATGGCATGCCGCTGAACTCAAAGAGAGGGCGGCCGCGCAGGAGCATTTTCTTGACCTGTGCCGATTGGTCGGCCATCCGACACCGGCCGAGGCCGACCCCACCGGCGACAACTTTTGTTTCGAGCGTGGCGCTGCCAAAACCGGCGGCGGCGACGGCTGGGCAGACGTCTGGAAACGTGGACACTTCGGCTGGGAATATAAGGGCAAGGGCAAAGACCTGAACGCGGCATTTGCGCAGCTCCAGCGCTACGCTATTGCTCTTGAAAACCCGCCGCTGCTCGTGGTGTCAGACCTCGCCACTATCATCATTCACAGCAATTTCACCAACACGGTGCAGGAAATCCACACCATCGCCATTGAAGACCTCGCGCGTCCGGAGGCGCTGCAAAAGCTGCGCTGGCTGTTCACCGAGCCGGAACGGTTCCGGCCGGGCGTTACCCGCCAGATGGTTACCGAGCAGGCGGCCAGAGCCTTTGCCGGTATCGCCCAGCGCTTGCGGGATGCCGGTCACGACGGCCACCGGGTAGCGCATTTTCTCAATAGGCTGGTGTTCTGCATGTTCGCCGAGGATATCGGCATTCTGCCAGGGCAGCTGTTCACGCGGCTGGTGGAGTCGGTGCAGCAGCGGCCGGAAAAGCTGGCCGACAAGCTGCGGATGCTGTTCGGCGCCATGAAGGCCGGTGGCGACTTCGGTGTGGATGAGGTGCCGTGGTTCAACGGCGGGCTGTACGACAGCGACGACGCACTGCCGTTAGATGCCGATACCGTCAAGCAACTGCTGGTCTGCTGTCGCCTTGACTGGTCTGATATCGAGCCGGCCATTTTTGGCACCCTGTTCGAGCGCGGTCTTGACCCTTCGAAACGGTCGCAGCTGGGCGCACACTATACCGACAGCGATTCCATCATGCGGATTGTGCGGCCGGTTGTTACCGAGCCGCTGGAGCGTGAATGGGCGGCTGTGAAAGGCGCCATTAAAGTGATGCAGGGCAAAGGCACGGCACCGGCTAAAAAGAAGTCTCTGGCGCTCTATGATGAGTTTCTGGCGCAGTTGCGTGCGACAAAGGTGCTTGACCCTGCTTGCGGCTCCGGGAATTTTCTGTATGTGGCGTTGGTCGAGCTGAAAAGCCTTGAACACCGTGTCATGCTGGAGGCGGAAACGCTGGGCTTTCACCGTGATTTCTCACAGGTCGGTCCGCGTAACGTGCTGGGTATCGAGCTGAACGACTACGCGGCCGAGCTAGCCCGCGTGTCGGTCTGGATTGGCGATATTCAGTGGGCGATGCGCAACGGTACCGGTTACACCCGCAACCCGATATTGCAGACGCTGGACACCATCGAGAACCGCGACGCCGTGGTGAATGAAGATGGCAGCGAAGCCGCCTGGCCGGCGGCCGACTGCATCGTGGGCAATCCGCCATTCTTGGGCGACAAGCGCATGCTGGCCGAGCTTGGCGACGAGTACGTCAGTCGGCTGCGGGCAGCCTATGCCGGCCGGGTTCCTGGCGGCGCCGACCTGGTGACCTACTGGCACGAAAAGGCACGGGCGGCGATAGCGGCCGGCACATGCAAGCGGGCAGGGCTTGTCTCCACCAACTCGATACGCCAGGGAGCCAACCGCAAGGTGTTGGAGCGCGTCCGTGAAAGCGGCCGCATTTACAACGCATGGAGCGATGAACCATGGGTGAACGACGGGGCGGCCGTGCGGGTGTCGCTGGTTTGCTTCGACGGCGGGGCTGATGGTGTAGCCGTTCAACTCGACGGCCGGCCGATGGCCGAGATTTACGCCGACCTCAAGGGGCGCCAGGAAGGGGCTACCGGGGCCGACATCACCACGGCGCGGCCGCTGGCCGAGAACGCCGGCCGCTCGTTCTTCGGGCTCTGTCTGGCCGGCGCCTTCGACGTGCCGGGGGAGCTGGCGCGCCAGTGGCTGCGACTGCCAAGTAATCCCAACGGCCGCCCCAACAGCGACGTGCTGCGGCCGCTGTACAATGGCGCGGACGTACTCAAGGGGAGCAAAGACCGCTGGGTCATCGACTTCGGCCCAGCCATGACCGAACAGGAGGCGGCGCTATACGAGGCGCCTTTCCAGCACGTGCTGGAGCACGTCAAACCGGCACGGCAGGGCAACCGCGAGGCGGTTCGCGCCGAGAAGTGGTGGCGCCATGGCCGGCCGCGGCCGGAACTGCGCAAGGCACTGGCAGGGCTTGGCCGCTACATCGCAACCGTGGAAACCGCCAAGCACCGGTTGTTTGTCTGGCTTCCGGCGGCAGTTGCACCTGAGCACAAGCTTGTCGTGATTCCTCGCGACGATGACATGACGGTTGGCATTCTGTCATCACGCATCCATATCACCTGGGCGCTAGCTGCAGGCGGCCGCCTTGGCGTCGGCAACGACCCCGTTTATAGTTCAGGCCGTTGCTTCGAGCCGTTCCCGTTCCCGGCCGACATGACGCCAAACATCCCTGCCGCCGACCTGGTCGACAATCCCCATGCCGAGGCCATCGCTAGTGCGGCCCGGCGCATTGTCGAACTGCGCGACAACTGGCTGAATCCGGCCGAGCTGGTGCAGCGGGGGCCCGAGGTGGTGCTCGGCTATCCCGACCGCATCTTGCCGGTCAACGATGCAGCTGCGGCCGAACTGAAAAAACGCACCCTGACCAATCTTTACAACGCCCGGCCGGCGTGGTTGGTCAACGCCCATGCTGCTCTGGATGCCGCCGTTGCGGCTGCCTATGGCTGGCCGGCTGATATCGATGATGCCGACCTGCTCGGCCGCTTGCTGGCGCTCAACTGGGAGCGCGCTGGCGCCTAATCGAGATTATCGTTTATAAAGGAGAATCCATGGCACGCAAGCGTACCAGTCCGATAGAAGATGTTATTCATATTGTCAGCAAGCTGCCGTGGTGGGTTGGATTTGCCATGGCTGTCGTGTCTTATTTTGTGCTGCATGCCGTTGCTTCCCGCCCGCCCATGCTCGCGTCGGCGAACCCCGGACAAATGGGTGATGCAGCCGTTCGAGGCCTTACGACAACTTTGGCAATGTTCGGCCAGTTTGTTCTGCCATTTGCCTTCGGGCTGGGTTCAGTTATTTCAGCGGTCGGGGCGGCCCGTCAGAAGAAACTGTTTGACACGACGGCAGCACGGCCCGGCGTCAGTGCCTTAAACGACATGAGCTGGCAGGAGTTCGAGATGCTGGTGAGTGAGTATTACCGCCGTAAAGGCTTTAATGTAACCCGAGAGGGCGGCAATGGGCCTGATGGTGGCATTGATTTGGTGTTGCGGCAGAAGAATGAGCTTTACCTGGTTCAATGCAAGCAGTGGAAGGCGTTTAAGGTCGGCGTACAACCGGTGCGGGAGTTTTACGGTGTGATGGCCGCTCGCGGTGCCGCTGGCGGCTACTTCGTCACGTCTGGAGAATACACACCCGACGCCAAGGAGTTTACCAAAGGGCGCAGCCTGGAGTTGATAGACGGGCAACGACTCAAGGCAATGATTGAAGCGGCCAAGAGCCCGCTAGCGAAAACATCCGTCTCAGCTGCTCTCCTGGCGGCGGCCCCAACAACGACCACCGCCCCGTCCTGCCCGAAGTGTGGCTCTGAGATGTCGCGGCGGGTAGCGCGTCAGGGAAGTAATGTCGGCAAGAACTTCTGGGGCTGCACTACATACCCGAAGTGCAGAGGCGTAGTTCCAGTTGACTAGTGGCCTCTCGGTGGTGTTTTAATTGATTAGTTGGCTGTTCTTTGCTATTCCTTGCTATACAAATTGCGAACATTTTGAACTGCAATACACAACACGCTCTACTGATTTTAGCTGGTTAGCGAATTGGGTTTATTCCCAGTAGCGCCCACCAATAAAACAAGGACCCAGCCACATACGGCTGGGTCCTTGTTTTGTGTTTACGGCTTGAATAGTATTCTGCCTGGTGTCTGGGGAAATAATTTATTTAAAGCTTACCCGTAATCCGTTTTCAGAAGTTGTGATGGAATATGCTGGAAATCCGGCGGTAGCGGAGTCAATAACTATACGGATGTTTTTTGGTGAAACCCCGATACGGGCTTTTGAAATTCCGAACTTGTTGATAGGAATGGATTTCGGCTTCTGGTTTATCTTTGTACCGGGGATATCAATTATGAGGCGTTCCGGGCTGGATATTCTTGTCGCCTTGTAATCAACAACTGGTTGGTTGGCACGTATTTCAACAGAAGATGTTCCGGTTGTAATCTCTTGAATAGTCAAAGCCGAAGGGCGAACAGCATTAGCCGCTACAGGTACAACCGGTTCAAGTTTTGGTATCCGTGCTGCACTTGGCGCCGCTGAAAGAGCCACAGCCCCGACTGCGGTCGCTGCAGTAACGGTGGTTGTGGTAATTGCCGCTGCCGTTTTTGCTGCCGGCGTGGCAGCGGATTTGGCAGCAGGCTCATCAAGGCCGAGTGGGTCTTCTTCCTGAACTGCACCAACTGGAGGAATGACAGTCGTATTTACGGGGGGCTCAGCTTTTGCGACGGGTTCGGGCAGTGGTTCTGGTTTAGGCTCAGGTTTGATTTCCGGTTTTGGTTCCGGCTTGCTGACAGCAGGAGAACCACCAAATGTTACCTTCAGCAACTTGCGGTCCGGAGCGGCAGTAACAGCGATGTCTGCTTCAGAAACAAGATTAAAGATAATTCTGCTGACAACGATCCCGGAAATCTGGGCTTTGTCGACACTGATGCTTGATACAACGCCTTTGTTGACAACAATCAACGGCTCAACTTTTTCCGGGTCAGCTTCGGCGATGTCAATGACTGCCCGTGCCTGGCCAGGAACTTTGTAGTATGTATATGTCAGAGGGATATCAGCTGTAATTTCAATTGATACTGCATTTCCAACAACAACCGGCTTGACATCAAGCAGCTCTGCAGCAAAGACAGCAGAATTAACGAATCCAAGCAGTGCGAAAGTGATTATGGCAGAGAGCGTTTTTTTCATGTAGTAAACCTCCGTGGAATGTACGGCAAAATAGAGCCAAATCTCTGTTTCAAATCTGTTGTAGTCAGAAATCTTTCAGGTCATCGTCTGAAAAATCAAGTGAGTCTGAGAGGTTTACTGCGTTGATGCGTGAGTTGGTGTCTCTAAAACCGGGATTTGTGGAATTTATTTCATTGAGAAGAATATTTGCCGCTTCCTTTTTCCCAGCAGATTCGTACGCTGAAGCCAGCTCATATTTTACAGCGCAGTTTTCATCTGTGTTCAGTCCTGTTTTTAATAATGCCTGCAACATGGTTGCGGCTTTTTCCAGTTCTCCCCGTTCCCGCAAACACGCACACTGCATTATCAGGCATTCCACACGTCGGGACTCGTCCTGCGATGCCTGCCGGAACTCGTTTATTGCCTCGTCATAGAGCCCCATCTCTTTAAAGGCCTGACCCAAGTCAAAATGTGATTGAGCGTCAGAACTTTCCATTTCGTTACCGAACTTTACACCACTTGGCGCGGTATCAATCGTGTCAAATAAATCGCCGACTGAGTCGAGCCAGTTGTTCTGAACTGAAGTCGTATTGATATCCTCATCTGGTGCGGCAACAAGAGAATCCACATCAAAATCAATTTCGACCTCAATCTCCTCCTCAAATTGCTGAATCTGGTCAATAGTGGCGGTACGCAGCTCAACAGCCGAAAGCTCTTCTCGGGAAGGCTCGGCAACTGGAAGTGTGAAAAGTGACGTTGCCCCATGTTCCGGTTGGTTTTCGTCGAAGAATGGCGACACATTTGTTTCCGGATCAGCAGGGGCGGGCATGTCAAAAAAAGCTGCCGGTGAATCCGGCTTGACGGGTTTATTCGGTACCTTGCCGGAAACTGAACGGAGTGATTCCAGTTTCGAGGTGAGTGAGCGTTTTTCTTCATCATTGCCTGCTGCCGTGGCAACCCGAATAAGACCTTCCAGAATTCTGGTGTTGATCGGATCTATCTTGTCAAGGGTATGATACACCCCTTCAAGCTGTTGTAAAAAACCTGCTGAAATCAGGCCTGTCTCGTATTGATCAAGTAGGCCCAGCGCCGCTGTAAGATTTTTCTCTGCAGCGGTTGACGAGATGAGGCCGAACATCGCTGCAGGTTCCGAGGGGAAAAATTTCAGATAGTGCTGATAGGCTATTTTGACACGCTGTGGCTGTTCAAGCTGCTGATATGCCTGAATTATCAGATTCCATGCGCGTTTGTTGTTCGGCTCGCTGCGAAGAAGCCCCTGGATACTTTCAATTGTGGATGCGGCATTGCCCTGACGGATTTGTTCGGCGAGAGCCTCAAGTATGAAATCAGGCTTGTCAGGAAAAAGCTGCTGGATGCGGGTGCATATTTTTGAAAGCGTCGCGGTGTCATTGCGTTCGAGCAGTAATGAGGCCGTTTTTGAGAAGATAGTGTACGACTCATCCTTCTTTCCCTGCTTATTGTAGGCCTCTGCCAGTTTGATCTTTATCGCTAGGTTCTGAGGGTCAACATTTTGCATTTTGTCAAGAATGCTGAGTGCTTCAGGAATATTGCCGGCTTTATCATGAAACTCATATACGAGTTTATATTCGGAAAGGGAGTTTGCAACGAGGCCGTGTTTCTCGTTCAGTTCTGCAAGGGTGAGGGAGAGGGAAATGTCGGCGGAAAAGAGCTTTTGCAACTGCTTATAGACCGCTATCGCCTTAAGATAAAAACCGTTTTTTGTAAAGTGTTTGCCAATGGTTTCAAGCTCTTTACGAGCATCATCATTCCGCCCGCATTTAATTAACAGTTCGGCTAGTTTTTGGCGAAGATTGATGGCAGTTGGTTCCAACGCAAGAATCTGCTCGTAGACTTTGGCTGCTTTGTCAAACTGTCCGCGCAGTGAAAGCTTCTGAGCCTCTTCAATAAGTTTGTCTTTTTTTGAACTAACCGCCATTGGTTTCCTCGAGCAAAAGTCATCTGAAAAACAACCAATACTCCGATAACTCCAAAACGGCTAAAAACTACTGTAACGACGGTGGTTTGTCAAGCTTAATATCTTGGTTATATTAGGATATTCAGCGTTTATGTGGTTTCATTTTGCTTTGACATGGCCCCCAAAATCCTTTACGGTATCGCGGATATTTAGTGAGTTATACGATTGTCTCACTGTTTCTGAAATTCGCTCTGTACGTTACGATTGAAAGCAGTACAATCCATAAATGCAGTAGTTGGCATGAACTTAATATGTGTGGGGGTTGTGGGATGCGTTTCCTGCCGAAAGCAAATCCGCTGTACGAAAAAATATCTGCTAATAAAATAGTTATTCCAGATGTTCTTGAAAAGCTCGGCAATGGCAGTTTCACCGGGTACATTCATCACTCAGCCCACAAATTTGAATTCTATGGGATTTTTGCCAAGGGGAAACTGCTTTGCGCACTCAGCAATGATGATGGGCGTGACAGGACCGGGTTTGAAGCGATCGTGCTGCTGTTTGACAAGGTGATATCAGTTGGTGGTGAAATAAATGTGTATCGTATGACGGCAGATCTGGCTGTTTGTGCCCACGCGTTGGTCCTCGGACCCCGTTTGTTTAACGGTGAGGAGGTTCGGCAGGTTGATGTCAAGGGAGTGCTTGCCCGCCTGAAAGGGCAGGGGACAAACGGGGTTGTGCGCTTTTATACAGCGGAACGCTCTGCGATGATGTTTTACAAGGATGGGCTGCCGATCGGTTTTTATCACAACGGTGCCACCGCGATTGAATCATCCCCGGAGGAATCAAGGAAAATAGCGGCATTACCCGGTGCGCGGGTTGAAATCTGTTCAACCAAGCCGCTTGAGGAACTGATGCAGTATGATTTGCTGCAAATGGTCAACTTGCAAAAACTCTGGGAAACAGCCCGGTCACGGAATGTTGCGCCTCGCACGACAGAACCCCCTGTAGGTGAGGCTGTTGTTTCATCGCTCAGTGAGCAAAAACTGACTGAGCTTGTTGACGATCTTTCGGAAGTAGCGTCCGCTTATTTATCAAAGGCGGGGCGCGCTATCGTTGAGAAAAGAATCAAAGAGCAGGGTGGTTCCTCCCTTTTGCTTGACTCCGCGAAACGCACACTCTTTTTTACCCGGGTTGAGGAAGATGCTATTGCATGTGATTCTCACGCCCGCATCGACGAAATGATGGATCTTATGAAATCAGAAATTGCCGGCCGTCTTGCGGTGTAGCATATTCAATAACCGGGGCTGATGGTGCACATTCATCAGATCCTTAAAGAATACCTGGAACTTCACGGATACTGGGTGCTGTTCGTCGGCACATTTCTTGAGGGTGAAGCGATCCTGCTTCTGGCAGGTTTTCTCGCTTTTCAGGGGTACCTGAATATTCTGGGGGTTATCTGCACCGCGTGGGCTGGATCTTTCCTGGGAGATCAGTGCTATTTTTATCTCGGCCGTTTCAAAGGGAAAGGGTTACTCAAGCGTTTTCACTCCATTGCTAAAAAATTCCGTGAGGCTCTCAAACTGATTGAGAAATACGGAAATTTTGTGGCCTTCATCTCCCGGTTTACATACGGATTCAGAATCGTTCTGCCCATCATTCTCGGCATAACCGATCTTGCCCCCCGCACATTTCTCTGGATAAATCTGGCAAGCGCATTCACGTGGGCGGCTGCCTTTTCCCTTGGGGGGTATTTGTTCGGTAAAAGCGCTTCACTCTTACTCGACAATGTCAGCAATTATGAACATTACCTCGTTCTGGCTCTGTTCGGCTTCATCTCCATGGCGTGGTGCGTCCACGCCTATCACGCCTGGAAACTCAAAAAACCAGCCAGAGAACGGTTGGCGCGGATACGGGCCGTACATACGTCACGAAGGACACTCTCTTGAGCAATGATATACTAATTATTCTGGTTGAACCACAGTCGCCCGGGAATATTGGCATGACCTGCCGGGCGATGAAAAATATGGGCCTTACCCAATTGAGGATCGTAAAAGGGTGCGATCGCTTCGACTCGGAAGCTCTCAAATTTGCCGTTGCCGCACGTGATCTGCTTGAATCGGCCGTCGTTTACCCGGATCTGGCCTCAGCGATGGCCGACTGCACCTTAACGGTCGGTACCACCCGCCGTCATGGCAAATATCGCCAGGAAATTCTTTCTCCACCGGAAGTGGCCACTCGTTTCAGGGAACAGGTTACTCCGGATTGCCGGGCGGCACTTGTTTTCGGACGTGAGGACAACGGGCTGACGACTGAAGAACTGTCCCTCTGCCGCTGGCATGCCACCATTCCGACCTCCAGTGAATACGGTTCACTCAATCTGTCGCAGTCGGTGCTCCTTTTCTGTTATGAACTTGGTAAGGTCTCAGAATCAGCGGGGGGAGGGCGACCGCTTGATCTGGCAAAATCAGAAGAGATGGAGTCGCTCTTTGACCATTTTAACGCTACTCTGAACAAAGTCGGATTTCTGAATGAACAGAATCCGGCGCATATCATGCGCTCATTGCGGCGTATTTTCTTTCGGGCAAATCTTGATAGTCGTGAAGTCACGGTACTGCGCGGAATGTTGACGCAGATTGACTGGGCCAGTTCAGCCTTTGACGGGAGGAAGCGTTCGTGACTTCAACGACGATTGGTCTTGTCGCAGGAACACTCACCAGTATTGCTGCTGTTCCGCAGGTAATTAAAACGCTGAAAACCCGTCATGCCCGGGATATTTCCATCTGGCAGCCGCTCCTGCTGTCCTTTGGTGTTGCCCTTTGGATGATATACGGTATCCTTATCAATGACTTACCGTTGATTGTGGCCAACATTACACCGCTGGTCTGTAATGTTATTTTGACCGGCATGAAGATCCACTATGGCAAGGAAGATCATACGAACCATCACCAACATTTTACGGAGGAAACACCATGAAAAGACTCGTTGCACGACTGCTGATGGTTTCAATTTTCGCGCTGTTGTCAGGGTGCGGCTATAACAGCATGCAGGCTAATGAAGAGGCGGTGATTGCTGCCTGGGGTAATGTCGAATCATCCTACCAGCGGCGTGCCGACCTGATTCCCAATCTTGTCGAGGTTGTAAAAGGCTATGCAAAGCATGAAGCTGATACTCTCAAGGCGGTTACAGAGGCGCGCGCCAAGGTCGGCTCCATGCAGGTTTCAAAAGATGTCCTTAACAACCCTGCTACGTTGAACAAATTCCAACAGGCACAGGGAGAGCTTTCCGGCGCACTGTCGCGCTTGATGGTCGTCGTTGAAAAATATCCCGACCTGAAGGCCAATCAGAACTTCCTTGACCTCCAAAAACAGCTGGAGGGAACCGAGAACCGTATCAATGTCGCGCGCGAACGCTACAATGGCTCCGTTCAGGAATTCAACACCAGCATCCGTACCTTTCCGAACTCCTTGACGAATTCACTGATGTTGCATTTGCAGCGAAAAGAAGCGTTCAAGGCGGAAGAAGGTGCCAAAGTAGCACCAAAAGTCAAATTCTGATCGAATCCACCCACGACGCCATGAATTTGAAATGTGTCCTTCTGATTATGGTTTTGCTGTTGTTTCCTGCGGTGCTCCCGGCGCTGGAAGCACCGCGGTTGACCGGTCGGGTAAACGACCTGGCCCAAATGCTGTCGCCAGAATCGCTACAGCGTCTGGAGCAGAAGCTGGCCGCTTTTGAACGTGAAACGTCCAATCAGGTGGTCGTTCTTACCGTGCCGTCGCTACAGGGTGATGATATCGATCCGTTTTCAATCCGTGTGGCTGAAGCGTGGAAAGTGGGGCAGAAGGGGAAGGATAACGGCGTGCTCCTTGTGATAGCCCAGGCGGAGCGCAAAGTCCGTATTGAAGTCGGCCTGGGTCTGCAAGGCGTTCTCCCTGACATAACATCGGGGAGAATTATTCGGGATGTTATGCGCCCCCATCTGAAATCCGGCAATTATGACCAGGGGATAGCCGCTGGTGTTGATAGTATTATTTCTGCTACAAAGGGTGAATTCAAGGGCACCGGCCAGCCAAACCGACAACACTCCGCTCAAAAAGCCTCTCCCTCTTTTATGACTATGTTGCTTGGAGTAGCCGTTGCTGTTGCTGTCTTCGGTTTGTTTTCACGCTATTTTGGTGGCGCGGTCGGTGCGGTTGGCCTCCCGCTGGCAACGTACCTGGCTTTCCCCGGTATGGGGCTGATTACGCTCCTGCTTCTTGCCGTCGGAGGACTTTTCGCCGGTCTGCTCCTGAGTATGGCTGTCGCTGAAATACTTGGCGGTGGTGGTGGTGGTGGAGGAGGTTACGGAGGGTTTGGCGGCGGTTTTTTTGGTGGTTTTTTTGGCGGAAGCGGCGGTCCATCGGGTGGGGATGACGGCTTTTCCGGCGGAGGCGGCGGTTTTGACGGTGGTGGCTCTTCGGATGATTTTTAAGAAATTGCACGCTCTGTTTTCCTACACACACGCGAGTCACTAATTTGGATATCTTTTCTGAAAAAACAATCCTCACGGTCAGTCGTCTGACCGCTCTGCTCCGCGGGGTACTTGAGGAGAATTTTGAGCACCTTTGGGTGCAGGGTGAAGTTTCCAATCTATCGTACCCTTCTTCCGGGCACTGCTATTTTACCCTCAAGGATGCCGGCGCCCAGTTGCGCTGCGTGATGTTTAAGGGCGCGGTAAAGAACCTTAAGTTCCGGCTGACCGATGGAATGGCGTTGATTGTGCGTGGTCGTGTTTCGGTCTTTGACCAACGCGGTGAATATCAGCTTATTTGCGAATATGTGGAACCGGCAGGAGTTGGTGCTCTGCAGGCTGCCTTTGTACAATTAAAGGAAAAACTGGCGGAAGAAGGGCTGTTTGCCGAGACACACAAGATCGGCATGCCACATTTTCCTCGAAAAATCGGCGTCATTACGTCACCCACCGGTGCAGCAATCCACGATATACTTAACGTCCTCAAGCGCCGTTTTGCCTCGCTGGAAGTGTTGATCTGCCCGGTACGCGTACAGGGTGAGGGGGCCGCGCTGGAAATTGCCCGGGCGATTGATGAGATGAACCGGTTGGCAGAGGTCGACGCCCTTATTGTCGGGCGTGGCGGCGGATCGCTTGAAGATCTCTGGGCTTTTAACGAAGAGGTTGTTGCCCGGGCGGTTTACCGGTCAAGGATTCCGATTATTTCTGCTGTCGGCCACGAGACGGACTGGACCATCTGTGACTTTGTGGCGGATCTTCGCGCTCCAACGCCTTCGGCGGCCGCCGAGTTGGTAATCGCCAGCACCGATGAGCTGCGTAACCAGGTAGAAGCATTGTCCCACCGCCTGCAGCGATCAGTAGAAACCCGGCTGGCTGCATACGACCGTCGCCTTGAGGGACTTCGCAGGGCTTTGCATGACCCGCGAACTATGCTGGGGCATTTGGCCCAGAGGATGGACGA
>JAYTVV010000237.1:0-6652 GCA_043743795.1 Geobacteraceae bacterium
GGATACCGATGTCCTGCGCAATATCACCCTGTCGGCCCGGCGGGGAGATGTCGTTGCCTTGGTCGGACCATCGGGGGGCGGTAAGACGACCCTGGTCTCACTGATCCCACGTTTTTACGACGTGAGCGAAGGTACGGTGCTGGTGGATGGCCATGATGTCCGTACCACCCGCCTGGACAGCCTCATGGCGCAGATTGCCCTGGTGGATCAGGAAACGACCCTCTTTAACGATACGCTTGCCAACAACATCCGTTACGGCAAGCCGGGAGCCTCCGATCAGGAGGTGGAAGCCGCCGCCCGGGCCGCCTTTGCCCACGATTTTATCGTGGAAATGCCGGAAGGCTACGCCACCACTATCGGCGATCGCGGTGTACGACTTTCAGGCGGACAACGTCAGCGCCTTTGCATCGCCCGGGCACTGCTTAAGGATGCTCCCATCCTGATCCTGGATGAGGCCACCAGTGCCCTGGATACGGAGAGCGAACAGATGGTGCAGGGAGCCCTCAATAATCTGATGCAGAACCGAACTACCTTTGTGATCGCGCACCGCCTCTCGACCATTCTAAACGCCGATCGGATCCTGGTGCTGGACAAGGGTGAAATTGTGGAACAGGGCTCGCACGATGAGTTGGTCGCCAGGGATGGCCTCTACAACAAACTATATTCCATGCAGTTCCAGGTGGGAGAGCCGTGCTGAACGACGAACGCGCGGATACGAACTCCAGAAAAAAACGTTTTGTACTGCTCTTTGACGACCTGCAGAGTGTCCATCTGTTCAAGGATGTGGGGCAGGTCCCCTTTCAGATGTACAAGCATTTTGGTTATGCTGCGGAGATCGTCTGTCGCCGGGGCCGGGAAGATTTCTCGCAGATAGATTCGGTGCTCCAGGGGCTGAAGATCACCATCATCGACGAGTCGCCCTATCGCTACCTGGCTCGCCAGGCCCGCGACATCGATGTACTGATGCTTATGCACATCTCGACTCGCTCGGCCTATCGGGGAATTCTGTACAAGTTTTTAAACCCGCAGGGGTGCCTGTATATCAAGGCCGATCAGACCGGCAGCCAGGTTGATTTTGGAACATGGGTCGATCAGGATGTCGTTACCCACCTCAAGCGTGTGCTGCTGCGAAAAAAACTGATCAAGTCCGTCGATCTTGTCTCCTTTGAAACGCAGGCGGCCTTTAGTGGTGCGGATGCCGTCCCTGCGGCAAAGCGCGTGCTGCTGCCCAACGGCTTTGATCCCGAGTTTATCGACCAATATGGTGTCCGTCGCAGGGATTTCAAGGAAAAAGAGAACCTGATTCTGTTGGTGGCCCGTCACGGCGACCAGGTCAAAAACACCGAACTGATGCTTGATGCACTGGCAATCATGGGTGACATCGCCGATTGGCAGGTCCAGTTTGTCGGTCCCATGACGCCTGAATTCGAACAGCGCAAGAACCTGTTCCTGCACAACAATCCAAGATTGACCGGCAAGGTGACCTTCACCGGTCAGATCGATGACAAACGTGAACTGTTTGAACTTTACAGCCGGGCCAAGATCCTCAGCCTGACGTCATTGCGGGAAAGCTGGGGAATGGTGTGTGTCGAGGCCATGGCCTTCGGCTGTGTACCAGTCATGTCGCCTGTTTCCTCTGCGCTGGACATAACCCAAAATAACCAAACCGGGTTTATTATAGATAGTTATGATCCCCAAACGTGGGCTGTGCAGTTACATGACATCTGCAGAGACCAAGGGAAAATAAAAGATGTTTCCGCCGCTTGTACATTCTTTATGCATAATCAGTGGTCTTGGTGCGTTTTGCTGAAACCATTAGTCCTTTGGTTTGCTCGGTTACATAAATGAGGTGTCAATGTCGAAGATAAGGCAGTTTAAATATCGCATCAGATCTTTTTTTGATTCTGAATTCAGAACGGTCCGCTCCATAATTCTTAATGGCCGCAACCGTGCAGACGCAAGCACTTCGCAGATTGAGTGCAACCAAGTCTTTCTTGACCGTTTAAAGGTTCATCCGAAAGCGCTCACCATGTCGTTTTGGAAGAATCATTTTGAATGGAATGACCTTCTTACGTACCCGGAGATAAACGGGACAGTTTTGGATTTCGGTTGTGGTTCAGGGCATAGTGATATCTTTTTGGCCAGAAACGGCAGGGCGGTACATGGAATTGATCTATCTGAAATAGGTATAGCGATTGCTGAGTATCTGCGCGAGCGCGAGTCTCCGGAAATACGTGCAAACGTCACGTTTCAGGTCGCTGACGTACTCAAAGACAAGCCCGAGACCCTTTTGGATTCAGCGTGGGCTTCACATGTCTTTGAGCATATCCCTGATCCCGAGCCTGTGCTCGCCGGTTTGCGTGGTTGGTTGAAACCGGGGGCTCGAATGCTTGTCTCTGTACCCCTGGGAAGAGCTTACGACGATCCATCACATGTACACCATTTTAATTGCGAAGAAGATTTACGTCAGCTCCTTGAAAGAGGCGTTGTTGTTGAGCGTATCGATTGCAACCAGGATCACAAGGTATTGCGGGCAATCTGTAGATTTTGAACTGTGGAGATTGTGTTACATTGAAAGGGTCTTTAGATTTAACGGGGTTGAGTACTCACATGGCGACAGTCACCTTTGAAACAAAATGTTACGAAAAGGATTGGGAAATTCTGCTCAAAACCGATCGTATTGAAGCAATGATTGCCCGGAATCGCTTTGATTTTAACGATCGGATTCTCTATATCAACAACGTCTTAGAGCCCGAAAGAGTCAGGGATTATGCAGAACGACTGAAGGCGCGCGGGATTATTACGGAACACGTGCTCGTCGAAGATTTTGCTGATCAGGCCTTGGCCTTTTTTGAGCTGAACCGGGAGAGTTTCAAAGGTGGTTACTACTACTCCATTCAGGAGTTGGTGGGTCTTTATCGCTGCCGGACGGAGTATCTGCTCCATTTCTCGGGCGACAGTATTCTTGATGGTTCCTTTGCCTGGGTTGATCAAGGGATTGAATTGCTTGAACATGATGAACGTGTGCGTGTCGTCAATTGTGTCTGGAGCCGCAAGCACGAAGAAGCCCGCGAAAACTCTTTTGAGGATACTTCTGAGTATTGGTTTGGTTATGGCTTTTCTGACCAGTGTTACCTTGTGAGGACCGCCGATTTTCGTGCGCAGATCTACGGTGAGTCGCATC
Organism: Geobacteraceae bacterium; assembly: GCA_043743795.1. Taxonomy (GTDB): domain Bacteria; phylum Desulfobacterota; class Desulfuromonadia; order Geobacterales; family Pseudopelobacteraceae; genus JACRCG01. The sequence goes on from JAYTVV010000237.1 coordinate 3,185, forward strand.
CGGCTTCGGCACGATTTCCGGGCTACGGCGGCGAACTTTTCGAAAAACGCGTGGACTCGTGGATGCGTAATCATGGCTACTTATTGGCAACCAACAAACACGGCAGTTATCTGCACAAAAACTACCCGCGTAACAAACTTTTGAGAACGGCGGGACGCCTGCTCGGTCTGTACGGGTGATAACGGGTGTGGGATTCTCCCCTCTCGTACATGGCGCGGCGTAAAACTCTCAGAGACACATAAAGGAAGTACCCAATGGCAAAAATATCCGCGTATATCATTGCATTTAACGAAGAGCGCAACATTGGTGATGCGGTCAAGAGCGTGTTGTGGGCCGATGAAGTGGTGGTGGTGGATTCCTACAGCAGCGACCGGACGGTAGAAATCGCCACGGAACTGGGTGCCCGGGTGGTTCAGGTGGCCTTCGAAGGCTTCGGTAAGCTGCGCAATTCGGCCATCGCCGCTACCCAACATGAGTGGGTCTTCAGCCTGGATACGGATGAACGATGCACTGACAAGGCCCGGGATGAGATGTTGCGACTGGTCGAACAAGCGGATGCCAAGGATGCCTATTACACCCCCCGCCGAAACAGCTTCATGGGGCAGCAGATCAAGCATTGTGGCTGGTATCCCGATTACCGCCAACCGCAGCTCTTTCGCCGCACAGCCCTGCTGTTTGGTGACGACATGGTCCATGAGGGCTTTACCGTGCAGGGAACCATCGGCTATATGGTCAACTACATCCACCAGGAACCGTATCGCGACCTGACGCAGATGTGCACCAAGCTTGAGCGCTATGCCACCCTTGGTGCGGAAAAAATGAAGCAGAAGGGACAGTCTGCCACCATGGGGGGCGCGCTGCTGCACGGCTTGGCGGCCTTTGCCCGCATATATTTCATCAAAGGGGGTATTCTTGACGGCTGGCCGGGCTTTGTGATCGCCCTGGCAAACTTCGAATACACCTTTTATAAATACGCGAAACGGGTGGAACAGCAGCGGGTGGCTGATTCAGGCAGGAACGCATAAGTGCAATTGATGCAACAACATACGTCCCGTCTTGGACGGACAAGCACACGGGTCTTGTACTAATATGCAATCAACCAGTCCCACATCGATTCTCATCATAAATACCCGACTGATCGGCGATGTTGTCCTCAGCACGCCCTTGATCGATGTGTTTGCGGCCGCCTACCCGGGTGCGCAGATCGATTTTCTGGTAAATCGCGGTACCGGTGAGTTTCTCGAAAAGGATCCCCGCGTCAGGCGGGTGTATTATTCCGAGAAATGGCAAAAAAGGGGGGGGGGCGCTTCAAGTAGCTACCTGAAATCCCTGTTCAGAAAGTATGATCTCGCCGTGAGTCTCAACAAGTCCGATCGTGCCTGTGTTGCCGCTGTCGCAGCCGGGAGCCAGACCAAAATCGGCTATTACGATCCCGACAAAACGCTGGGGGTTTGGTGGCGCAAGCTGTTGATGAGCCAGGCGTTGCCCTACCGAGAGGACCTGCATGTGGTGTTACACTGCCAGGAAATTGCAGAGGTGCTGGGCTTGTCGGCCGATCACCTGCGGGTCCGAATGTACTGGGGCAAGCAGGACGAGGAGGTTGTTTCCGGCCTGCTTGGTTCACTGGGCGGGGCGGGCAAGTACGTCGTCATTCACCCCTTTGCCCGTTGGCGCTACAAGTATTGGGATATCGAGCGTTTCATCGAACTCAGTGATCTTGTCGCCGAAAAATATCGCCTGACGCCGGTCTGGACCTCATCGCCCGATCCGGAGGAGGTCGCTTTGCTGGTGGCGGCCGCCGCGCGCTGCACGATTCCCCCGATTGTTATTCCGGGGACGCTAACCCTCAATCAGATGGCCTGTCTGATCACCCAGGCCGATCTCTACCTGGGGCTTGATACCGCGATTAGTCACATCGCCGCCTCCACCGGGATTCCCATGGTGGCGTTGTATGGCCCAACCGAGATGTGGCGCTGGCACCCCTGGGACAACGGAGCGACGATCAAAGAGTACGCACAGACGGTCACATCCCGCGGGACATACCGCAGCGGCAGCATTATTGCCCTGCAGGCGGCCTGCGAACATTACCCCTGCATCCGTCCACACTGTTACCGGGATGGTAGTGAAAATCCGTGTATGATGGCCTTGACCAGCCGGGATGTGCTGCAGGCAATCGCTACGCTACTCCCGAAGAATGGTTCTCATGCCCTCCATGAATAACACTACCTGCGATATTGCCTTTGTAACGGTTAACTACAATACCTGCGCCCTCGTTCAGGACATTCTCGACTTCTTTCTGTCCGCTCGGCTGCCGTTCAGCTATACGCTGGTCGTTGTCGACAACAATTCGAGCGATGGCTCCCACGAGCTGTTGTCAGACCGCCCGGATGTTGTCTATATTTCAGCCGGTGAGAATCTGGGCTACGGCCGTGCCATCAATCGCGGCATAGCGGCGGTTGACAGCCGCTACATCTGCGCCATGAATACGGATATCATCCTGGACGAGAGTGTCTTGATGGCGCTTTGGGAATTCATGGAACAGACCCCCGAAGCCGGCGTTGTGGCACCGCGCATCGCTAACCGGGACGGCTCGACGCAGGGTTTCATGTTTCATCGCTCCCGCCTGTCGATCATTTTTAATTTTTTGAACAAGATCCGTTCAAGTGCGCTTAAACATAGGCTTGCAAAATCAAGCGCTGCCCTGCGGGTCCAGGGGGTCATGGGGGCCTTCTTCGTGATCCGGCGTGCATGCCTGCGGGATGCGACACTCTTCGACGAAGATTTTTTCTTCTACTTCGAAGATAACGATCTTGCCCATCGTCTACTGGATAGCGGAGTACACTGCTACGCCCTGCCGACACATCATCTGGTGCATTTAGGCGGCTCCTCCACCTCGCTCGAGGGGGCCCGCATGTTTTACCGCAGTAAGCATCTGTATCTGGAAAAACATTATGGAGCCACATTTGCCCGTGCGATCCTGGCCCTGGACCGGCTGCGCCTGCGTATGAAATTCATCAAGTACACGCTGCTGGCGCAGTTCTGTTCGTCACAGCGTATTGCGCATAAAAAAGCACACTACACCGCCATGCAGCACGCTGCCAATCTGGATGGGTCACTGTGACCATGATCAACAAGCACACCATGCATGATGCGACATATGACGTCATGACCCTGTGTCTCTGTCTGAGCTTCTTCTCCCTGTCGGTGGCGACGGCCCCACTGACCCTGAGTGGCCTCTTGCTGCTGACAATCTGGCTCTTTTCCGGGCGCTGTTACAAAGACCGCATGGATTGGCTGCATCAGGGATGGTTGTTGCCCGTTGGCGCACTTTTTGTCCTCCCGTGGGTCGCGATCCTCTGGTCACCGGCCCCCGTCGAAGAGGCGTTTAAGTTTGCCCTGCGCAGTCACTACTGGCTCTTTGCGCTTGTGGCGGCCAGTGCCCTAAAGTCCGAGCGTGCCCTACGGATT